>JAPPPX010000062.1 GCA_028817305.1 Gammaproteobacteria bacterium | reverse complement strand
TAGGGTGTTATAACGGCTTATAAGTTAGCTGTTTTGGATATTTTGAGAAATTTGTTTGTATTAGCATATATTGCGTCAGAGCTCAAGGAAAGGGAGCCAGAAGTGAAAGCAGAGTGAAGAAAAACTATACAATTGATTGCTTTTCTGATTTAGTGTTAACAAAAAAGGCCAGCTTACAGAGCTCATATCAAGTATCATCACAAGTGTTTTCATGCGGACGTTTTACGAATAATTAAACATGTACCATATGTATTCAATTACACTTCCGCCTATGCAAAAATTTCGGTAAGCACTATGCCAGTCCATAGTTCACATATATTCATAAGCCGGAGAAAGCTCGAACTCCGATGCGCCGGGAAGCGCCGCGTTCTCCTGGTAGAGAACGCCGTCTATATCGAATAGTAGCGCGGCCATTGTCGGCGGGCCTCTCCGGTACCGGTCAACAACTCCCTGCCGCGTTCCGGCGCCGCCGCAAACAACAGCCTCGCATCCTCCGGTGCGGGACGGGGATTGCTCCCCCGCCCCCCCCTCGCCTCTACTTAGAAGCTGCGCGAGATGGTGAAGACGACGCGGGATTCCGTATTTGACTCGGCAGTGAAGTTAGGGACGAAATCGTCGCCTTCCTCCTGGTTCGTGTCGTGGTAGCGCAGGTCCAGGTCGAAGCCCACGATGGCGCCGGTAACCCCTACATCCCAGTGAGAGTAATTCGGATCGCTCACGCCAAGCCATAGCACATCGTTTTCCCCCTCCACGGTCTGATATCCCCAGCCGAAGTCCACGCCTATGCCGCCGCCGAGATCGAAGGCCACGCCGCCGCGGATATAGTGGCCAGAGCCCGCCTCGAAAAAGTAGTCCGGCGTATAGCCGTAGAGGATGTCCACGGTAGGCGCCCCGGGCACCTCCGCAATGGACCGGGAAGCGTTCAGCCAGACCTCGAACATATCCGGGTTGCCGCCGAAGGCATTTTCGTTGGAATCCGGATAAAGGTAGTAAATCGGCTGTATGTACCAATCGAAGCCGGCGGCACTGCTGGCAAAGCCGAAATAGAAATCGAACTCAGAGGTCAGCCCAAGCCCTTCGTTAGTATCGCATCCTAGGCTGTTAGGCTGAGGATCAACCGGCATACCAGCGGGATTAACCAGACGCGGAGTACAACCCGGCCTTGAGGAGGAACCGAAAGATTCAATGCTGGTACCCCAGATGCCGGCGAACCAGTTTCCGTAGGCCCAGTCCGCGCTGCCCTGTATGGCCGGGTTCTGCGAGGAGAAGGAGATCCCCCGGAAGACATAGTCGGTGGTCATGGTGACCGTGCCGCTGAAGTTCTCCGCATCCAGTGGCGTTTGGGCGAGTACGGCCGGGGCATGGCCACCCAGCGCCGTCAGCAGGCCTCCCAGCAGGACGGCCCGAATGCGTTTTTCGTGGCTTTTCATGGTAAGTAACCTCCATTGCGCGAAAAAAAGACCAAAACAGAAAAAACCGGAAGCCCCCGCATGGGCGGCCCCTTTCTACTCTCTACCCGCTTCCCCCTCACGGATGCAAATCCTTGTCCTCGGAAGAGCGCGTTTCGGGAAATTCCGCGCCTGGCGGCGCCCCGGCATTTCCCGGCGACGGCGCCGAAAGCTGGTTTCGGTCGCCGCCTGGGTCATCGCCCTCGCCTGCCCCGGCTGCGCGGGCGGGCGACAGCAGGAGCCCGCTCCCGGACTGCCGCGTCCGGAACAATGCCTCGCGCGGGGCGTACTCCCCGTCCCTGTCGAAGTCCAGCACGGCCCGGTCCAATTCTACGTAGCCGGCGGCCCGGCCCCGGTACAGATAAACGATTGCGCTCAGCCGTTGCGCGGCGGCCAGTTCCGCCCTGCGCCCTCGCGGCCAATCCCAACCCAAAGGACAATCTGGCGCCTCGCGCCCTGCCCGGCTCACGATTGCCCGGTCCCATGAGAAGGGAACGGCTTCGGCCAGGTTCATCACGCCATCCCGGCGGGCCGCGGCCAAGCGGTAGATGTCCTGCCGCAACGAAGCCTGGAAATGACAGTCACGGTAACGTCCGTAGTAGTACAAGGCCAGTACCGCAACCGCCGCCAGAGGCGCGATATAGAGCACGGGCCGCGTCGGCATGCCTTGCAACCAGCGCTGGATCACTCCCGAGGCTTCTGCCTCCCGCTACGCGCCCCGGAGAGGAAATCCGCCCGGGGAACCGGTGCCCTGCCAAATTCTTGCGTTCCTCCGTCCGCCGCTAAGACTCGATCAGCTTGCGGACCATTTCTTTGTCTTTCATGTAGCGCTCGGTGTCTTCCTGCCATTCGCGCGCCTCCATTCCCAACTGGAGCGCATGCCAGCCGAGCCAGAAGACCAGCGCGAGTATGAACCAGAACACCTCGGAACCGGCGAAGGGGTAGATCGCGCCGATCTCGGCGATGTCCCCGGCCCAGTTCTCGAACGCGCCCGTGCTTGCTTGTGGGATAGTCATGATTTTGCTCCTCCGCTAGGCGAACTTTACACGATGCCCTTGGACTGGGCCTCTTCCAACATGGCCTTGTTGACGTCCCTGACAGCCTCTTCGCGCTGCGCGTCGTAGCGCACGTCCAGGCCGGCGATCTCCACCGCGCGCGGGATGCGCAACAGATCCATGCTGCTGAGGATCTTCGCGACGATGAAGGCCGGGAGGAATCCGAGCACTCCGAACATGATGATTGCGCCTATGAACTGCCCGATTGGGCTCACCGTCGCGTAATCGGTGTTGGGTGACGAGGGGTAGCCCCAGAGCATAAAGCCCGCAATCACCAGCCCCACGAAGCCCGCGTAGCCGTGCACCGCGACGGCGCCTACCGCGTCGTCAATCTTGAACTTGCGTTCCATCCAGTAGTGCATCTTGTACATGCACACCACGCCTACGGCGCCGACCAGCATTGCCTGAATCGGGTGGTAGAGGTCGTTGCCCGCGGAGGCGGCGATAATGCCGGCGAGACCCGAGGAGTAGGTCCAGAAGGGGTCGCCCTTCGAGATGAGATACCCCGCCATCAGGCCGCCCGTCAGCGACATCAGGAAATTGAAGGTGATGCCGGAGAGCGTCGTTGGCCCCAGGTAGATATTGGTGGCCGAGAAAAAGACCCGCGCCTCGTCCGCGTCCACGTCTATGATCGGCACGTTGCAGGCGGCGTAGAAGCCCCAGAAGCCGGTATAGATCAGGAACAGCCCGAGCGTCACCAGCCACGGGTTATGCGGCACGATTTCCCGCGGCGTGCCGTCGGCGCGGAATTTGCCGATGCGCGGCCCGAGGACCACCAGAATGCCCAGGGCGAAGCCGCCCGCGATGGCGTGGATGACGCCAGAGGCATAGGCGTCGTGGTAGCCGAGTTTCTGCACCATCCAGCCATCCGGATGCCAGCCCCAGGCGGCGTCTATGATCCAGGCTACCGAGCCGATCAGCACGGCCAGGATCCAGAAGGCGCCGGGCCGTATGCGCTCAATGACCGAACCGGACACGATCGAGGCGGCGGTCCAGGAGAACAGCAGGAATGCCGCCCAAAACACGCCGTTGATGCGCGCCCAGAAAGCGGTATCGGCGGCGGATACCATTTCGCCGGAGGGCGTCCCGCCCATGTGCGGGCCCATCAACTCGCTCCAGGCCAACGCCCAAGGCGCCTCGACCAAGCCCCCGGTAATGCCCGGGCCATTCGGGAAGGCAAAGTAAATCCACCAGCCAAACAAGAAAAAGGTCAGGGTGACCAGCGGGATCAGCATGGTGTTCTTGAGCAGGGTGTGCATGTGGTTGCGGTACCTGGAGGCGCCCACTTCGTACATGCAGAAGCCGACATGGATCAAGAACATGAACACTACTGTTACCCAGTAGTAAAATTCGGTGAAGATAACTGTCAAAGAAGCGAGTTCTTCGGTCATGGCTTTTCTCTCCCCCTAATTCTCAGAATTTAGGCTCTATGCGAACTACAGCACGAAAAACTTATACGCCCAACCCGATAACCGCGGAATACATTCTGACAGGCCCAACCCAAATCAAAGACTGATCGCAATTATAACCTCCGGCTTGCAGATTGGCAAATTTTCGCAGAGTGCCCGGTGCCTGTGGCGCTCGCCCTCGCCCGGGGCGCTGCCGCGGGCGCATCAGGAGGATTGCCGTGGCAACCCCTGTCGGTGTTGCGGCAGGCCGGGGGCGATCTCGTAGTAGCCGCCGGCATCCGCAGTATAGATATGGCACGTGACGCGCAGCTCGCCGGCATCGTCCAGGCTGCCGGCGGCTACCGCGATGCGGTCGCTGCCGTTCGGATCCCAGAACAGGCTGGCGCCGCATTGCGCGCAGAAGCCGCGGCGGGCGCGGGCGGAAGAGCGGTACCAACGCAGCTGCTCCTGTCGGTCAAATTCCAGGCAGTCGCGGGGGACGGAAGCGTAGGCGCCACAGTGGCCGTGAAAGCGCCGGCACTGGCCACAGTGGCAAATTAC
>JAPPPX010000108.1 GCA_028817305.1 Gammaproteobacteria bacterium | reverse complement strand
ATGAGGCGCAGGCTTGCCCCTGGCTTGTCTTTACTGCATTAACGGGGGCAGGAATAGCGGGGTAGGTTGGGCGGCGGGATAGGAATCTTTTCCCCTCGATTGCGTAACGGCTTGGCGGAAGTCCGGCCCATGGCGCCGACGATGACGCAAGAGCAGGGATTTTCGGGGCGAAAATCCAGAAGAATGGAGGGGCTTTAATGAATCGAAACGCCCGGCGTCTCCAGATGATCTGCGTGGCTCCCCTTTGGGGCGCCCCTGCCAAAGCGGCAGCCTTCAGCCGCCGAAATACGGCGGCAGCACGAGGGCCAGGATCGTCAGTTGAAAAGGGAGAAAGACCACCAGCATGATCGTGCGCAACGCCTCTATCTTCGACTCCAGCCGCAACTCCAGCTGCGCGAGGCCCTCCTTGGTCGCCAAGCTGCCCTGAACCGCGGCCAGGGCCCTGGCCAGCGCCTCCGCCTGCCTGCGGTCAAAGCCCGCCTGTTCCAGATCGCGGGCGACGGCCAGCGTGTCGAATACGGCAGTTTCCGTCATGGTCGTCGTGTTTTCCATTGCAATGCCCTCCCTGGCGCTTCTGCTTCGTTCCATGCCATCGTGCACGGACGCCCGTGCACGGACGCCAAGGATATTCTGAACCCGGGCCGAAGCGCTTGTCAATGACGGGGACGGAACCGCAGCGCGAAGCTTCCAGGCCGCGCGTAGTACGCAATTTTGAGATTGACGCCATGAAAGACTATACTATTTTACAAGCACGGCTGCGGAGCTCCCTGTCGGGACTCCCGCCGAATACTACACCCGGACAACGGGCAGGATTGATCACCTGTCCGCGGGGAATAAGCGGGAACGCCAGCGTTACTTCGCGGTCGTGCTATGTCCCGGCACCTTGCCCAGTCGCTCGACTAGCAGCTTGCAATCTGCCGGGAAAGGCCAGGAAAGGCCCCGGAAAAGACTATTGCAAATGCACAATCCGCCGGCCCCGACGATTCGCGCCGCCCCCTCCCCGGGGCAAAGTTCCCCCGGCGTCGCGGACGAGCGCGCCTGCGCCGGGTCGAGAACGGTTGACCGCCTCTGCATCTAAGTGTGCCGCGCCTTGAACACCCTGGGCCGAACGCGAGTGCCGGCAGAGAGAATGGGGGCAGTCGGCTCGCATCCTTCGTCGCCGGGCGCAAACGCCTGGCCCGGTCGCCGCCCCGATTGTCCCCGGGAAGCGAATGCGCTAAAGTAGCCTCCGAACACAAGACCGAACACAAGGATGTGATCAATGTCGAAGACAAGGACTGTCACGGCCCCGCTTGCGCTCGCTTTGCTGGTCGCGGGCTGCGCGCATTCCGGGACGCATTTCGGGCCGGAGGAACCGGCCGCGGCGGCGCCCGCCGAGACGCGCGGCCACCTTCGGCCGCCGCAAGAGCCGGCAGGCGGCGCCCCCCGAGTCGTTGCGTCTCCTCCCCACCCCCCCGAGCCGCCGCCCGTCCCGGCGGAAGAACGCTACACGGTCGCGGTGCGCCAAGTGCCCGTGCGCGAGTTGCTGTTCTCGCTGGCGCGCGATGCCGGCCTCGAGCTCGACGTGCATCCTGAATTGCAGGGCGCGGTGACCCTGTACGCCGAGAGTCAACCCCTGCCTCGAATCCTGGAGCGCCTGGAGCGGCAAACGCCGTTGCGCCTGGAGCGCAGCCCCGGTTACCTGGCGGCATTCCCCGACACGCCCTTCTTCCGCATTTACCACATCGGATATCTCAACTTGGCGCGCAGCACCAACAGCCGGGTGCAGATAGCCACCCAGATCGCCACCACCGGCAGCGCCGCGAGCCCGGACGAGGGACTGGGGACGACAGGCGTCAACAATTCCACCACGGACGTCAGCGGCAGCGCAGAGCTGGATTTCTGGGCGACACTGGCCGGCAATCTGCGGGCGCTCCTGGGGGTCGCGACGGACGACGGCGCGGCGGCGGTGATCCCCAACGCCGCCGCCGGTGTGGTCGCGGTGCGCGCCACCGGAGCGCAGCACCGCACCGTGCGCCGCTTCCTGTCCGAAGTGCTGGAGAGCGCGCGCCGCCAGGTGCTGATCCGCGCCACGATCGTCGAGGTGGCCCTGAGCGACCGCTACCAGTCGGGGATCGAGTGGTCGTTCCTGGAACGCGGTTCCGGGGTGGAGCTGGAGTGGACCTCCCTGGGCGAGACGCCGGCGCAGACCGTGAGTTCGCTGGTGTTGCGCTACGAAGACGGGGACTCCAGCGGCAACGAGATCAGCGCCACGTTGCGGCTGCTGCAAGAGTTCGGCGACACCCGCGTGCTCTCCAGCCCCCAGTTGATGGCGCTCAACAACCAGACGGCGCTGCTCAAGGTCGTGGACAACATCGTCTATTTCACCGTAGAGCAGGAAACGACGCTGAGCGTACAGGGCAGCAGCGAAAGCGCCTCGCGCAGCGAAGTGCACTCCGTGCCGGTGGGGCTGGTAATGAGCGTCACCCCCTACGTGGATGCGGGGGGCGCCGTGATCCTCAGCGTGCGCCCGACCATCTCGCGGGTGAACCGATTCGTCAGCGATCCCAACCCGATCCTGCGGGAAAACGGCAGCCGCATCCCGGAAATCCAGGTGCGCGAGCTGGAGTCCCTGCTGCGGCTGGAGGACGGCGAGGTGGCGGTACTCGGCGGGTTGATCCAGGACGACCGGGGCAGCGACCAAAGGCAGGTGCCCGGACTGGCGAAACTGCCCTGGATCGGGCGCCTGTTCTCCAGCAAGGGCAGAAATTCGCGGCGCACGGAATTGGTCATCCTGCTGCGGCCCGCGGTGATCGAAGCGGGACGCGGGGCAGAGACGCCCCGGCCCGAAGCGGAGCAGGGATGAACGGGCGGCTCCCCGACCCGCTATCGTCGCTGCCGCCGCCGGCAACGGACCACCCCGGGAGCGGGCCGGCGCCGCGCTGGCGTTTCGCCGTCGCGCCGCTGGCGGCCCTGCTGGCGCTGGCCGCCGTATTGGCCTTCGCCTCCCTGTATCTGCGCTACGCCCACGCCGTGCCGCGGCCCTCGCCGCCGGCGGCGCAGGCCACGGCGACGGCCGGCAGCGCGGATGCTGGCGGCGCCGTAACATGGCCGCAACAAGGGCCGCAACGGGGACCGCGACGGGAAGCGGCGCCGCCGGCGCCCTCGCCGCCGCCCTCCGTGCCGCCGGCGCCCGGCAAGGCCGCGCAGACGCAACGGGCAACAGCGCCCTCCCCGCAGCGCGCATCCCGGCCGCTGCCGCGGCAAAACGGCGCGCCGCCGTCTTCAGGCGCCGACTGGCTGCGGGCCGGCTACCGGGCGTACCGGCAACAGGCGCTGGATGCCGCCGCCGCCGCGTATGGCAATGCCCTGAACAGCGTCCGGCCAGGCTCCCGGCAACAGCGGGAGGCGCTGCTGGGCGCGGCCGCCGTGGCCTGGCGACAGGGCAAAGCGGCAGAAGCGCGCCGCCGGTACCGGCAACTCCTGCGCCGCTCTCCCGCGGACCCGGCCGCCCTGGCCGGCCTGGCCGCCCTGCGCCGGGATGCGAACGGCCCGGCCAGCGCCCTGTCGGCGCTGGAGACCGCCGCCGCGGCCGCAACGCGCCCCGCCCCCCTTTACTTCGCCCTGGGCGGCCTGTACGCCGCCCGGGGGCGCTGGCCGGAAGCGGCGCGCGCCTACCGCAAATCCTGCCGCGCCGGGCCGCGCCCGGACTGTCTGTTCAACCTGGCCGTAAGCCTGGACCGCCTGCGCCGCCGCCGCGAATCCCTGAACTACTACCGCCAGGCCCTGGCCGCGGCCCGGGAGCGGCCGGCCGTCTTCGCCGCCGGCGTGGCGCGCGCCCGCATCCGCCGCCTGCAACAGGAGCACGAAACGCCGTGAACTTACCCATACGCCTCGGCGACTTCCTGGTACAGCGCGGCATCGTCAGCGGCGACCAACTGCGGATCGCCCTGACCGAACACCGGCGCAGCGGGGAAACCCTGGGCGCCTGCCTGGTGCGCCTGGGTTTCGTCTCCGAAACCGTGATCACGGCCAGCCTGGCCGGGCTGCTCGGCGAACGGCCCATAGACCTGGAGCGAGTGATCCCGGACCCGGATGCCATCGCCCTGCTGCCCTGGGAAACGGCCCGGCACTACCGGGTGCTGCCGGTGCGTTACGAGCCGGACACGCGGCAGCTGACCCTGGCCACCGGCGACCCCCGCAACCTGCTGCTGATGGACGAGATCGCTGCCCGTCTGGGCGGCGGCATCCGCATCTCCCCCGTGCTGGCGGGCGACTCCGGCCTGGCGCGGGCGCTGGAGCGCCACTACGGCCACCCCTTGTCCATGGAACACGCCCTGCGCGAACTGGAGCGCGAAACGGCGCCAGAAGAAGGCGCCGGGGACACCGGCGCCGAAGACGAGTCCCAGCGCCCGGTCGTGCGCCTGGTAAACGCCCTGCTGACCGATGCGGTCAAGCGCAACGCCTCGGACATTCACCTGGAACCGGAACGGGGCTTCGCGCGCTTCCGCTACCGCGTTGACGGAGTGCTGTGCCAGGTCTGCAGCCTGCACAAAGACCACTGGCCGTCCATCGCGGTGCGCGTCAAAGTAATGGCCGGGCTGGACATCGCCGAACAGCGCCTGCCGCAGGACGGTCATTTCTCCCTGTCGCTGGCCGGGCACACGGTGGACTTCCGCGTCTCCACGCTGCCCACGGTATATGGAGAAAACATCGTGTTGCGGGTGCTGGACCGGGAACGGATGACCATCGCCCTGGACAAACTGGGGCTGGACGCCCAGGCGCAAGAGGCGCTGGAACGGATGCTCGAGCGCCCGGAAGGAATGATCCTGATGACCGGCCCCACCGGCAGCGGCAAGACCACGACGCTGTACGCCCTGCTCAACCGCCTCAACACCGGCGAGACCAACATCATGACCCTGGAGGACCCGGTGGAATACCAGCTGCCCGCGGTGCGCCAATGCTCGCTGGATGCCTCGCAATTCGATTTTGCCGCCGGCGTGCGCGCCGTGCTGCGCCAGGCGCCGGACATCCTCCTGATCGGAGAAATCCGCGACGAAGAAACGGCGCGCATGACCATGCGCGCCGCCATGACCGGGCACCGGGTATTCGCCACCCTGCACACCGTCTCCGCGCTGGCCGCCCTGCCGCGGCTGACGAGCATGGGCATCCCCCCGGATCTCCTGGCCGGCCATCTGGTCGGGGTGGTCGCCCAACGCCTGGCGCGGCGCCTGTGCATGCGCTGCCGCGGCACCCACCGCCCAACCCCCGGCGAGCGCCGCCTGCTGGGCATGCACGCGGAAGACCGGCGCCCCCTGTACCGCGCGGTCGGCTGCCCGCAGTGCGGGCACAGCGGCTACCGGGGCCGGCTGGCGATCATGGAAGTGCTGCACCTGGACCCCGGCCTGAGCGCGCTGGTCGCGGCGCGCGCCTCCTGGCCGCAACTGCTGGAGCGGGTGCGGGCCACGGGCGCGCGCAGCCTGTCCCAGGCCGGGGCGCAGCGGGTACTGGAGGGCGCTACCGATCTGCCCGAGTTGCGCCGCGTAATAGACATGAGCCACCTGGAGCGCGCCTGAGGGAGGCCGCGGGGAGACGGACACAGATGCGCAGTTTTCGTTACCGCGCCGCCGATTCGCAGGGCAGAATGCGCGAGGCCCGGATGGACGCGCTCGATGCGGCGGAACTGGAGGGGCAGCTGGCCCGCCGCGGCCTGACCCTGCTGCACTGCCGCCCGGCGGTACGCCAGCGGCGGCGCTTGCGGCGCCGCGAACAGATCGAGCTCTGCTTTCACCTGGAGCATGGTTTGCGCGCCGGCCTGCCGCTGCTGGACTGCCTGCGCTGCCTGGCGGAAGAGCAGCGCGGGCGCCTGGGGCCCATGGCGGCCGCCCTGGCCGAAACCATAGAGGAAGGGCGCACCCTGTCGCAGGCGCTGGCCGGGCAGTCGCAGCCTCCCGTCCTGGTGAACCTGCTGGACGCCGGCGAACGCTCCGGCGAACTGCCGCGGGTGCTGGCGGATTTTGCCGAGTACCTGAAGTGGCAGGACGAATTGGCTTCGCGCATCTGGCAGCTGCTGCTGTATCCGGCACTGACCCTGCTGGTGGTTGCGGGCGTCAGCCTGTTCCTGGTCTCCTGGCTGGTGCCGCAACTGGAGCACTTCCTGCAGTCCCTGGGGCGGGAACTGCCGTTGCGCACCCGCCTGTTGCTGGCCGTCGCCGCCGTGGCCACCGAACACGGCCACTGGCTCCTGGCCGCCGCCGGCGGGACGGCGCTCGCGCTTGCCGGGGCGCGCGCGAGCCACGGCCTGCGCCTGCGCCTGGACGCCTGGCTGCTGCGCCTGCCCCTGCTGGGCGCGCTGCTGCGCAAGATCGCCCTGGCCCGGGTGGCCGCCGCCCTGCGCCTGCTCTACGGCGCCGGCCTGAGCCTGCTGGAGTGCCTGGCTCTGGTGCGGCACATCGCCGGCAACCGTGCCGTAGAGAGGGCCGTGGGCGCAGCCGGCGAAAAGATCCGCGACGGCGCCGGCTTGGCCGAGGGCTTCCGGGAGGCGGGCCTGTTCCCGCCGCTGGCGTTGCGCATGATCCGCATCGGCGAGCATACCGGCGCCCTGGAGCACGGCCTGCGCCAGGTGTGCTACTTCTACGAACGGGACGTGCGCGAAGCCGCCGAGCGGATGCAAACCCTGCTGGGACCGGCGCTGACCCTGTTCCTGGGCGCCTTGATCGCCTGGATCGCGCTGGCGCTGCTGGGACCGGTCTATGAGTTGGTACTGGCTCTCCCCCTTTGAGCCGCGTTGCGCCCGCGTATTGCTCGCGGGCCGCGAGCGGGCGGCGCTCTACCGCCGCGGCGGCGGCCTGCTGTACGCCGCCGACGCGGCGGGGCGGGACGCGCTGCGCCGCCACCTGCGGGCCGCCCCCCGCGACCAAGCCATCCACCTGCTGGTGGACACGGCGGAAGAACAGTTGCGCTCGGAATTGCTGCCGCGGGCCCGCGGCGGCGACCTGCGCGCCCTGATCCGGCGGCGGCAAAAAAAACTATTCGGCGGCGGCGACTACTTCCTGTGCCGGCGGCAGGGGCGGGAACCGGGCGCCGCCGGGCAACACATGCTCTTCGCCTGCCTGGGGCCCGGCGCGCGCCCCTGGGCGGAACTGCTGGCGGAATGCGAAGCGCCGCTGGGCGGCATCCACTCCGTGCCGCTACTGCTGGACGCGCTGCTGAAGCGCCTGGGCCTGCTGCGCGAGCACCGCCATCTGCTGCTGCTGAGCCTGCATGCCCTGGCGGGAGTGCGCCAGACGTACTGGCGGCAGGGCAGGCTGCGCTTCAGCCGCCTAATCGCGCCGACCGCGGCCGCGCCGGCCCCAGGTACGCTGGATACGGGTACGCTGGACACGGGCACAGCGGCCACGGGGGCGCCGGCCCCGGGCGTCCCGTCCGCGGAGACGCTGTCCCTGGAGACGCCGTCCGCCAGCGCGGCGCCCGCCGGCCGCGCGCCCGCGAACGGCCCGCCGAAAGGCCCGCCAAACGATTGGCCGGACCTGCCGCGGCTGTTGGAAGAACTGCGCAAGGTGCTGCGCTTCGTGGCCGCGGAGGAAAAAGACGCAGGCGCGCTGCACCTGGCC
Source organism: Gammaproteobacteria bacterium (assembly GCA_028817305.1). Taxonomy (GTDB): domain Bacteria; phylum Pseudomonadota; class Gammaproteobacteria; order Porifericomitales; family Porifericomitaceae; genus Porifericomes; species Porifericomes azotivorans. Next base: position 4,257 of record JAPPPX010000108.1, on the reverse strand, counting down.
GTGCTGGCGGACCCGGCGCTGCTGCGGACGCTGGGGCCGCGCCTGCCGGCAACGAAAGAGATCGAGCGCCGCCTGCTGCCGCTGCCCCAGGTCGCGCGCCGCCTGGGACTGCGGGCGCCCGAGTCTCCCTACTGCGACTCCCTGCTGGCCGGCTGCCTGCTGGGCGCCCGCCCGGGCCCCGGTTATGCGCCGCGGGCGGCGGCGTACCGGCTGCTGTGCCGCGACCGGGCCGTGTTGGCGCTGGGTCTGGCGGCCCTGGCCGCCGGCCTGCCGCTGGCCGGCGCCCTGCTGGCGGAGGGCGCGGCCCTGCGCCGCGGCGCGGCGGACATGCTGGCACGGGAACTCCAGCTGCAGGGACGCATGGCCGCCCTGCGCCGGGAGATGCCGGCGGCGCCGGCGCCAATAGAGGAAATGCGCCGGGCCGTGGACGCGGCGGCGGCCCTGCAGGAGGGGCGCGCCCTGCCCTGGCCCCTGCTGCGCGCGGTGGGCGGCGCCCTGGACGCGGTGCCGGAATTGCAGCTGGAGCGGATCGAATGGATGGCGCGGCAATCCGACGCGCCCGCCGTCGAACAGGAGCTCGTGCTGCGCCTGCAAAAACCGCGGGGAAACGGCACGGACGCTGGCGCGCGGGCAGGGGACGGCGTGTCCTGGCTGCGGGCGCTGGAGCGGCTGGGCGAGCGGCTGCGGGCCGCCGGAGACGCCCCGGGATGGTCCGTGTCGCCGTTGCTCCCCACCATCGAGACGCAAGCGGAACAGGCGCCGCCCGTCGTGCGCATCGTCTCCGCCGGCGGCAATAACAGCGGCAATAACGGCGATGAGCGCCGCTGAAGAACGCCGGGCCCTGCGCCGCACCGGCCTGCTCTGTCTGCTGGTGGGGCTGGGCCTGTGCGCCGCCGGCGGCGTCTTTTACTCCGCCTGCCGGGACGACTACCTGGCGGCGGAACTGCGCCTGCAAGGCAGCCGCGAGCGCCACCGGCAACTGCTGACGCAGCGTGCGCAACTCGCCAGTTACCTGCCGCGCTTTCGCCGCTTGCGGGAGCGAAAAGCGATCGGCAGCCTGCCCTCGGACTGGGTCGCGTCCCTGCGGGCGGCGGCGCGCCACCTGGCGCTGCCCGGCTTCCGTTACCGCCTGACTCCGGGCCCCGCGGCGCCCGCCGCCGCGGACGGGCGGGCGCCCATGCGCCAGGCGCTGGTGGAACTGACGGCGGAGTTACCGCACGAGGCGCACCTGCCGCGCCTGTTCCGGCGACTGGAGACGGAGGGCGCGGGACTGTTCCGAATGGAGTCCTGCACGCTGGCCCGCGTCTCGCCGGACTCCCCGTCTCCGTTACGCATGGACTGCCGGCTGCGCTGGTACGCGCTGACCGCCGGCGGCCGCGGGGACAGCCCGTGAACCGGCTGCTGGGCGTTCTGCTGGCGCTCGGCGCCGCGACGGCCGCGGCCGAACCGCCGCCGGACGCGGCGGAGCAACTGGGCCGGCTGTTCACCACGCCGGAACAGCGCCGGCTGCTGGACCGCTCCCGGGCCGAAACAGCGGCGCCGGCAACGCCGCCGCCCGCGCCCGCGCCGCCGCGAACCCGCGAGGCGCGCCCCCGCGAGACGCGCCCCCGCGAGACGCGCCTGGACGGTATCGTCCTGCGGGGCGAGCGCCCGGTCGCATGCTGGCTGGACGGCGCCTGGCAGCCCGAGGGCGACAAATGCCCGCGGCGGCCCTAGCCCCGCCGGGCGGGCGCGACGGCCGCGGCCCGCCGCGCTGGCGGGGGGCCGCGCTGCTGTTGTTCCTGGCGCTGCTGCTCGGCGCCGGCGCCGCGCTGCTGCTGAGCCAGCGGAGCGCCTCTGGCCGCTCGCCGCTGTTGCGCGAAGCCGCCACGCCGGTGGCCCTGCAGCGCGCCAAGCGGGCCTTGATCGCCCATGCCGTCACCTACTACGAACGCAAACCCGGCCGCTTCGGCGTACTGCCCTGCCCCGATCTGCGGGTCTCCGCCATCCTGCCGGAAGGCTCGGCGCACGGGAGTTGCGGCGGCCGCCATGTCAACAGTCTGGGGCGGCTGCCCTGGCGCACGCTGGGCATCGCGCCCCCCAAAGACGCCGCCGGCGAATGCCTGTGGTACGCCGTCGCCGGAGAATTCAAGGCCAACCCCGCCGCGCAACTATTGAACCACGACACCGGCGGCAATTTCCGGGTCCGCCTCCTGGACTCCGCCGCCCACCTCACCGGCGCCGCCGCGCCGCAATGGGCGGCCGCCGTGATCGTCGCCCCCGGCGCCGCCCTGCCCGGCCAGGACCGCCGGCTGGAGAGCGGCGCCGAAATCTGCGGCGGCAACTACCGCGCCCGCGAATATCTGGAGGCGGCGCCGCCAGGCAGCCTGCATGACGGCCTGGCGAACCACACGCTGCTCCCCGGCCCGGACGCCATAGACGACTGGCTGAGCGCCGGCAGCGCCCGGCACCTGCTGAACGACCGCATCCTCCACATCGGCGCGGAGGAACTGTTCCGGGCCGTGCGCCGGCGCGGCGACTATCGGACGCGGCTGGCGGGCGCGGCAGCCGCCGCCGGCCCCGCCGCCGCGGCGCCCAGCTTGTTGCGCAAGGCTGCCGAGTGCCTGGCGGGCTACGGCCGCGGCCACGCCAACCCGCGCAATCTGAGCCTGCCGTGGCCCGCCCCGCTGGCGCTGGCCCGGCACCGGGACCGCCGCAACTACGACGACCTCCCGGCGGGCAACCTGTTCGGGCGCCTGCCGGACATCGCGGACGACAGCGCCGCCACGCTGGGCGCCGGCGCCGCCCGCGGCAAGCTGCTAAGCGGCTGCGCCGATTTCGCCTCCTCCAGCTCCGAATTGCGCCGGCTGTGGGAGAATTGGAAAGACCACCTGTTCTACGCCGTCGCCGACGCCTACCAGCCCCGACCGCTCGCGCAGGCGACACCGTCCTGCGGCGGCGGCCGGCGCTGCATCGCCATCAATCGCGCCTGGCCCGACAATGCCGGGCGCAGCTACGCCGCCGTGCTGTGGTTCGCCGGCGCCCGGCTGCACGGCCAGCGGCGCGACCGCCCTGCCGACCGCGCCGCCGCCGTCTCCTACCTGGAGGGCGTCGCCGGCCCCTACCAGGCCACCCCCGGCGACGACGCCGTCGCCTACCGCAACCGCGCCGCCGCCGCCGACTTCAACGACATCCTCTACTGCTTGCTGCCCGCCGAGACCGGCGCGCCCTTGCGGGTCGTCCCCTGCCCCCGGGACTAAGGCATTTACCGAGGCATTTCCGGTGCGGCGCGCAATACCGGCAGACCCGCGGCGCGCGCGCGGCTTTACGCTGCTGGAGGTCGCCATCGCCCTGCTGGTGCTGACGCTGCTGCTGGGCAGCCTGGTGCCGCCGCTGGCCGCGCGCTGGGAGCAGCAACGCTGGCGGCAAACGCAAGAGCAGTTGCAGGAGATCCGCGGCGCCCTGCTGGCCTACGCCGTGCTGCACGGCCGGCTGCCCTGCCCCAGCAGGGAGCCGAATCCCGCCAGCGCCGCCTACGGACTGGAAGACTGCGCCGCCCCGGAAACCGCGGAAGGCTACCTGCCCTGGCGCGCCCTGGGGGTGCGGGAGACCGACCCCTGGGGCGCGCCGCGGCGGCGCGGCAACGCCCCGTGGCACGGCTACTGGCGCTACCGCGCGGACCGGCGCTTCACCACCGCCCTGAGCCTCGCCAGCGCCGTCTCCAGCGGCAGGATTGCCGTGACCGACGCCGCCGGGCGCAGCCTCTCCGCCAGCGCGTCGCCGCCCGTCGCCTTGGTCTATTCCACCGGCCCGAACCGGCGCCCGGACGGCCACAACGCCAGCTACGAGGCCGGCAACGCCTCCCGCTACCAGGCCGGAGGCCCCGCCGCCGACTTCGACGACATCGCCATCTGGATCAGCCAGCCCGTCCTCTTCGACCGCCTGCTACAGGCAGGGCGCATTCCTTAGCCCCTGTAGCCCCAGTCCGCCGCCCCTATCTCCCCTGCCATTTAATGCCTGACTTTCTGGCACGGCAAATATCCGCCATTCCCGCGCAACAGTCTGTGTAAAAACTCCGAAAATCCAGAACCGCACGAAGAACTACCCACTGGCATGGCAAATATCCGCCATTCCCGCGCAGCAGGCCGTGTAAAAACCCCGAAAATTCAGAACTGCCCGAAAAACTACCCACTGGCACGGCAAATATCCGCCATTCCCGCGCAGGCGGGAATCCAGCGCAAATACAGCGCGGAACGCGCACATTCGCGCGATGGCGGC
>JAPPPX010000084.1 GCA_028817305.1 Gammaproteobacteria bacterium | reverse complement strand
AAGAATGAGGCCGCAGGCTTGCCCCTGGCTTGAACAGGGGCAGGAATAGCGGGGCAGGCTGAGCGGCGGGGTGGGAATCTTTTCCCCTCGGTTGCGTAACGGCTTGCGCCGGCCCGCGCTTGCTTGCTGTCTCGCTCGCTATTTTGCTCGCTATGGCTCGCTTGCTCATCGTGCTGCCTCCTCGCTCTCTATGGCTCGCGCTATGGACTCTCATGGGTTCCCGCCTCCGCCTCCGTCACGGCGTCGCCGCCGCGCCGCCCAGCGCATGGTTGCGCAAATGCACCAGCGCGGTGAGCAAGCGCCGGCGGTAGTTGCGCAGGGTGCAGTCCACCTGATTGTTGCTGGCGTCCCGCCCGCAGGGCAGATAAGACGGACCGCTGAGAAATGCGTATTCCGTGGTGTCGTCCGCGCCTATATCCACCTCCGGCACGCGGATCAGCAGCTGCACATAGGCGCCGCGCACCGCCTGCCAGGGGTCGTCGCCGTAGGCCGTGGCGGAGGCCACCAGGGCGGGGGCCAGGTACTCGATGCGATCGCCGGCGCCGGTGGGGTCCAGCATAAACAGCAGGCGGAAGTGCTCCACGCCCTGGGCGACATCCTCGGCGACCATGCCGGCGTTCACCAGCCGCAGGCGGCGCAGGATGGGGTCGTCGTCCCCGTCGTCGGCGGTGTTGCAGTCGCCGTCGGCGCCGGGATCCGTGCACCGCCGCAGGTAATAGATCACCTGCTCGTAAGCGTGGTTGGCGGCGGCGGCGGCGCCCAGCCCGGCGCCGGAGGGGAAGGCGGTGCTCAGGTTGAAACCCCCGACATTATGGAAGATGCGGGCGGCGTGTTCGATGCGGCTGCGCACATAGACGCGGTTGCTTTGCAGGGAGGCGTCGGGCACCTGCGCGGCGTTGGCGAAGCGCGCGACCAGCACGTGGCTGTCAACGGCCGTCTCGTTCGCCGCGGCCGCGCAACCGGGGCTGGTCCCCAACTGCGCCCTCTCGAAGGCGAGCAATCCCCGCACGTAGCCCGCCGGCCCCGGCGGCGCGGGGAACGCGCAATCGCCGGCAATGGTGGGCGGCGTCCCCTGGAAATCGGCGCTCCCGCCGCCGCCCCAGTGACTCGCCATGCGCATGTGGTGCTGGAGCTGCGTCATGGCGTAGCGGGAATCCTCGTTCAGCCGGGAGATGCCCTCCTGGATGCGATAGCCCTGCTTGTTGGCGACGAACAGCTCGATCAGCCCCGCCATCAGGACCAGGCTGATGGCGATGGTCACCATCACCTCGATCAGGCTCAGGCCGGCTTGCCGCCGCCCGCTCGCCCGTCCCGCCGGGCAGCGCGCCGCGATGGCTGCGATGCCTGCGATTGCGGCAAAGGGTTTCATGGTCCGTTTCATGGTCCGTACCGAATTCCGCGCCGGGTTCCGCACGGGCGGCCTCACAGTTTCGCCAGGCGGACGACGATCCGCTGCCGCTCGGTATTGAGGAGGGTGCTGCCCTGCAATGCGCCGGCCGCGGCCTGCTCCAGCCAACCGATCTTGATGGCGACCACGTCGCCGATGTCGTCGCACAGCCAGTTGCTGGGGTCGCCGTCGTCGGGCGTGCTGTCTATGCAGACGATGCCCTGGCCCTGCGGCAGGGAGCCCCCAATCGCCTCGCGCCAGCGCCGAATCTCGAAGCGGGCGAGTTCCTCGGCCGTGCACACCGCGGAGGTGCACGTGCTCACGGTCGCCGACGCCTGCTGGAGGGCGCCGATCAGCGAGTCCACCGCGTTGGGGTCGAGCCCGTTGCTAATGGCGGTCTGCCTGGCGTTCTGGAGAGCGGCGTTGGCGGTAGTGAGCGTGGCCTGCGCGCCAGCGACATCCGGGGCAGGACCGCTAAGTTCAGGAGCGGCGCACGCCTGGAGGGCGGCCTGCCGCGCCGGGTAAACTTGCGTAAGCCAATCGGCGCTCGGATCTGCGTTTACTGTGTTGTACGCCGCGTTCGCATCGTCGCATATCGTCTGCGCCGCTGCCCGCTCCGCGGCCTCCGCCTCCCTGTCGGAGACGGCCTGCTGGGCGTTAGCTACAGCGGTCTGGGCCGCCAGCAACGCTTGCTCATCAGGGCTGGGGGTGCCGCCCACCGGCGGCGGGGCGGCATAGTAGGGATTGTTGGCAAGCCGCAACGCGACGCGGTTGGCGCGCATCTGGTCGGCGATGGTCTGCGCGTGGAACATGGCCAGGGAGCGGTAGTTGCTGATCTGGGTGGCGCGCAGACCGCTGACCTGCATGGCCGCCAGCGCCAGAAAGCCGATGGCGAAGATGGTGATGGCCACCAGCACCTCCACCAGCGAGAAGCCGCGGTGACGCGCCGGGGGACGCGCCCCGAGCGCGGGCGGCGGCATGGGCGGCGGCATGGATGGCATGGTTTTCATGGTTTTCATGGGCGCGATGTCATGGGGCGCGATCAGGGCGTGCAGTTGGCGGAGGGGGAGGTAACCCGGGGACGGCCGCTGCGCGACACCAGGACGGTGCGGCCGCTGGCGGCGCCGCGGTCGTCGCACAGGCCGAACGTGCCCGACGGCTGGTCGGCGCTGCCGGAGGATTTGTAGATCAGGGCGTCCGCGAAGCTGGAGCGCAGGGTCATGCCCGTGTCCAGGCCCTTGTTGCCGGCGAGTCTGCAGTCCAGAACGGCGGAAGAGCAGTCCTGGGTGCCCAGATCCCCGCTCTTGTCGCCGTCGTAGAACACCGTCCAGCCGCCCTCCCACTGCTTGCTGGACGCGCCGGTGAGGCAGGCGGCGCCGGTGCTGCTGGCGCACAGCCCCACCTGCCCGTTGCGCTTGATCGCCTCGCTGCGCGCCAGGTTGATATCGGCAACCAGTTCATTTGCCATGCTGACCATGCGATTATTCTTGAACATGGTGACGAAACCGGGGACGCCGAGCCCCAGCAACAGGGAGAGCACGAGGATGGCCACCATGGCCTCGACCAGCGTGACGCCGGATTGCCTGCCGGGCGTACCGGGCCCGGCGTTGGGCCCGGCGTTGGGCCCGGCGCTGTGCCCGGCGTTAGGCCCAGCGTTGGGCCCGGCGACCGGGAAGATGCGCTTTGCGGCGTTCATGTCTTGGAGTTTAGCCGGTATTGCAAGGCGAATCCGCCGTTTTCCGACGAACGGCGGCGACGGGCCGACGAACGGCGGCGATCCGGGCCGCCGCGGCGGCAATCGCGGCGGCGATCCTTGAGCCGGGACGTCCTGATCGTGGGCGGCGGCCTGCTGGGCCTGCTGGGGGCGCGCGCACTGGCGCGGGAAGGGCTGCGGGTGCTGGTGCTGGAGCGCGCCCGCCTCGGCTGCGGGGCCAGCCGCGCGGGCGGGGGAATCCTGTCTCCGTTGCGGCCCTGGCAGCCGCCGGCGGCGATCCAGGAGCTGGCGCGCCGCAGCCTGGCGCTGTACCCGTCCCTGGCGGCCGAGCTGCGCGACACCGGCGTAGATCCGCGCTGGCGGCGCAGCGGCATGCTGCTGCTGGAGGCCGGCGAAGAGGCGGCGGGCGAACGACATGCCGCCGCGCACTGGGCGGCCCGTTACGGGGTCGCGCTGGAGACGCTGGCGCCGGAAGAGCTGCGCCGCTTCCGGCCCGGGCTGCGGCCGGCGCGGCGGCCGGCGCTGTGGCTGCCCGAGGTAAGCCAGTTGGCGCCGCGCCAGCTGTTGCGCGCCCTGCGGCGGCAGTTGGCCCGCCGCGGGGTGGAGTGCCGGGAGGGCGAAGAGGCGGTCGCCTGGGAGCGGCGGGGGCGGCGCATCCTGGCCGTGCGCACGCGGCGGGGGACGCGCCTGACCGCCGGCCGCTTCGTGCTCGCCGCCGGCGCCTGGAGCGGAGGCTTGCTGCGCGCCCTCGGCCTGCCGGCGCTGATCCGCCCCGTGCGCGGCCAGATGGTCGCCTTCCGCATCCGCGGCGAGCGCCCGGCCCCCATCCTGCTGCGGGGAGAACATTACCTGGTGTTGCGCAACGACGGCCTGGCGCTGGCCGGCAGCACCGTGGAAGAGGCGGGTTTCGACGCGCGGGGGACGCCGGATGCCCGGCGCGACCTGCAGGCCGCCGCCTGGCGCCTGCTGCCGGCGCTAAAGGGCCGGCCCTGTTGCGCGCACTGGGGCGGGCTGCGCCCGGCCGGGCGGCGGCGCACGCCTTATATCGGGCCGGCGCCGGGCTTCGATAACCTGTATCTCAATACCGGCCACTTCCGCAACGGCATCCTGCTGGCGCCCGTCTCGGCGGAGCTGCTGACCGGCTGCATCGTGCGCGGAGAGGCGCCGCCGCCGGCACTGGCCATGCCGGCGCCCGGGGAGACCGAAGCCTCTGCCGCCCGGGGCGGGCGCCCGGGCGGAGCCGGCTCGTGAGCGCCCCCGGCGCCGTGTTCGCCGGCTTGCCCTGGCTTGAACAGGGGCGGGGATGGCAGAACGGCTTGGGCGACCCCAGGCAGCGGATGGCCGCCCGCATGGGTTTGCTACACTAATGGGCCAGCCCGCGGGCGGGTGGCGGGTGGCGCATTTCGCGCCCCCGACC
>JAPPPX010000069.1 GCA_028817305.1 Gammaproteobacteria bacterium | reverse complement strand
ACGCCCGAGTGGCGGGCGTGGTCTTGGCCAGCTTGTGCAACTTAATGTCCATCTTTGAGCCTCCTCTTTACATACTCGATACCGGACTGGATAGAAGGAGAGTATATGCAATCAGTGGGGGGAAGCGGCGGTTGCGATTCCCGTGTCCGTTGGGGGAAGGAGGCGCCGCTATGCCCCCCACCGGCGCGACTTCGGGCTGCGCCCTCGTCTTGCCGACTCCCCCTCAAGGGGGGAGTGATTGGGGGGGAGCGATGCGCCGGGCGCGGCGGCAGGGATTTCCACCAGCGTGGCCGGCTGCGCGCGGGCCGGGTTGCGCAACGGGTGCAGGCGGAAGGAGACCCCCAGGGCCGCCAGTTGCCGCAGTTCGTTCTGCGCCGCGCCGCCGCCCTTGGCCGTCAGCAGGCGGCCTTGCGCCGCGCACAAGGGCGCGGCCAGGCGGTAGCAGCGGTCGAGGCGGGTCAGCGCCCTGCAGACGACCGTGACGAAGCTGGCGGCGGGGCGGTAGCGCTCGGCCCGCTCGCACACGACTGCCACGTGTTCCAGCCGCAGCTCGAGCACGGCCTGGCGCAGGAAGCGGGCGCATTTCAGGCGGCTGTCCAGCAGTACCCAGCGGGTCCGGGGCAGGGCCAGGGCCAGCGGCAGGCCGGGGAAACCGGCGCCCGAGCCCAGGTCCAGGCAGCTGGGACCGCGCACGTGGGGCAGGAAGGCAAGGCTGTCGAATACGTGGCGGGACAGGATGCGGCGGGGGTCCCGGTCGCCGACCAGGTTGTAGCTGCGATTCCAGAACAGCAATAACTCCAGATAGGCAATCAATTTTTGCCGCAGGTCCCGGTTCCCGGCCAGCCCCAGCCGGCGCAGGCCGTCGGCCAGCGGCGCCTCCAGGAGCGCGCCCGCTCCCGCCCCTGTTCCCGCCCCGATTCCCGCCCCCGGCGGGCCGTCGGCCCGCGTCGCGCGCCGTGCCTTGCCGGGTCCCTCGCCGCGCGCGGGCCGCCGCCTGCCGTTCGCTTCCGCCGCGCCCCCGCCGTCCCGTCGCCGGCCCGCGCGCCGCATCATGCGCAGCCGCGCAACTTCCTCAGATGCACCCGCAGCAGGGAGATGGAGGCGGCGGTCACGCCGTGGATGCGGGAGGCTTGGCCCAGGGTGGCGGGGCGCAGCCGCTCCAGCCATTGCCGCGCCTCGGTGGAAAGCCCCTGCACGTTGGCGTAATCCAGCCGCGGCGGCAGCGTTGTCGTCTCGTCGCCGCGGCCGCGCGCGATCTCGCGTTGCTGCCGTTTCAGGTAGCCGCTGTACTTCGCCTGCGTCTCCAGTTGCGCCGCGATCTCCGGCGCGACCTCCGCGTCCTCCCGGCCCGCCAGCCGCATAAGCTCGCGGTGAGAGACGCCCGGGCGGCGCAGCAATTCCATCAGGGTGCAACCGCGGGCCGCCTTGCCGCCCGCCGGGCGCACGGCCGCCGGCAGTTCGGCCCCGGCCTGCTCCAGGCAAGTTTCTTCCAGGTAGCGCCGCTCCCGCTCCAGGGCCTCGCGCTTGCTCTGGAAGCGCCGCCAGCGCGCCTCCGTCACCAGGCCCAGTTCTCTTCCCGCCGGGGTCAGCCGCAGGTCTGCGTTGTCCTCGCGCAGCAGCAGGCGGTGCTCGGCGCGGCTGGTGAACATGCGGTAAGGCTCGACCACGCCGCGGGTCACCAGGTCGTCTATCAGTACGCCGATATACGCCTGATCCCGGCGCGGGTACCAGGGTTCTCTCCCGGCGGCCCGCCGGGCGGCGTTCAGGCCGGCGATCAATCCCTGCGCCGCCGCTTCTTCGTAGCCGGTGGTGCCGTTAATCTGGCCGGCAAAGTAGAGGTTGGCGAGACAGCGGGTCTCCAGCCAGGGATGCAGGCCGCGGGGGTCGAAGAAGTCGTATTCGATGGCGTACCCCGGCCGGGTGATGCGCGCCCTTTCCAGCCCGCGGATCGAGCGCAGCGCCTCTTCCTGGACGGGGAACGGCAGGCTGGTGGAAATGCCGTTGGGATAGACTTCGATGCTGTCCAGCCCCTCCGGTTCCAGGAAGATTTGGTGCGATTCCCGCTCGGCGAAGCGCGTGACCTTGTCCTCGATAGAGGGGCAGTAGCGGGGCCCCGGGCCGGAGATGCTGCCGTCGTACAGGGGCGAGCGGTCCAGCGCGGCGCGGATGATGTCGTGGGTGCGCGGGTTGCTGCGGGTGATGTGGCAGGAGACCTGGCGGGGGTGTTCCGCCGCGCTGCCGAGGAAGGAGAATACCGGCGTCGGGCAGTCGCCCCGCTGTTCCTCCAGGATGCGGTAGTCCACGCCGCGGCCGTCCAGACGCGGCGGCGTGCCGGTCTTCAGGCGCCGGGTGCGGAAGGGCAGCTCCCGCAGCCGCGCGGCCAGTTCGGACGCGGCCGGGGCGCCGGCGCGCCCGCCGCTGTAGTTTTCGCCGCCGATATGGATGCGCCCGCCCAGGAAGGTGCCCACGGTTAGCACCACCGTCCGGGCGGCGAAGCGCAGCCCCAGGCGGGTGTCCACGCCCCGCACTTCCCCGCCGGCAACCACCAGGTCGCGCACCTCCTGCTGGAACAGCAGCAGGTTGTCGCGGGCCTGCAATGCCTGCCGCGCCGCGCGCCGGTACAGATCGCGGTCAATCTGCGCCCGGGTGGCGCGCACGGCGGCGCCCCGGGAGGCGTTCAGGATGCGAAACTGAATGCCGCAACGGTCGGCCAGGCGCGCCATGGCCCCGTCCAGGGCGTCAATCTCGCGCGCCAGATGCCCCTTGCCGATGCCGCCCAGCGCCGGGTTGCAGGACATCTGGCCCAGCGAGTCCAGGGCCTGCGTGAGCAGCAGGGTGCGGGCGCCCAGACGCGCCGCCGCCAGCGCCGCCTCCGTGCCGGCGTGGCCGCCGCCGACGACTATCACGTCGAAGCGTTCCCGCGCGCCGTTCATGACGCCGGCGCGTCCGGCGCCAGGGCCTCGCGCAGGGCCTCCGGCAGGACCTGACTGGCGACGTGGATCCCGGCGTTGTAATACGAGGTGGGGAATTCTTTCTCCCTCGCGTCTTGTTCGCGGAAGCCGTCGAAGGGCCGCCCCTTGCGCGCCATGCTGGCCGTCCACCAGCCCGAGGGATAGCTGCAGGCCGGGAACAGTACGGTGCGCACTTCGGCGAAGCCGGCGCGCTGCAAGGCGTCTTGCGTCTGGCGCAAAAAATCGAGATCCAGCAGCGGCGACTCCGTCTGCGCCGTCAGGATGCCGCCGGGGCGCAGCGCCCGCAGGCAATCGCGGTAGAAGGGCTCCGAGAACAGGCGCCGGGCCGGGCCGACCGGGTCCGGGGTGTCCAGCACCAGCACGTCCAGGGTGCGCTCCCCGGCCCGCGCCAGCCAGGCGACGGCATCGTCGAAGATCATCCGCACCCGGGGGTCGCCGTTGGCCGCGCATAACTCGGGGAAGAAACGCTCGGCGGCGCGCACTACCCGTTCGTCCAGCTCCACCTGGGTGATGGAGGCCACCTCGCGGTGCTTGGCGATCTCGCGCAGGCTGCCGCAGTCGCCGCCGCCCGCTATCAGCACGTCGCGCGGCGCGGGATGCGAAAACAGCGGCGTATGCGTCATCATCTCGTGGTAGATGTAGTTGTCGCGCGCGGTCAGCATGATGATGCCGTCCAGCAGCAGCAGGTTGCCGAAGGTCTCGGTCTCATAGACTGCGATGTGCTGGTGGGGCGTGCGCTCTTCGTGCAGTTTGCGGCGCAGTTTGAGGGAGGTAGCCAAGCCGTCGCCCTCGGTGAACTCGGAAAACCACTCCCGGTTTAGCACGGCGCCGTCCCTCGGCGCCCGGAAATGCCGCGCATCGGGCTCAACCGGCCTGCAGGTACTCGTCCTTCAGCCGCATGTAATGGAGTGCGGAATATTCCAGGTATTCCATTTCCTGCAACCGCAGCCGCCGCTGGCGGCGCGCCGGCACGCCGCAATACAGGTAGCCCTCTTGCAGCCGCTGCCCCGAGGTCACCAGCGCCCCGGCGCCGACCATCAGCCGCTGTTCCAGCACGGCGCCGTCCATCACGGTGGCCGCCATGCCGACCAGGCAGTGGTCGCCCACCTTGCAGGCGTGCAGGATGGCGCGGTGGCCGACGGTGACGTACTGGCCGACCCGCAGCGAGAAGCCGCCGGGGGAATACTTGCTGTCGTGGGTTCCGTGCAGGACCGCGCCGTCCTGAATGTTGCTGCCCTGGCCGATGACGATGGAATTCACATCGCCGCGCACCACGGCCATCGGCCAGATCGAGACATCCTCGTCCACCTGCGCGTCGCCGAGCACCAGCGCGGTGTCGTCCACATAGGCCGACTGCGCCACCTTGGGCCGTTTTCCCTGGTATTCCCGGATCGGCATGTTCGTCGTTCTCCTCTATTCGCGCGCCTGCTCATGGCGCATCCTCATGCGCGGCATTCACTGCGACCATGACCTCGCCCCTGTCGCAGGCGGTCATTTTAGCAACAAATCTCCGGGGGCGGCACGGGGCGCGGGGACGCCTGCCGACCGTTACGCAATCCAGGGGAAAAGATTCCCCACCCCGCCATTCCCGCTTTTTTCCGTCATTCCGGCGAAAGCCGGAATCCCGCGCAAATACAG
>JAPPPX010000165.1 GCA_028817305.1 Gammaproteobacteria bacterium | reverse complement strand
CGGTTCGGGGGCGACGCTGGACTTGGTGATTGACCAGACGATCCCTTGAAAACAAAAGAGATACGGACTTTTTCCGTCAAGCCAAAGCGAAAACCGTCAAACCAAAGTAGAAACTTGACATAAGCCGGATTCTACCTTAGATTACTGGCAAAAGCCGGCGGGGCGCGGCTTTTTTCAGTCTTTCGAGAAAGATTTTTGGCAGTCCGTCGGCGGCCTGCGAAAACGGCATAAACAAAGGGAAGGCGCAGCCCGTACGGAAAACGGGGAAAACCAACCCTATGTAGGGTCCGAAATATGATAAAACAACGCACACTCAGAAACGTAATCCGGGCCACCGGAGTAGGTCTCCATAACGGCACGAAGGTCTTGTTAACCTTGTGCCCCGCTCCTCCCGATTGCGGGATCGTATTCCGGCGAACGGATATGGAGCCGGTGAGAGAGATCCCGGCCCGCTGCGAAAATATCGGCGATACCCGCCTGTCCACGACGCTGGCGCGAGATGGGGGGCGCGTATCCACGGTAGAGCACTTGATGGCTGCATTTGCCGGACTCGGAATTGACAACGCCTACGTGGACCTGAGCGCGGACGAGGTCCCCATCATGGACGGCAGCGCCGGGCCCTTCGTGTTCCTGATTCAGTCGGCAGGCGTCCGGGAGCAAGCCGCACCCAAAAAATTCATGAGGATCAAAAAGAAAATCGTCGAGAGAGACGGGGACAAATCGGTGCAGTTTGAGCCGTTCAACGGCTTCAAGGTGGGGTTCTCGATCGAGTTCGATCATCCTACTTTCAACGAAAGCAACTCCTTTGCCGAATTCGATTTCTCTGCGACCTCGTTCGTGCAGGAGGTCAGCCGCGCCCGGACCTTCGGCTTCCTGCGCGAAGTCGAAAAACTTCGGGAAGAAAACCTGGCGAAGGGGGGCAGTCTGGACAACGCAGTGGTAGTGGATGAGTACCGCGTCCTCAACGAGGACGGCCTGCGCTCGGCGAACGAATGCGTCAAACACAAAATCCTGGATGCGATAGGAGACCTGTATCTCCTGGGGTACAGCCTCATCGGTTCTTTTCGAGGGCACAAGTCGGGACACACGTTGAACAACGAGCTGCTCAAATTATTGCTCGCCGACCGGGATGCCTGGGAATTGGTTACCTTCGAAGACGAAAGGGACGTACCTCTTCGCTTTCTACAACAACCGATCATCGCCACCTAAGCGGCGCAAGGACCGAAACGAGACGTGCCCGGCATATCTTCAAATGTCTCCCGAATCGGGGCGACGACCGGCCAATCGTTCCAAGGAGCGTTGCAACGCGGGGTCGGCAACCTCGAAAGCCAAAGCGCGCAAGCGCCCGGCAACGGATGCATCAATACCGAGTGTCCGCGAGAGACGGCAGGCCGAAGCGGCGTACACGCGGGGCCTCTTGGGGGCCGTCCGTATCCGCACCGCGTGCAGGCCATCGTACAGAGCGACGCCGGCCATATGCCGGATGATGCGAGGCAACAGGAACCTGAGTCGCAGGGCCCAGGCGGGCGCATCCGCGGAAAGCAGCAGCGTGTTATGTTCGGGCCAGGAGACGGCAGTGCAATGCGGCACCAGGGATGCGGGCAAGAGCCGCTTCAGGTCCGCCTGTATGGCCCGCGAGCGTTCCAGACACTGGCGTGTCTTCCGGATCTCCGGGGAAGGGGCCGAGCACAGGAAATGCGAGAGCGCCTCGGGAACGTCATTCATGCTTCGATTGTAGTATAATAAGAACGTTATGCAGCTAGTAATTCTATCCGGCCCGGCAAAATGCGGCAAAACGATCACGCTGGGACGGGGGCGCATGCTCTTCTCCCTGTCCGTGTTCGGCGCATTGCTGGCCGCATTGGCAACCGCATGTTTCTCATGGGGAGTCCGGTCCTACGTCAACCAGGAGCAGCAAAATGCCGCGGCCTCCGTATCCCTGCACGAGGAAGGGATGGACCTTGTCCTGAGAGACGAAATTCACCGAGGGCGCGCGGCGGTCGTGGAGGCCAGGGAAAAAGCGACGCGACAATTGCAAGCGATAGGCGTGTCGCTAAGCCGCCTGCAGGGAAGGGTGCTCCGCCTGGAAGCATTGGGCACAAGACTTTCCGACATGGCCGCCCTTGAGCCGGGAGAGTTCGACTGGAATGCCCCGGTGGGCCTGGGAGGACCTCTGGGCGCGGAGCAATACTCCCGCGCCTTCGGCGACGGCGCCATAGACCTGATGGCCGCTCTCAACCGCCTGGAACGGAGACTCCAGGACCGCGAAAACAAGCTGGACGCCATCGAAGCGTTCTTGATGCGAAAAACTCTCAAAGACCGCTCCACTCCCGCGGGAAGCCCCGTGCCCAACGGGTGGATCTCATCCAGATACGGCATGAGGACCGACCCTTTCACCGGAAGACGCGAGTTTCACTCGGGGATCGATATCACCGGCAAGTACAAATCTCCGGTCATTGCGCTGGCATCAGGGATTGTGACCCGATCCGGACGCTACCAGGGATACGGAAACCTGGTGGAGATCGAGCACGGCGAATACAGAACGCTATACGCGCACAACCAGAAAAACCTGGTCAGGGCAGGACAGTTAGTGAAAAAACACCAACCGATCGCTCTCATGGGTTCGACCGGCCGCTCCACTGGCGCGCATGTGCACTTTGAAGTGCTGCGCGCCGGAGTCCCGGTAAATCCCAGGGAATACATTCTTTCCCTGCAGTAAGCCTCCCTCCCTGGAGCCTGCCCTCTTTTTCCTTCCTCCGTTCCCTTAACCGCATGGGCATGCGGGCGTCGCCATCGTGATCGGCGGGTTATTAAAAAAAATGTTCGGCAGCCGGAACGAGCGGCTGTTGATGCGGTTCTCGTCGGCCCTGGCAACCATCAACCGACTGGAGCCTAAGCTACGCTCCCTGTCCGACTCCCGACTCGGGGAAAAAACGACCGAGTTCCGCAAACGCCTGGAACAGGGAGAGACGCTGGACCGATTGCTTCCGGAATCCTTTGCCGTCGTGCGCGAGGCCGCGAGACGCACTCTTGATATGCGCCACTTCGATGTGCAATTGATTGGCGGCATGGTATTGCACCAGGGAAAGATCGCCGAGATGCGAACAGGCGAGGGCAAGACTTTGGTAGCCACCCTGGCAGCCTACCTGAACGCTCTGCCGGGCAATGGGGTCCATATCGTCACCGTCAACGACTACCTCGCTCGACGCGATGCGGAATGGATGGGAGACGTTTACCGATTTCTGAACATGGAAGTAGGAACTATCGTCCCCGACCTGCCGCCCGCCGAGCGCAGACGCTCCTACGCGGCAGACATCACTTACGGCACCAACAACGAGTTCGGGTTCGATTACCTAAGGGACAACATGGTGCGGCACAGCGACGAAAGAACCCAGAAGGAACTCCATTACGCGATCGTTGACGAGGTGGACTGCATCCTCATTGACGAAGCGCGCACTCCCTTGATCATATCCGGGTCGGCGGAGGAGGAAACCGAACTCTACACCGAGATCAACCGCCTGATCCCGAAACTTGCTTCCGAAAACTACACACTCGACGAGAAAAGCAAGCAGGTACACCTGAACGAGGCAGGGCATACCTGCGTGGAAGAACTGCTGGTCGCCTCCGGGCTCATCGGCGCCGGTCAAAGCCTATACACGGCCGACAACCTGCAGTTGATGCACTACCTGGACGCCTGTCTGCGCTCTCGCCTCCTGTACAAGCGCGATGTAGATTACATCGTCCGGGACAACCAAGTGGTAATTATCGATCAGTTCACCGGCCGTCCCATGCCCGGCAGGAGATGGTCGGAGGGGCTGCACCAGGCGGTCGAAGCCAAGGAACAAGTGCCGGTACAGACGGAATACCATAATCTCGCCACGATTACCTTTCAAAATTACTTCCGGCTGTACCGGAAACTCGCGGGAATGACGGGCACGGCGGACACCGAGGCGTATGAATTCCAGCAGATCTACGGGCTTGAAGTCATCGTCATCCCGACTCACAAAAAAATGATCCGGGAAGATTTCGGCGACATGGTTTTCCTGCGGGAAAGGGAGAAATTCGAAGCGGTCACGGAAGAAATCAAGGAATGCCGGTCGCACAACCGGCCGACACTGGTGGGCACCACTTCCATAGAGGTCTCCGAACACATTTCCTCGCTGCTAAAAAAGGAAGGGATCCCTCACCAGGTGCTGAATGCCAAGCACCATGCCCAAGAGGCAGAGATCATCTCCCAGGCGGGCAAGCCGGGGAGTGTCACGATCGCCACCAACATGGCGGGGCGGGGAACGGATATTGTCCTGGGGGGCAACCCGGACATAGAAATCAAGGGCCTCGAAAATCCCGGAGAGGCGGAGGTCGAAGTCATCCAGAAACGATGGCGGGAACGCTACGACTTGGTAGTGGCCAGCGGGGGGTTGCATATCATAGGTACGGAGCGCCACGAATCACGCCGCATAGACAACCAATTGCGCGGTCGCTCGGGACGACAGGGAGATCCGGGCTCCAGCCGTTTCTATCTTTCTCTGGAAGACAACCTCATGCGGATCTTCGCATCCGAACGGGTCTCGGCGATCATGCAGAAGCTGGGGATGCAGGAAGGGGAAGCAATAGAGCACCCGTGGGTCACCAAGGCGATCGAAAACGCCCAGCGCAAGGTAGAGGCGCATAACTTCGATCTCCGCAAACACCTGCTGGAGTACGACGACGTAGCTAACGAACAAAGAAAGGTCATCTACGGGCAGCGAAACGATATCATGGACGCGGAGGATCTCTCTCCCATCGTGCTCGACATGCGCACGGATATGGCTTCTCAAATCGTCAATGCCCATATCCCGCCGGACAGCCCCATTGAGATGTGGGACACGGAGGGACTGTCCAAAGCGCTGCAACAGCAATTCAGAATAACCCTGGATATTCGCGGCTGGCTGGAGGAGGAGAATTCGGTTGTCCCCGATACGATTCGCCGGCAGATACAGGAGCGCATCGAAGAAGAATATTGCCACAGGACGAAGGACATACCCACAGCATTGATCAAACAGGTGGAAAAACAGATCCTGCTGGACGTGCTGGATCGCAACTGGCGGGATCATTTGCAAACCCTTGACCACCTGCGCCGGGGAATCAACCTCAGGGCCTATGCGGCAAAGAACCCCAAACAAGAATTCAAAAACGAAGCGTTTAACATGTTCGTGGACATGCTCGATCGGATCAAGCACGACACCACCGCATTCCTGACACACCTCAGATTCCGGCCTCCCGAAGAACAGGAGCAACTGCCCGCCGCGGCGACGCCCGCCAGGGAAGAGCCGGGCAGAGGACACCAGATACAGGCCGTACACCAAGCCGCCCCGGATATCCTGCACCCCGCCCAGACGATGCCCGCCGGCGGCCGGGAACCCTATGTGCGCCGGGACCGCAAGGTTGGGCGCAACCAGCCCTGCCCTTGCGGTTCCGGGAAGAAGTTCAAGCACTGCCACGGCCAAGCGGGGACCCAGTGAGCGCGCGGCATGGATGAACCCGACACGGCTCTCCTGCTCCACCCCGTGGCGGGGGTGCGCCTGGGGGTGGCCTCCGCACAGGCTTTGCGCCAGGACAGGACAGACCTGACGGTAATCGCCATTGAGGACGGCGCCTTGTTGCAAGCCATATTCACGCGCAATGCCTTCGCCGCGGCCCCGGTAACGATAGCGCGGCGTCACTTGGCGCTGGCATCGCCGCGTTACTGTGTGATCAACGCCGGAAATGCGAATGCGGGCACCGGAGAGGCGGGGCTCGAAAACTGCCGGAAAGTATGCGCAACCCTGGCGCATGCCCGTCGTTGCCCCGTAGAAGCCGTACTGCCCTTCTCCACCGGGGTAATCGGAGAGCCTCTTCCGGTGTCCCAAATCTGCAAAACGTTGCCGGCCTGCCTGCAATCCCTGGAGGAAGCAGGATGGAAAAAGGCGGCCCGGTCAATCATGACCACCGACCGGGCGCCCAAAGGATACTCGGAAAAACTGACCCTGGGCGGCACCGAGATCACGGTGACCGGCATCGCCAAGGGCGCGGGGATGATATGCCCCGACATGGCGACTATGCTGGCCTTCATCGCTACTGACGCCCACATAGAAAAAAACCTGCTGGGGCACATGCTGCAACGGGCAGCCGGGAAGACCTTCAACCGCATTACCGTGGACGGAGATACCTCTACCAACGATGCCGCGGTCCTGATTGCCACCGCCCGCGGCGGCGGCCCGGAGATTCGGAGATGGGACCGAAACAGCGAAAGGATCGCGGCCGCCATTACCCGAACCTGCGAACACCTGGCGTTAGCGATCGTCGAGGACGGCGAGGGCGCTACGCGCATAATTGATATCCGCATAGAAGGCGGCCGCGACGAACAAGAATGCCTGCGGGTGGCATACCTGATCGCGCACTCTCCGCTGTTCAAAACGGCCTGCCATGGAGGGAGCCCGAACTGGGGGCGAATCCTGGCGGCGGTGGGGCGCTCTGGCCTGAATGCGCTCGATATCGGACAAGTGAACCTGTTCCTCGGCGATCTCCCGGTTGTGGAACAGGGCAGCCTTTCTCCGCGCTACAACGAGGCAAAGGCGAAGCAATTCATGGCCCAGAAGCACCTGCGGTTCGTCATCCATCTCGGGCGCGGACGTACGGCCGCCAAAATAAGCACCTGCGACCTGAGCCGCGAGTACATCCGGATCAACGCAGAATACCTGGCCTGAATCCGCCCGCCCCAGATGGGAACTCCCATGCCCGCGACCGCCCCATCTCCGCTGCCTGCAATCCCCGACGCAATCCAAGGCATCCAAAAACCTCCCATTGCGACAGTCCCGCGGCTTTCTTTCGCGGCGGCGGAGACCTTATTGGACAGCGGCAAAATAGCGGCCTTTTGCTGCCGCCGCCATGCGCCCCATGGCCGATAGACAACCCCGCCCGGAACGGCTGCCTGCCCTGTGCGCGGTCACTCCGGATCTTTCCCGTGACCGGTGCGATCGGTTCCTGGAGAGACTGGAGCTATGCCTGTGCGGCGGCCTGCGCTTGCTCTATCTCCGTTCCCGCCGCCTGGCCGCCCGTGAGTACATGCTCCTGGCCGCCCGGGCGGCAGATAGCTGCCGAAAACACGGGGCAGCCATGCTGCTAGACTCCCGTCATTGCCGGGAGGGAACCCTGCCGCCCGACGCCGGACTGCAATTGTCGGGAGAACGCCTCTGGCGGCCGGTCACGCATCCCGGCGGCTGGCTGGGCGCCTCCTGCCACAACGCAACCGAGGTCGAACAGGCGAACCGACTGGGAGCGGACTTGGTCTTACTGTCCCCGGTGCTGCCCACGGCCACGCATCCCGGCGCCCCGCCGCTGGGGTGGGACGGGTTTCGCCGCCTGGCGGACCGCGCCCATGCGTCTGCCTACGCGCTGGGAGGCATGCGCCCCACCGACCTGTCCGCGGCACGGCAATGCGGAGGGCACGGCATTGCCATGTGCGGCGGAGTTTGGGAGGCGCCGGACCCCGCGCTGGCGATACGCAATTGCCGGAACCCGCCGCCCGCCGCCGAGACATTCACGCCCTAAGTAGAACGCGGTCGCCGGTCGCGCCGATGCCCGGCACAAGGCGCCGGCGGCCAAAATAGCAAAGATACCTGCTATGGCAACGCAGCACTTGCTCGCGCAGCGCATCCATACCGCCGCCGTTATCAATCACCTCGTCTGCCAGGGCCAGCCTCTGTTCGCGCCTGGCTTGAATGCGCATGATCGCAAGGATCGCATCGCGGGGAACCCGCCCTCGCTTGCAGGCCCGGGCAAGCTGAAGTCGCGGTTTGCAATCAACAACCAGGACCCGGTCAAATCGGCCCGCCGAAGCTGTTTCGACCAAGAGCGGGATACAGACAATGCAGTACGGCACGCACAAGCCGCGCAATAGCCTCTCCACCCGGGCAAAAGCCGGCGGATGCAGGAGCCTTTCCAGTTTCCGCCTGCTTTCCTTGTCCTGCAAAACAATGCGGCGCAGTCGCCGCCGCGAGATTCGGCCGTCCCCGGACAGGATCTGCGTCCCGAGACTACGGACCGCCTGGCCGGCTACGGGGTGCCCGCGGACCAGCAAATCCGCGCAGATCCGATCCATATCGATCACGGGTGTCCCCAGGGAACAGAACATTTCCCCCGCCGTCGTTTTCCCGCTGCCTACGCCCCCGGTCATACCGATGCGCAGTACGGAACGCAGGCGCCGCCGTTCGGTTACATCCCCGTCCAGCGGATGCCCTCCCCCCAGAGCAAGGCAACCCATCCCGCCAGGGCCAGAAAAGGGCCGAATGGCATCTGCATATCCCGGTCCCAGAAGCGGTTCCGCAAGGCAATGGCGACCCCCGCCAAGGAGCCCAGCAAGGCGGCCAAAAACAGGACCGGCGGCAACGATTGCCAACCGAGCCAGGCTCCGGTCGCCGCCAACAATTTGAAATCGCCGTACCCCATCCCCTCCTTGCCGGTACAGAGCCGGAAGGCGTGGAACAACAGCCACAGAACCAGGTACCCGCCAATGGCGCCCTTCACCGCGGCATCCAGGCCGGCGAACACACCCCCCAGGTTGACCGCGAGCCCCAGCCACAGCAGCGGCAGGGTAATAACGTCCGGGAGCAGACGGTGCTTCAGGTCAATTACGGCCAGACAGAGCAGGGACCAGCCGAAAAGCGCCGCCAGCAAGGCCTCCCCGCCAAAGCCGAAACGCCAGGCGGCCAGCGCCGCGACGGCCCCGCCCGCCAATTCCACCAGCGGATAACGTACCGGGATGCGGCTACGGCAGGCATAACAGCGCCCTCCCAGAAGCAGGTAACTCAACACGGGAATATTCTGCCAGGCGGGGATACGGTAATCGCATGCCGGACAGAACGAACGCGGAACGACCAAGCCGTATGGCTGTTTCCCGGCGCCTGCCGGCGGCAAGTCAAGCAGTTCGCGGCACTGCGCCTCCCAGTCCCGTTCCAGGATGCCGGGCAACCGATAAATCACGACATTGAGGAAGCTGCCAACGATCAGACCCAGCACGGCGCAAGCGCCGATCCAGGCGCCGGGATTTGCAACGAAAAAAGAGAAAGTCGGCAGCGGCGGGGATACGAAAGCTTAGATCGCTTCCGAGATCTTGAAGATCGGCAGATACATAGCCACCACCAAAGTGCCGATAATCCCGCCCAGAAAAACAATGATGATTGGCTCCATCAAACTGCTCAACGACTCGACCATGTTGTCCACATCTTCCTCGTAGGTATCCGCCACCTTGCTCAACATATCGTCGAGAGCGCCGGACTCTTCTCCAATAGCCACCATCTGCACCACCATATTAGGGAAAATCTGCGTATTGGTCATGGCAACCTGCAACTGGGTGCCCGTCGCCACTTCATCCCGCATCTTCATCACCGCATCATGGTAGAGTAGATTCCCGCACGCCCCGGCCACCGACACCATGGCCTCGACCAGCGGGGTGCCGGCGCTGAACATAATGGCCATGGTGCGGGAGAAGCGGGCAACGACCGACTTGTCCAGGATCTCCCCCACGATCGGTATCTTCAGGGAATACCGGTCCAACATGAAGGCAAAGGTCTTGTTGCGCCGCTTGAGTTGCAAGAATCCATAGACAATAGCCCCCCCTCCGACGATGACATAAAACAGGTTCGCGATCAGGAAATCGGAGAGATCGACGATGACCTTGGTCAGGGCAGGCAAATCCGCGCCAAGACTCTCGAAGATGGTCGCGAACTGAGGCACTACGAACACCAGCAGGATCGTCGAAACGATGAGGGCGACAATGACGACGGCGACGGGGTAGTACATCGCCTTCTTGATCTTGGCCTTTAAAGACTCGGTCTTTTCCTTATAGGTGGCAAGGTTGTGCAACATGGTCTCCATCGCGCCCGATTGCTCGCCGGCTGCAATCAGATTGACGGAAAGAGGGTCGAAGTGCTTGGGATGCTTGGCCAGCGCCGAGGCCATGGTCCCTCCCGCCTCAATATCCCCCTTGATCGCCAGGACCATCGCCTTCACTGCCTGGTTATCGTGTCCATTGCCGATAATCTCCAGCGACTGGACCATGGGGACCCCTGCCGACATCATGGTGGCCATCTGCCGCGTGAACACCATGATATCGCGGGGCTCGATTTTGCCCTGGCCGAGCTTCAGAGTCCTTTTCTTGATGTGGGTCGGGCGTATGCCCTCCTTGATCAACGCGGCCTTGATCTGGGCCGCGCTGGCGGCGCTCCTTTCGCCCTTTTGGCGCCTTCCCTGCCGGTCCCTCCCCTCCCAGAGAAATGTAGCTACTTCCGCCATCGCCCCGGTTTATTCGACCGTCACCCGATTGATTTCCGTCAGGCTGGTAAAGCCGGCCTTCGCCTTCATCAACCCGGCGCGGCGGATATCCCATATCCCCTCCGCTTCCGCCTGCTGGGCCAGCTTGACGGCGTTCGCCTGCTCAATGATCAAACGCCTCAACTCTTCGGAGACCGGCATGACCTGGTAGATCCCCACCCGGCCCTTGTAGCCGGTGGGACAGTCTTCGCCGCACTCGTCAGCCGGCTCGTACAGCTCGAAATTTTCCGCGACATCCTCCTCGGTAAAGCCCTCTTTCAGCAGCGCCTCTTTGGGCAGGGAAATGGACTTCCGGTATTCCGAGTGCAGGCGCCGCCCCAGCCGTTGCGCCGTGATGATATTGATGCTGGTGGCGACCGCAAATGCAGGAATACCCATGTCCTGCAACCGGGTCAGGGTCTGCGGACAATCGTTGGTATGCAAGGTGGACATGACCATGTGGCCCGTCTGTGCCGCCTTGACCGCGATGGAACCGGTCTCCAGGTCGCGAATCTCGCCCACCAGGATAATATCCGGGTCCTGGCGGAGGAAAGACTTGAGCGCCTTGCCGAAAGACATGCCCGTGCGTTCGTCAACTTGCACCTGGTTGATCCCGGGCAGGTTGATCTCGACCGGGTCCTCCGCCGTCGAGATGTTGACCTCCTCCTTGTTGATGATATTGATCCCCGTGTAGAGGGAGACGGTCTTGCCGCTCCCCGTCGGCCCGGTGACCAGGAACATGCCGTAAGGCTTGTGCAAGTTGTTCAGGAACAACTCCTTCTGGAAATCCTCATAGCCCAACTGGTCGATCTGCAGTTTCGCGGCATCGGAATCCAGGATACGCATACAACATTTCTCCCCAAACAGTGTCGGGCAGGTGCTCACGCGAAAGTCTATCGCCTTGCTCTTGGAGAGCTTCAGCTTGATGCGCCCATCCTGGGGCACCCGTCTCTCGGATACATCCAGGCGCGACATGACTTTGATGCGGGCAGAGATCTTCTTGGCCAGGATCTGCGGCGGCTTGACGATCTCCTGCAACATTCCGTCAACGCGAAACCGCACCCGGTAGAACTTTTCGTAAGGTTCGAAATGCAGGTCCGACGCCCCTTTCTTGATTGCGTCCAGCAGCACCTTGTTGACAAAGCGCACCACCGGGGCATCTTCCACGTCGCTGGCGGCGGCATCGTCTCCCTCGGCTTCGGCGGATTCGTCAACCGTCTGCAAATTGTCCAGATCTTCGAAATCGTCTCCCTCGGTCATATCGGAGAGAGACGTGTCCATCGCCTCCGCCGCACTCTCAATGGCCGCGGACAGTTTGTCCTCCTCCACCAGGACCACCTCGACCTGGCAGCCGGTGGCAAACTTTACCTCGTCCAGGACTTGCAGATTCATCGGGTCGGAGAGGGCCACGAATATCTTCCTTCCCCGCCGGTACAGGGGAAAGACGCGGCGTTTTTGCATGATGTCCATCTTGATCTGCTTGACGAGGTCGGCATCCACTTCAATGGCGCTGGCGTCAATCAGCGGGAACCCGAATTCCGCGGCGGCAACCATCGCGATCCGATTGGCGGGCGCCAGCTTATTCTTCACCAGATGCACTACCAGGGATATATTCTTCCTGGCGGCGGCCTGAAGCGCCTCTCCGGCCGCGCTCTCCTCCAGAATCTTGTGGGCCACAAGCTTCCGGGCAAGTCCGGTCAATTGAATCTTGTTTGCGGATACGGCCAATTCAAAGCTCCCTGGATCGCTACTAAAGACCTGTCCCCTATAATCTATCGCAAAACCGCGGCAAATGCCAGCAACGGACGCCGGCCCGCCGCGGGCATATTCCCCCCGCGCCCAACCCGCCCGCCACCGGACCGGGGCGTCAACTCTCGGAACCGGTCGCAACGGCGGGGAGACCCGGTTTCTCGCCGCCTCCCGCGACCCTGTCGAATTTCAAGGCCTCGCCCTCCACCTCGACGGCCACCGTATCGCCAGTCGCGAAGCGGTCGGCCAACAGCGCGCGCGACAGAGGGCCAAGCAGGTGGCGTTGCACGGCACGTTTCAAGGGCCGGGCGCCGTAGGCGGAATCGTATCCGCTATGGCCCAGCCAGTCCACAGCCGCATCCGACACTTGCAGGCGAATCCCCTGTACCTCCAACCGTTCCCGCACCCGGTCCAGCTGGATGCGGGCGATCACGCGGATATGCTCCTGCCGCAACGGGCGAAAAACCACTATCTCGTCCACCCGGTTGATAAATTCGGGCCGGAAACGCTCTCCCGCGGCCTCCAGGACAGCCTCCCGGATCGCCATGGGTTCCACCACCTGCCGCGCCGCCAGCTCGCGGATGCGCTCGGAACCCAGGTTAGAAGTCATTACGATCACCGTGTTGCGGAAATTCACGGTGCGGCCCTGGCCGTCGGTAAGGCGGCCGTCGTCCAGCACCTGCAACAGGATATGAGCGATGTCGGGATGCGCCTTTTCGATCTCGTCGAACAGGACCACGCTGTAGGGCCGGCGTCGGACCGCCTCGGTTAACTGGCCGCCCTCCTCGTGGCCCACGTAACCGGGCGGCGCCCCGACGAACCTGGCCGCCGCATGCCGCTCCATGTATTCCGACATGTCTATTCGCACCGTCGCGTCTTCACTGGCAAACAGGAACTCGGCCAGTGCCCGGCAAAGTTCGGTCTTGCCGACGCCGGTCGGCCCCAGAAACAGGAAAGAAGCGATGGGACGGGCCGGGTCGGAAAGGCCGGCACGGGAGCGCCGGACAGCGTCCGCCATAGCGGAGAGCGCATGATCCTGTCCCACAACCCGCCGGCGCAACGCCTGTTCCATCCGCAGCAGCTTAGCTTTCTCGCCCCGCAACATCCTGCTGGCGGGGATGCCCGTCCACCGGGAGACCACCTCGGCAATCTCGTTTTCCGTGACCTTGTTCCGCAGCAGGCGCAGTTTCCGGGAGCCGTTCTCGGAGGCCTGCCGGAGACTGGCCTCCAACTTCGGAATATGGCCGTATTGCAGCTCGGCCATCCGATTCAGGTCCCCGGCGCGGCGGGCGGTTTCCAACTCCCGCCGGGCCCGGTCCAACCGCTCCTGAAAACGATGAGCGCCCTGCAACTCGGCTTTCTCCGCCTTCCAGACCCGTTCCAAATTCTTGCGCTCCTGGTCCAGGCCTTCGATCCGCTTCCGCAGTTCTTGAAACCGTTCCCGGGAAGCGCGGTCCAGGTCCTTGCGCAGGGCCTCGCGCTCGATCCGCAACTGGACCAGGCGCCGGTCCAGACGATCCAGCGCCTCCGGTTTGCTCGCAATCTCTATGCTGATCCTGCTTGCGGCCTCGTCCACGAGATCGATCGCCTTGTCCGGAAGGCGGCG
Organism: Gammaproteobacteria bacterium; assembly: GCA_028817305.1. GTDB lineage: Bacteria > Pseudomonadota > Gammaproteobacteria > Porifericomitales > Porifericomitaceae > Porifericomes > Porifericomes azotivorans. The sequence goes on along the minus strand of JAPPPX010000165.1, from coordinate 27,020 downwards.
GTCGGCGATGTAGCGGTGCGACAAGGCGGCGGCGGCGACGAGGGCCGGATCCGCGATCCGCACCCGGTGATGCAGTTCGTAACGCTCCTTGAGGCCGCGCAGAATGGCCACGGTATCTTCCACCGTAGGCTCGCCGGTCAGGATCTTCTGAAACCGGCGCTCCAGTGCCGCATCCCGCTCGATATGTCGGCGATATTCGTCCAGGGTAGTGGCGCCCAGGCAATGCAATTCGCCGCGCGCGAGGGCGGGTTTCAGCATATTCCCCGCATCCATGGCCCCTTCCGCATTGCCCGCGCCTACGACCGTGTGCATCTCGTCTATAAACAGGACGATCCTGCCCTTTGCCCGGGAGATATCCCGTAATACGGCCTTCAGGCGCTCCTCGAAGTCGCCGCGAAACCGGGCGCCGGCGACCAGCGCCCCCAAGTCCAATGCCAGGATACGCTTGTCCTTCAGCAATTCCGGCACCTCGCCGTCCACAATGCGCTGCGCCAGTCCCTCTACAATGGCCGTCTTGCCAATTCCCGGATCGCCGATCAGCACCGGGTTATTCTTGGTGCGCCTCTGCAACACCTGGATGGCGCGCCGAATCTCCTCGTCCCGCCCGATCACGGGGTCCAGATCCCCGCGCTCGGCACGCGCCGTCAGGTCAACGGTGTATTTCTCCAGGGCCTGGCGCTGTTCTTCCGCACCCGGATCGTCAACCGAGCGCCCATCCCGGGACCGTTCGATAGCCTCTTCGAGGCGGGACGCCTGAGCCCCGCATTCCCGCAGCGGCTCCGCGAGTTGCGCGCACTCCCGCATCATGGCCAACAGAACCAGCTCGCTGGAGATGTAGCGATCCCCGCGTTGCCGCGCCAGCGTTTCGCCGGCGTCCAACAGCTGCCCCAGCCGCCCGGACAAACGGCAGTCGTCCTTTTGCGCGCCGGCCGCCCGCGGCATCCCGTCCAGCCTCCGGGCCAGGTTCCGCCGCAAGCGGACCAGATCCGTTCCCGCTGCCGCCAGCAATCGCCGCGCTTCGCCCTCCTCCCGGGCCAGCATGGCAGCCAATAAGTGCTCCGGTTCCAGGACCTGGTGGGCACGGCCCAGGGCCAGCTCCCTGGCCTCCGCCAGGAGCTGTTGCAACGTATGGGTAAATTGCTCCGGGTGCATCGGGTCGCTCCTTACAGGTCAATATGCCGCCGCAATCCCAGGATTCAAGCGGGGCCGCGCCGTCCCGCGAAACTCAAGCGCCAGCATCACTGCCGGCGTCTTTGCGCAAATCGGCCAACAGCCGCGCCATATCGGCGGGCAACGGCGCCTCCCAGCGCATGCGCTTACCCGACCGCGGATGGGTCAAAGCGAGCGCGCGGGCATGCAGGGCCTGCCTGGGCAGAAGGGGCGCCGCCGCGACCGGGCGCCGGCCATACAGGGGGTCGCCCGCCACCGGATGCCCCAGATGGGCCATGTGCACTCGAATCTGGTGCGTCCTGCCGGTCTCCAGGCGCAGCGACAGCCAGCTATAGCCCGGGAACCTTTCGAGCACCCGATAGCGGGTAAGCGCCAGCCGCCCGGCCGCCACGACTGCCATCCGCGTGCGGCGGCGGGGGTGGCGCCCTATCGGCAACTCTACCTGCCCGCCGCGAGAGACGCGCCCTGCTACGAGAGCCCGATATTCCCTTCGGACAGAACGTTCCTTGAGCTGCCCGACCAGGGAAACATGGGCGGCGCCGGTCCTGGCCACGACCATCAGGCCGGAAGTGTCCTTGTCCAGACGATGCACGATGCCCGCCCGCGGGACCGCGGTCAGGCCTGGGAAACGGTACAGCAAAGCGTTCAGCAGCGTATGCTCGCGGTTGCCGGCCCCCGGATGCACGACCAGTCCGGGAGGCTTATCCACGATCAGGAGTTCCTCGTCCTCGTAAAGGATCGCCAGCGGGATCGCCTCGGCCTGCCAGTGCCCGTCGGACCCTTCCCGGGGGATGCGGATCTCGACCCGCTCCCCGCCGCAAACCGGATGGCGCGCCGGTGCCGCGCGCCCCTCGACCCGGACGGCATCGCCGCGAATCCACTGCTGTATCCGGGAGCGCGAATACTGCGGCAGGAGCTGCGCCAAAGCCTGATCCAAGCGACGACCCGCGCAATCCGAAGAAATGCGCAAAGACAATTTGCCTGCTTCCATACCGCAGACAAGATTATGCTACCGCAATGCCGGGGGCCAGTGCGCCGGCCTCCCATTCCCATGCCCCACCTCGTCATTCCCGCCCTTTACCTCGTCATTCCCGCCCTTTACCTCGTCATTCCGGCGAAAGCCGGAATCCAGCATAGCAAGCGCGCGCTTCGCGCTCCTTTGCGTAACGGCTTGTGCGTCCCTGCTTGCATGCACCATATTTGCATCGGCGAATTCCGTATGGCGCCGACAGTAAAGGGACGCGGACTTGCGGTAGGGCGCCTCCCTGCTCTAATCTTCCCCGATCATGCCTGCGATGACCATGCTCCGGAGCGTCGCCTGTTTGTTGTTGCCCTGCCTCCTGACGGCATGCGGCTCCTCCGGCAAAAACGCCTTCGCGGACTGGCCCGCGGAACGGCTTTACGCAGAGGCCAAGGGCGCCCTGCAGAGCGGCAACTATGAACAAGCGAAGGAAATGTACACGGCCCTGGAAAGCCGCTCTCCGTTCGGCGCATACGGCCAACAAGCCCTCCTGGACCTGGCCTATCTCTACTACAAGAGCGAAGAATCGGACAACGCGATCGATACCTGCGACCGGTTCATCAAGCGCTATCCCCAGCATCCGCACGTGGATTACGCATACTACCTGCGCGGTCTGGCGAATTTCTACCGGGGCGGCGGCCTGGCGGATCGCTATCTCCGCCTCGACGCCTCGCAAAGAGACCCGGCCTCCAAACTACAGGCTTTCGAGTACTTCGCGGAGTTGCGGCGCAAATTCCCAGACAGCAAGTATGCCCCGGATGCCGGGCAGCGCATGGTTTATCTGCGCAATATCCTGGCCAAGCACGAGATCAGCGTGGCCAACTATTACCTGAATCGCGGCGCCTACCTGGCAGCCGCCAATCGCGCCCAATACGTGGTACAGCATTACCCGCGCACGCCTTCGACGCCCATGGCGCTGGCGATCATGGCCCGGGCCTACAAGGTTCTGGAACTGGAGGAACTGTCGCGCGACGCTTTGCGCGTATTGCGGCTGAACTACCCCCAGTCCAAGGAGATTGCCGAGATCGAGCGGATCCGGATCAAGTAGTCAGGCAGCGCCCGAATGTCCAGGGGGTTCGGAGGGGGGCTCGGAGGGGCAGCCTTCCCGGTAACGCGAGCAGATCGGGTAGCGCCGGTCCCGGTCGAAGCAGCGCTTGCCGATACGCACCCCGGGCGGCATCTGGCGCCTCTTGTGCTCGCTGTGGCCAACCAGTGCGGCCACCTGCAGCACGGTGGCGGCATCGAAGCCGGCACGGACGATCTCCGCCGGACTCTGGTCCCGTTCAATATAGCGCTCCAGGATCGGGTCCAGCGTCGCGTAAGGGGGCAGAGAGTCCTGGTCCGTTTGGTTCGGCCGCAACTCCGCACTTGGCGGCCGCTCCAGGATGCGGTCGGGAATGACCCGCCCCTGGCGGTTGCGCCAGCGGGCAAGTTCGTACACGCGGGTTTTGTAGATATCTTTCAGCGGGGCAAAACCGCCCACCGTATCTCCATACAAGGTCGTATAGCCTACCGCCGCCTCGCTCTTGTTGCCGGTCGCCAACACCAACTTCCCACTCCGGTTGGACACGGCCATCAGCAATACGCCGCGGCACCGCGCCTGCACGTTCTCCGCCACCGTATCTTCCGTATCTCCCGTGCCGGCAGGGAAGGCATCATCGCCCAGGGTCTCCAGAACGGCAGGGCAGGTCCGCTCAATAGACAGGATGCGGTACGGCGCCCCCAACCGCTTCGCTAATTCACTGGCATCCTCGACGCTCATTGCGGCCGTATGTCGAGAGGGCAGGAGCAGGGCCTCGACGCTGTCAGAACCGAGGGCATCTACGGCAATGCACAAGGTCAGGGCCGAGTCTATGCCCCCGGACACGCCGACCAGCGCACCCGCGAAATCGTTCTTGCGCACGTAATCCCCGACCCCCATGACCAATGCCCGGTAAACGCGCTCCACAGGCTCCGGGAGCGGCGTGGTCACGGAAGCGCGCAACTCCAGGCGCCCTCCCCCCGCCCCGCGGCGGCACTCCAGCAAGTACAGCCCCTCGCGGAACAAAGGCGCCTGCAAGAGGATGCTGCCGCTCCCATCCACGGCCATGGAGCCGCCATCGAACACCAGGCCATCCTGGCCGCCGACCAGGTTGGCATAGAGGATGGGCAGCCCCGTTTCCCGAACCCGGTCCCGCAACACCCGCCGCCGTTCTTCCGGCTTGCCGATATCGAAAGGAGAGGCGTTCATATTGACCAGCAGCTCCGTGCCCGCCGCGCGGATGCGCCGCGCCGGTTCCTGGTGCCAGATGTCTTCGCAGATCGTGGGAGCGATCCGCACCCCGTTGATGTGCGCCAGATGCACCCGGTCACCGGGGGTAAAATGTCTTTTTTCGTCGAATACGCCGTAATTCGGCAGATTGCGCTTGCAGTAGGTCAGGCGCCGCTCGCCGTCCCTGAGCAAGGTACAGGCGTTGTACAACGCCCCTTCCTCCCGGCGGGGATGGCCGATCAGCATATGGATGCCGTGCACCCGTTGCGCGATGCGCGCCAGGCCGTCTTCGACTTGGCGGTGCAGATCCGGCCTGTAGAGCAGGTCGTCCAGAGGGTAGCCGGTGAGGCTGCACTCGGGGAACAGGACGAGATCGGCGCGGTGCTCGTCCCGGGCGGCCTCCGAAGACGCAACGATGCGCTCCGCGTTGCCGGCGATGTCGCCGACCGTAAAGTTCCGCTGGGCAAGGACGATGCGCAACACGGGGGCGGACATGCAACCCTACCCGGAACCGCGGCCGATGGCGGCGGCTATTGCAGCAACTTCGCCATGGCATCGCCCAACTCGGCCGGGGAACGAACCGTGGCGACGCCCGCCTTCTCCAGTGCGCGGTATTTCTGCTCCGCGGCGCCCGTCCCTCCCGAAACGATGGCGCCGGCATGGCCCATGCGCCGACCCGGCGGCGCGGTGACGCCGGCGATATAAGCCGCTACCGGCTTGCTGATCTCCGCCGCGATGAACTCGGCGGCCTCTTCCTCGGCCGTGCCGCCGATCTCCCCGACCAGGATAACTCCCCGGGTCTGCTCGTCCTCCTCGAACAGCCGCAGGCAATCCACGAAACCCATCCCGTGGATCGGGTCCCCGCCGATCCCCACACAGGTGCTCTGGCCCAGCCCGTTGCCGCTGGTCTGATGCACCGCCTCGTAGGTCAGGGTGCCGGAGCGGGAAACGATGCCTACGCATCCGGGCCGGTGAATGCCCCCGGGCATGATTCCCATCTTGCATTGCCCGGGGGTAATCACTCCCGGGCAGTTCGGCCCGATCAAGCGGACCGCGGAACAAGGTGTCAGCGCCGCGCGCACCCGCACCATATCCAGCACCGGGATCCCCTCGGTAATGCAGGCGATCATGCCGATCCCCGCATCCGCCGCCTCCATGATGGCATCGGCGGCGAAGGCTGCCGGGACGAAGATCATGCTGGCATCGGCGCCGGTCTCGCGCACGGCCTCGGCGACCGTGTTGAAAACAGGCAGGTCCAGGTGGCTCTCGCCGCCGCGCCCCGGAGTCACCCCGCCCACCAGGCGCGTACCGTATTCCATGGCCTGCCGGCAATGGAAACTGCCCTGGCGGCCGGTAAAGCCCTGGCACAAAAGCCGCGTGTGCTTATCTACCAGGATCGGCATCCGTATCTTCTCCGGCAGCCGCCACCGCCTTGACCGCGGCATCCGCCAGGTCCTCCGCGGGGGTAATCGCCAGCCCGCTGTCGGTCAGGAGCTGCCGCCCCTTGCGCACCTGCGTCCCCTCAAGCCTGGCGACCACGGGCACCCGCACCCCCACCTCGCGCACCGCCTGAATCACTCCCTCCGCAATCAGATCGCAACGGACGATGCCGCCGAAAATATTGACCAGGATCGCCTGCACCTGGGGGTCGCTGACAATGATCTTGAATGCCTCCGACACCCGCTCCGTAGTGGCGCCGCCGCCCACGTCGAGGAAATTCGCCGGCCTGCCGCCATGCAACTGGATGATGTCCATGGTGGCCATCGCCAAGCCCGCGCCGTTCACCATGCAACCGATATTCCCGTCCAGGGCAACATAATTGAGGTCGAAGCGCTTGGCCATGCTCTCCTTCTCGTCCGTCTGCGTCGGGTCCCGCCACTCCGCAAGGATTCCCTGCCGAAACAGGGCGTTGTCGTCTATGCTGATCTTGGCGTCCAAGGCCAGGAGTTCCCCGCGGTCATCGATCACCAGCGGATTGATCTCCAGCAGGCTCAGGTCCTTGTCCGCAAACAACCGGTACATATCGCGCAGGATCGCCGTCAACCGGCGCCGTTGCCCGGCGTCCAGCCCCAGCAGAAAACCCAATTGCCGGCACTGGTAGGCGCCGAGACCAAATACCGGGTCAATCGCCAGCCGGTGAATCTTGTCGGGTTCCCGCTCCGCGATCTCCTCAATGTCCATGCCGCCGGCGGCGGAGGCGACGATCGCCACCCGGCAGTCGCTGCGGTTCACCAGCAGCGCCAAATATAACTCGCGCTTGATGCCGACGGCGGCCTGCACCAGCACGCAATGCACCGGCTTGCCCTCCGGAGCCGACTGCCGGGTCATCAGCCGCGTCCCCAGCAAGCCGCGCACCTGTCGCTCCAACTCCTGCCAATCCCGGGCGCGTTGAACGCCGCCCGCCTTGCCGCGGCCGCCGGAGTGCACCTGCGCCTTGACGATCCACCCTCCCTCGCCCAGCTCGGCGGCGCAACGCAACGCCTCCCGCACGCTAAAGGCGGGCTCGCCCGGCGGCACCGGGATACCGTACTCCTGCAGCAATTTCTTGGCCTGGTATTCGTGCAGATGCATGGAAAATCGCGTCCCTCCGTTTCTCCGCAGTGTTACCCGCGGTGTTATGATATATCGTGAAAGTTCGTGCCGGGCGATGGCATACTTGCTAAAGAAACCGCGTGCGCCTCGCCTCATTCTACCAGCCGAACGGAGAATCGCTCAATGGCAAGGCCCCTATGCTACGCATAGCGTTGCTGGCGCTGATCGCCGCCGGGCTGGCGATGTGCCTGCTACTGGCTCTGCGCCGCGCGTTACGGGGCCTGGAGACGGCCCGCGACCGCCTTCGGCGGGGCGGAGCGCGGCCCCGCGCAACGAGGCGATGCACGCGCTGCGGGACTTTCGTCCCCCGGCAAACGGAGGATGCGCAGACGAATGGAGAGGATTTCCGCTGTAACCGCTGCCGGGGCTGAGCGGAAAGAACGACCGCCCTTCCGGTGGGCGCCGATTTTCGACCTCCGCCCCCCGCGCGCCAACTGGCGCGGTCTCCTGTACTTCTCCCTGTACCGCAACGCGATCGCGTTCCTGTTCCTCGGCATGATCCTGGCCGACTGGCTGCCGTCCCCCGGCGACCTGCCCCACCGGGGCCTGTTCCCGGCAACGGTCGTCGGCTATCTCCTGTGCTCCCTGCCGGGCGCCATCCTGGCGCAATTGCGCTGGCCCTCCTACATGACGCAACTCACCCTGGGGACGCTCGCCGACATCGTCGCCCTCTCCCTGATGATGTACGCGAGCGGCGGCGTGGGCAACGGCTTCGAGCTGTTGCTGCTGGTCAGCATTGCCGGCAACAGCATCCTGGCGGGCAACCCCGCGGTGTTCCTGTACGCCTCCCTGGCCGCCATGGCGGTCCTGTACCAGGAGCTGTACGCCTATCTCGTCTATTCCCCCAGCCTGGCGAACTTCCCGCAGACGGGGCTCTTCTGCCTTGCCTTCTACGCCGCCGCCGGCACCGGCGCCTTCGGCGCCAGGCGGGTGGCAACCAGCGAAGCGCAGGCCGAACGGGAACGGCGCAAGGCGGAAGACCTCGCCCAGCTGAACGAGCGCATCCTGCGGATGCTGCAAACCGGGGTCCTGGTCCTCGATGGCGGCCTGCGGGTGCAATTCGGCAACCGCTCGGCGATGCGCCTGTTGGGCGACGCGGCCCGGGAACCGCAGGGCCGCGCCTTGGGCGAGCTGTCCGAAGACATGGCCATACTGGCACAGAAATGCGAGCGCCGGGCGCCCTTCCGCACCCGCCTCGGGGAACTGGAGGCGCAAGGCATCCCGCTGCAAGAAGACGGCCAGGCGCCGCCGGGCTGGCTCATCGTGCTGGAAGACTCGGCCGCCGTGCAGCAACGGGCGACAGCCCTGAAGAACGCCTCTCTCGCCCGCCTGACCGCCAGCATCTCCCACGAGATACGCAATCCTCTGGGCGCCATAAGCCATGCCGGCCAACTGCTGCACGAGTCCGCCGCCCTCTCCGCGGAGGAGCGCCGCCTGGTGCAGATCATCGCCCGCAACGGGCAACGCATGAACGGCATCGTGGAGAATGTCATGACGCTCGGCCGGCAGGCGGCGCACCGGGAAGAGCTGCATATGGACCAATGGCTGCCGGCATTCGCCAGGGAATTCGCGGAGACGAAATCGTTGCGCCCGGACGATGTCTCAACCCGGATCGAGCGCCGGGCGGGCCCGGTCAGCGCGGACGCCAGCCAACTCCACCAAGTGTTGTGGAACCTGGGGGAAAATGCGCTCCGCTACAGCCGCCGACAGCCGCTGCTGGAACTGGTCTGCGGCACGGAGGCGGACAGCCGCGCCCCGTACATAGACGTCATAGACAGCGGCCGGGGGATTCGCGAAGAGTACCGCGAGCGGCTGTTCGAACCCTTTTTCACCACCGAGGCCGCCGGCTCGGGACTGGGGCTGTATGTCGCCAGTCAACTGTGCGAGGCAAACCGCGCCGCCCTGGGCCTGCATGCCAATTCGACCGGGGGCTGCTGCTTCCGGGTCCGCTTCGAGCCGCCGGACAGCGCCATCGCGGTATGAAGCCCGCCGCCGCCAACCCGCAAGTCCTGGTCGTGGACGACGAACGGGACATCCGGGAATTGCTGCTGCTCACGTTGCGGCGCATGGAGCTGGCGGGACTGGAGGCGCCGGACATCGCCGGGGCGAAGCGGGCGCTGCAAGAGCAATCCCCCCGGCTCTGCCTCACGGACATGCGGCTCCCGGACGGCGACGGCCTCGAACTGGTGAAGTTCGCGCAGAAGCGCCACCCCGGAATCCCGATCATCGTCATCACCGCCCATGGCAACGTGGAAAGCGCCGTGCGCGCGCTGAAGGCCGGCGCCTTCGATTTCATCGGCAAACCGGTTGACCTGGCGCAACTGCGCACCCTGATCCGCAACGCCCTGCAGCTGCCCGCGGACAGCGCGGCAACTCGCACCCGGCTGGTCGGCAACAGCCCCGCCATCCGCCATCTCCTGGCGGAGACCGCCCGCCTGGCGCGCGGCCAGGCGCCGGTCTATATCCACGGCGAGACCGGCACCGGCAAGGAACTGGTCGCGCGCCTCATCCACGAGCAGGGGCCGCGACGCAACGGCCGCTTCGTGCCGGTCAACTGCGCCGCGATCCCGGCCGAACTGGTGGAGAGCGAGTTGTTCGGGCATCGCAAGGGGAGCTTCACCGGCGCCACGGGACACCGCGACGGCCTGTTCCAGGCCGCCGACGGCGGCAGCCTGTTCCTTGACGAGATCACCGATCTGCCGGCTTCCTTCCAGGTCAAGTTGCTGCGCGCCATCCAGGAGCGCAGCGTGCGGGCGGTGGGCGCGGAACGGGAACGGCCGGTGGACGTGCGCATCTTAAGCGCCGCGCAACAACCGCTGGAACCGCTGGTGGCCTCCGGACGCTTCCGCCGCGACCTCTACTACCGGGTGCAGGTGATCGCACTGCATGTGCCCCCCCTGCGCGAGCGCCGCGAAGACATCCCGCCGCTGGCGGCAGCCGTGTTGCAACGGCTGGCCCGCCGCGCCGACCGCGCGCCGCCGCGGCTAAGCGCCGCCGCGCTGAAACGGCTGCGGCGCTACGACTATCCCGGCAACGTGCGCGAACTGGAGAACATCCTGGAACGGGCCCTGACGCTGTGCGACTCCGGCACGGTCTCCCCCGAGCATCTGCGACTGCCGGCCGCGTCGCCGCAGGCCGCGCCGGAGGAGGCGCCGGAGGAGGCGCCGGCGCCCGAGGCCGGCCTGGACCGCCAGCTGGACGATGTCGCCAAGGGGAAGATCCTCGCCGCCCTGCAACAGACCCGCTGGAACCGGACCCGGGCCGCCAAGCTCCTGGGGCTGAGCCTGCGCGCCCTGCGCTACCGCCTGAAGAAGCTGAACCTGGAATAGCGACGCGCGGGCGCCGTCTTGCGGGAAGGCCGCGCCCGCCGAGAATAGCGACGCAACACGTCACAATTCGACGCATTGGGTCGCGGCAAGCCCTGGATATTCGCCCTCCGAAGCGGGCGGCGCCCGTGCGAGGCGCCTTCCCACAAAGGGAATTGCGTCCCTGGCACGGTTCCTGCTACTTTTAATGGCGAAGGCGCGGCAAAGGCGCCGAAAACCATATGGTTCCACAGAGGGAAAGCAAGATGAAGAAGCAAATCCAGCAGGGTTTCACCCTGATCGAGCTGATGGTGGTGATCGTCATCATCGGCATCCTGTCCGCCATCGCCATCCCGGCCTTCATTGATAACTCGATACGGGCCAAGGTTACGGAGGGCATCAACCTGTTCGCGCCGGCCAAGGCCAGCATCGCCGAGGCATATATCTCGAGCGGCTTCATGCCAGCCGACCAGCAGGAAGCCGGTATGGGGCTCACTAACTCCTACGCTACGGATATCGTACAGGGCATCACATACAATCGAGTCAGCAATACGGCAGCGACAGTGTCCATCGCCTACCAGGCTATCGGCGGCGATACCGCTGCGGGCCAGACGCTAGAGTACGCGGCCACGGGTAGCTCGAGCGGCGTCACGTGGACCTGCTCAGCTCCTAGCGGCGGCTTGGCCCAGAAGTATCTGCCGGCCAACTGCCGGGGTACCGCGTCTCCCGGTCCCGTCAACCCGCCGGGCATGTAAAGACCCGACGTTCGTTAGCGGATATGCGCCCCGCCGGCTCCCGGTGGGGCGTTTTTTTTTGGCGAAACCTTTTTGGCGAAACCTAAGGCTTGCGCGCCCCGCCGGAACCGGCGGGGCGCCTTTTCTTAACAGGCCGCGGCGCCTTTCCCCCAGCCCCGCCCGGGCGGCGAGGCGGACCGGGGCGGCGGCCGCCCGACGGCGCCAACAGCCGCAGCAACTGGCCATGGACGGAGGGACTGCCGGCCAGGATCTGGCCGCAACGCAAGTGGCCAGTGCCGCCCTCCAGATCGGTAACCAACCCGCCGGCCTCCTCCACCAGCAACACGCCGGCGGCGATGTCCCAGAGCTGCAGATCGCTCTCCCAGAAGCCGTCCAGCCGGCCGCAGGCTACGGCGGCGAGGTCCAGGGCGGCCGAACCCATGCGCCGCACGTCCGTGACCGCCCGGCAGACCCGCTCCAGGGCGTCCAGATAGGCCGGCAGGCGAGCCGGGTTGCGAAAGGGGAATCCGGTGCCCACCAGCGCGCGCTTCAGGCCCTTGGGGCCGCTGGCGGCGCGGCCGCTGACCCGAATGCGCCGCTCGTTGAGGTAGGCGCCTTCTCCCCGGCTGGCCGTGTACATCTCCTGGCGCAGGGGGTCGTAAACCACGGCATGCAACAGGCGGGTGCCGCGGCGCACGGCGACGGACACGGCGAAGTGCGGGCAGCCGTGCAGAAAATTGGTGGTGCCGTCCAGGGGATCGACGATCCACTGGCAGTCGTTGCCGGCCTGAGCGCCGGACTCTTCGGCCAACACCGCATGGCCCGGGTACGCCTTGCGAATCTCGGCGAGGACGATCGCCTCGGCCCGGCGGTCGGCCTCGCTGACGTAGTCGTTGGGCCCCTTGTCCAGCACATGCAGGTGCGCCGCCCGGTCCAGGCGCCGGACCAGGAAATCGCCGGCGTTGCGGGCCGCTTGCACGGCGATGTTCAACATGGGTTGCATGGCCTTCCCTACCCGCGCCCCGGCGGATGGTATCCTAGGCGGCGGAGGACTCGCAGCAGCACATGCCCCCGAACCCGCAAGGCGCCCCGCAAGACGCCATTCGCATCGTCCTGGCGGACACCACGCACCCCGGCAATATAGGCGCCGCCGCCCGCGCCATGAAGGCCATGGGACAGGAACGGCTGCGCCTGGTGCGGCCGGCAAACTTCCCCTGCGCGGAGGCCACGGCGCGGGCCGCCGGGGCGGACGACATCCTGGACCGCGCCGCTGTCTGCCGCTCGCTGCCGGAGGCGATCGGCGACTGCTCGCTGGTATTCGGCACCACCGCCCGTCGGCGGCGGCTGGCCTGGCCCACGCTGACGCCCCGCGAGGCGGCGGCGATGGCCCTGCGGCACGCAGGGCATGGCGACACGGCGGCCGCCTTCGTCTTCGGGGGCGAACAGAGCGGGCTTGGCAACCGGGACCTGGAATATTGCCACCGCCTGGTATGCATCCCCACCGTCCCGGATTTCCGCTCCCTGAACGTGGCCGCGGCGGCGCAGCTGATCTGCTACGAGTTGCTGCTCGCGCGGCTGGCCGACGAGCGGACGCCGCCCCCGGAGGCGGCGCCCCTTCCCGGGACTGCGGCGACGCCGGCGAGCGCGGAGGAAATGATACGGTTCTACGAACACCTGGAGCGCTGCATGAGGGATACGGGCTTCCTCTCCAGGCGCCGCGCCAGCCCGATGCGGCGGCTGCGACTGCTGTTCAACCGGGCGCTGCCCAACCGCGACGAACTCAACATTCTGAGGGGATTTCTGAGCGCGGTGCAGCGTCCGGGCCGGCCTCCCGCCCCCCCCGGATAAAACGAAACCGAGCCGCGCCCGCCGCAACCCGCTCCACGCGACCGGCGACCCAGCAACCGGGCTCCCCCGCCGCCGCCAGGCAGTCCAGCGCCCGTTTCTCATCGCCAGAGGCAACGCAGAGCACCATGCCGATGCCGCAATTGAAGACCCGGTACATCTCCTCCCGCGCGATCTTGCCCTGAGCCTGCAACCACTCGAACAACTCCGGCCAGCGCCAACTGCCCTCGTCCACCACGGCGCCCAGCCCTTCGGGCAGGATGCGAACCAGGTTTCCCGGCAGCCCCCCGCCGGTGATGTGGGCGATGCCCCGCACCGGCACCTCCTGCAACAGGGCGACGACGGCCGGGACGTAGATGCGGGTCGGGGCCAGTAATTCCGGCAACGGTGCATCGGGCAGCGGAGGCGTCTGTTCGTCTCCATCAAGAATCTTGCGAATCAGCGAGTAACCGTTGGCATGGGCGCCGCTGGAGGGCAGCGCGACGAGCAGGTCGCCCTCCCGAATAGAGGCGCCGTCAATCAGCCGCTCGCGCTCCACGGCCCCCACGCAAAAGCCGGCAAGATCGTATTTCTCCTCCACGTAGGCGCCGGGCATCTCCGCGGTTTCGCCGCCGACCAGGGACGCGCCGGCAATGCGGCACCCCTCCGCGATGCCCGCCACCAGCAGCGCCGCCTCCTCCACGTCCAGCCGGCCGCAAGCGAGGTAATCCAGAAAGAACAACGGCGCGGCGCCCTGCGCCAGCACGTCGTTGGCGCACATGGCGACCAAGTCTATGCCAACGCCGGCCAGGGCCCCGGCCCGCACTGCCAGCTGCAGCTTGGTGCCGACCCCGTCCGTGGCCGAGACCAGCAGCGGATCGCGCAGCCCCAGCGGCGCCAAATCGAACACCGCGCCGAATCCGCCTACACCCGCCACCACGCCGCGGCGGGGGGTGCCAACGGCCAACTCGCGGACGCGACCCGCCAGCCGCTCGCCCGCGGCGAGGTCCACGCCCGCATCCCAGTAAGTCAGGGGAAACAGGCGCCCGGAGCGCTCGCGCCCGGCGGCCATCGGATCAGATACGAGCGGAATGCAAGGAAGGCGCCCAGGCGGCCATCGGGCGAAGGGCGGCTGCCATCGCTAGCCCGGATATTGCACGAGCGTCCCCGAGTATTCGTTCACGCCGGATTTTACCCTCACCCCAACCCTCTCCCGGAGGGAGAGGGAGAAGAGGGCGCCCCTTCTTCGCTTCCCTCTCCCTTTGGGAGAGGGACCGAGGGCGAGGGCGGAAACCGGCGCAACCGCGCATTCGTCTCAGTGGAATCACGCGCTTTGTTACCCCCTTCGTGCAATATCCGGGCTAGTCTCCCGGGCCTCAGCTATGCGCGTACCGCAAGGAGGAGACCCGGGCGGAAGGCGCATCCAATTGCCGCGTCGAGAAGAGATAATGGACCACGGGGCGGTTGCCCTTTTTCCAGATCACGTTGTCTATGATGTAGTGGTGGATGTTGAGGAACACGTGGAACAGCGAGAGGAACAGCAAGCCCGAATACTGATCCAGCGGCACGACGGAACCGAGCAGCACGGGCAGGCCGTAATATGCCGTGAATCCCAGGGCGACGGCCCACAGGAACATGCCGCAAACCTGCCGCGCCGCCGGATGCTGCCTGGCGAGCAGCCCCCTGCCCAGGGGATAGAGCGCCCAGGCGGCGAGCGTGACCACCGCCACCACCGCGAGCGGAGAGCCTAGACCCGGTATCCCTGCATCCAGATACCCGGCCAGACTGGAGGCGATCCCGAGCAGGCCGGACAACGTCGCTACGTCCTCCTCCATAATCCTCTCCGGGACGGCGATCCCGAACAGGCCGGAGGAAGCGCCCGCCACCAGCAGACAGGGGACCAGGACCATCGCCCACAGAACCTGCCGGTTCAGCTGCCGCGCCGCGACCCGGCCCTCACGCTCCATGTCGAGCGGCCCCTGTCCCTCCCGCCGCATGGCGGCGAGGCTCGCGTTCCGTTCCCGGGCCAGCACAAAAGGCAGGTATTGCAGCGAATGAAAGAACACGAGCAGGTAAACCAAGTAAGGTTCGTAGAAAACCGGCACCAGCCATAAGTAGATGGAGACAAAGGCGGCGATGGCGGCGGCCGGCGGCCGCTTTCCCTCCCGAATAAATTTCCCCGCCAACACGTAAACGGCCCAGGCGGCAGTAGAGAAGACCGTGACGTGATAGCACAAAGATACGATGTTCACGGACAGCGACCGGGGGCCGGAGAAAAGCAGCGCGGGCAGGGATATATGCGCCGTCCCGAACAGGCTTTGCGACCAAGCGTCCAGATTCGGCTGGGGGTAGGGCACATCGAGATACTCGCGCATCCGCAATCC
Organism: Gammaproteobacteria bacterium; assembly: GCA_028817305.1. Lineage (GTDB taxonomy): Bacteria > Pseudomonadota > Gammaproteobacteria > Porifericomitales > Porifericomitaceae > Porifericomes > Porifericomes azotivorans. Next base: position 11,739 of record JAPPPX010000165.1, on the reverse strand, counting down.
CTCCCCCAGGTTGGAAGCGGAGAACGTCGCAATCCAAATGGCATACAGGGCCAGCAGAAGGGCGAACCTCTCCGCCCGGCCGTAGTAAATTTTCCGCAATGCCGAGGTGACCACGATACAGCCGTACACCTGCTTGATGTAGTGCCAGCCGACGATGAAAAACATGAAGGCGAACAGGTAGCCCAGGTATTGCATCGCCGCCTGTCGCTCGTGCAGAAAGGCGAATACCATGTAGCCCAGCAACAACAGCGGAGCAACTACGCCCATCCACAGGTAGCGCACCGTCATGCCTGCGTCCTCCCCGCCGGCCGGCAGAACGCGCCGCAAGAAGCCGTCGTAGGCGATCCGGTAGGAAGCGGCGACATGCGCGGTATTGAAGACGTAAAACAGCAGGGCGGCCGCCACCGGGAGCATTTGCCGCGCGTCTTCGGCATACGAGGCATACGGAAAGCAATAAAGCCACAGCAGGTAAAACACGATGGAGGCGCCGCCCATCATCAGCGTATCCAGGGCTGGAGACAACAGGGACCCCCGCGAGGGAGAAAACGAGTCGCGCACCAGGCGAAGGGCAGCCGTCATCGCCGGTCTCCCGGCCCCTCAGCCATGCGCGTACCGCGAGGAGGCGGCGCGGACGGCAGGCGCCTGCAATTGCCGGGTCGAAAAGAGGTAATGGACCACGGGGCGGTTGTCCTTCTTCCAGAGGACGTTGTCTATGAAATAATGGTGGATGTTGAGCAATACGGTGAACAGGAACAGGAACAGCCAACCCGAATATTGCTCCCCCAGCGGCACCAGGAACTCGAATAACTTGGGCAGGGCGTAATACCCGGCGAAGCCCAGGACACAGGCCCACAAAAAGAAGTTGCAAACCTGCCGCACCACCGGATGCTGCATAACGAGCAGCCTCCTGCCCAGAGGGTAAAGCGCCCAGGTGGCGAGCGCGATGGCCGCCGCCAGGCCAAACGGGGAACCGAGCGCCAGCAAGCCCGCGTCGAAAGAATCGTACAGGCGCAGGACCAGGCCGAAGAATCCGAACGATGCCTCGATCGCCAGCAGGCAGGGAACCACCACCAGCACGGCCAGGACCAGCCGGTTGAGTTGCCCTGCCGCCAGCCGTTCCTCCCGCTCCATATCGAAGCCGGGCCGCCCGCCGGCGGCAGCCGGCGCGCCCCGCATGGCGGCCAGGGCGATGTTCCTGCGCCGTGCCAGCACGAACGGCAGGTACTGCACGGCATGGAGGTACGGGATCAGATAAAAGAAGTACGGGTCACGGAAAACCGGCGCCATCCAGGCATAGATGGAGACGAAGGCGGCCACGGCGGCCGCCGGCGGCAACCTCCGTTCACGGCGAAACTTCTCCCGCATGACGCAAACGAGCCAGGCGAAAGAAGCGGCCATGGCGCAATAGAAGAAGAAGCCCAGGATGTTCAAGGTCGGCCCGATCACGATGGCGGGAAACGGCGCGGGCACGGATAACTCCGCCACCCCGAACAGGCGCAGCGCCAAGGCGTCCAGATTCAGACTGTGGTAGGGCACCTTGATAAACTCCTCCACGCCCACTCCCAGGTTGAGCATGGCATAAGCCCCGATCCACAAGGCGTACAGGGGCAGCAGGAGGGCGATCCTCTCCTTGCGGTCGTAGTAAATCTTTTGCAGCGCGGAGGTGACCATGACGCAGCCGTACACCTGCTTGATGTAATGCCAGCCGACGACGAAAAACATGAAGTTGACCAGGTAGCCGAGGTAGCGCAACGCCGTCTCCCGCTCGTGCGACAGGGAGAAGGCCGCGTAACCCAGCAACAATGCCGGCACCAGCAGACCGATCCACAGGTAGCGCATCACCGTGCCCGCACCCTCCTCGCCCCCGAGCACGCGCCGGACGAAGCCGCCGTAGGCGATCTGATAAGAGGCGGCAAAATGCGGAGCGGCGACAAAATAGAAGATAAAGAACGAGGTGATGAACAGCGTGTGCAGGCTATCGGCGGCATGGGGGAGGAAAATTACGAAGAACAGGAAAAACCCGACGCCAAGCCCGCCCATAGTCAACGTATCCAGGGCCGGAGACAACAGAGAGCCCCGCGAGTACGAGAACGAGTCGCGCAACAGACGCCAAGCGGTTGTCATCGGCAGAGTCCCATATCCTGATTTTCGCATCCTGATTTTTACCGTAATACCATAAAGATACAACATTCCCGCGCATTTGCCCAGCACAGGGGCGCCTCCATAAAACGTTTGCAAATCAAAGGCTTGCAAAAGCCGTGGCGAGACCGGGGCCGGCGGGACCCGCCGCCCAACCTACCCTGCTATTCCTGCCCCCGTTAATGCAGTAAAGACAAGCCAGGGGCAAGCCTGCGCCTCATTCTTCCCATCACTCCCCCCTTGAGGGGGAGCCTAGGCGGCCCTTGCGGTTCTCCTGGGCGGTGGGGTGTAGCAGGCGCTTTAGCTGCTCCCCCCACCGGCGCGACATCGGGCTTGCGCCCTCGTCTTGCCGACTCCCCCTCAAGGGGGGAGTGGTGCGTAAGAACCGCTTTTCTTCCCTTCGATTGCGGAACGGCTTGTGGCGCCGCGGCACGAGGGCAGGCCGTCGTTCCGGGAGAGGCCGGCGCGCCGCTATTCCCCGCCCCGCCCGCAACTGCTAGCATAATCCCCTGTCGCCACCGCGGGGGCCGGTGTTCCGCACGTTGTTAAGGAGTCCGGAAAAATCATGTCCGATATAGAGATCGCGCGCCAGGCGCGCAAGAAGCCCATCGTGGAACTGGCCCGCGAGCAGCTCGGCATCGAAGCGGCCCACCTCGAACCCTACGGCCGCTACAAGGCCAAACTCGCGCCGGAGTACATCGAATCCCTGCGGCAACGGGAGGACGGCCGGCTGGTCCTGGTCACCGCCATCAGCCCGACACCGGCGGGCGAAGGCAAGACCACCACCACCGTCGGCCTGGGCGACGCCATGAACCGAATCGGCAGGAAGACCCTGATCTGCCTGCGCGAGCCTTCCCTCGGCCCCTGTTTCGGCATCAAGGGCGGCGCGGCGGGCGGCGGACACGCCCAGATCGTCCCCATGGAAGACATCAACCTGCACTTTACCGGAGATTTCCACGCCATCGGCGCCGCGCACAACCTGCTGGCCGCCATGGTGGACAACCACATCCACCAGGGCAACGCGCTCGACCTGGACCTGCGTTCGGTCGCCTGGAACCGGGTGGTGGACATGAACGACCGCGCCCTGCGCAAGGTCGTGGTCGGCCTGGGCGGCGCTGCCAACGGCGTGCCCAGAGAGAGCGGCTACGACATCACCGTGGCCTCGGAAGTAATGGCGATCTTCTGCCTCGCGTCGTCGCTGCAAGACCTCAAGGAGCGCCTGGGGCGCATCGTAATCGGCTACAGCCGGCAGGGCAAACCGGTTTACGCCAGCGACCTCAAGGCCCACGGCGCCATGGCCGTGCTGCTCAAGGATGCGCTCAGGCCCAACCTGGTGCAGTCCCTGGAAGGCAACCTGGCCTTTGTGCACGGCGGGCCCTTCGCCAACATCGCCCACGGCTGCAACAGCGTCATCGCCACTCGCGCGGCCCTGAAACTGGCCGACTGCGTGATCACCGAAGCCGGTTTCGGCGCCGACCTGGGGGCGGAGAAATTCATAGACATCAAGTGCCGCATGGCCGGCCTGCGCCCCGGCGCCGTCGTCCTGGTGGCCACGGTGCGGGCGCTCAAGTACCACGGCGGCGCCGCCCTGGAGCGGCTGGGCGAGGAGGACACGACTGCCTTGCAAAAGGGGCTCGCCAACCTGGAGCGCCACCTGAGCAACATCCGCGACCATTACGGCCTGCCCTGCGTGGTGGCCGTCAACCACTTCCTGCGCGATACCGACGCCGAGGTGGAGCTGTTGCGCAAGCGCCTGGCGGAGCTCGGTTGCGAGGCCGTCGTCGCCCGCCACTGGGCCGAGGGCGGCGCCGGCGCCGAAGACCTGGCCCGCGCCGTCGCCGCCGTGCTGGACAAGGGAGAGGGCTCGCACCGCTACCTCTACCAGGACGACACCCCCCTGTGGGAAAAGATCGAGAACGTCTGCACCCGCATCTACGGCGCCGCCGGGATGGATGCCGCCCCCAAGGTGCGCGCCCGCATCGAAGAACTGGGCCGCGACTACCCCCGCTTCCCGGTATGCATCGCCAAGACTCAGATGTCCTTCTCCACCAACCCCGCCCTGCGCGGCGCCCCCATGGGCCACACCGTCGAATTGCGCGAGCTGCGGCTGGCCCACGGCGCCGGCTTCATCGTCGTGATCGCCGGCAACATGATGACCATGCCGGGCTTGCCCAGGGCGCCCGCCGCCGAAACCATAGACCTGGACGCGGACGGCCGCATCGTGGGCCTGTTCTGAAGAGGCGGCGGGGCGGCCGCCCCGGGCAGTTCGGCCAGGGGTTGCGCGACATGGGCGACATGCGCGCCATGGGGCCGCGAAGCGCCCGCCAACGGCTCGACCCAAGGCGCGAGGCCATATAAAATTGCCCGTATCGCATGTTGCCGCAAAAAACGAGAGGAGGGTTGCGAAAATGAGAAAGCAAGGACTGGGATTTCTCTTACTGGGCGCGGGAACGGTTTTCTTTGCCGCCGCTTGTTCCGACGGCGGCAGCGCCTGCGCGAAGGCAGTAGAGAAAAGGGATTACCAAAAGGCGTTTCCGTTATGCCTGCCCCTTGCCAAACAGGGCGACTTGGAGGCGCAGAACGACGTGGGCCTGATGTACGAGCAGGGCAAGGGCGTGGCGAAGGATCATATGCGCGCCCTGGATTGGTATCGCAGGTCCGCCGAAGGGGGCTACAGCGTGGCGCAGAACAACCTGGGTTCGATGTACGAGAAGGGTCAGGGCGCGCGCAAGGACAATGTGCAGGCGGGCAAGTGGTACATCATTGCGGCGGCGCAGGGGAACATCGAAGGGTTTAAAAAGCTCGCTCTTTTGCGGGACAAGGTGTCGCAGAGCCAGCTGGAAGAGTCGCAAAAGCTGGCGCAAAGCTGGATGCAAAAGCATCAGTAGATTATTCGCCCTCGCGGCCATTCGACATCCCGTGCAGGACTGTCATTATTCGAGATAGATCGGACGGCTGCGGCGAACGGTTCACCGGCTCGCCTTCGTTCCCTGCCCGCAGGGCCCGTGCGCCGGGGCCGTCTCCGGCGGCAACAACTCGCGCAGCAGCGAGGCGCTGAAGCGGTACTGAATGCCCAGGTCCGGCCGGGCCAGGATCAAGGGCCGGCGAGCTACGATCCGAAACTCCAGCGGGCCGCCCGCTTCGGATTCGAGCAGGACCGTCTCGGGCGCGGCCGCGGTCGCCGCCGTCCCATCGCCCGCCGCATCGCCCGCATCGCCCGCCGCGCCTCCATTCTCCGCGCCCCCCGCATCCGCCGCGCCGCCCGCGCTGCCCGGTTCGGCCATCCCCTCCGCGGGCGCCGTTGCCTCCTCCGCTGCGTATGCCTCCACCAGGAACGCCCGCGCCCGCCGCCAGGCGCGGACGATGCGCGGACCGTCGAAGAAGCCGCCAGCGCTGGCGCTTTGCGCCTCCTTGCCCGCCCCGCTGCCCTCGCCGCCGCCGGCGTCTGCGGGCGGCCCGCCGGCGGCCGCACCGGGCGCAGGGCTGCGATGCAAATCGAAGCGCCTGCCGGCGTGGCACAGGGCGTCGGGGGAGTAGTCCGGGGGCAGCAATTCCTGGGCGGCGAAGAACAGGGCCTGGCTGGAGAGCATGGGATACAGCAGGTCTTCCGCCAGCAGGACCTGGCCGTCGTAGTGCAGATAGCGGCGGAGGTCCAGGGGATTGGCGGCGCCGAACGCAAGCCTGCGCCCGGCGACATGCAGCTGCGCCTCGGGCCGGTCCAGGCGGTAGGGCGCGAGGGCCAGCGGGGGCGCCTCGCCGACGACGACGATCCGCAACTCCCGCAGGTCTTGCAGCAGGCGCTCTATGCGCGACAAATCGGCGGGCAACTCCCGGGGGGCGGTCATGCGCCAACGGTCGGCCGGGCGCTCGAGCAGGACTTCGGGCTTGTCGCCGGCCTGTATGCGAATCTCGCGCACCGTGTCCGGCTCGAGGTCCGGCATCAGCAAGGGGCCCGGCGGCGCCAGCGCCTCGCGGCGCCACAGGGCCAGCGCCAGCACCGCCAGCGCCACGGTGACAAGGCCCAGCGCCAGGTTGACGCGGCCGCCGCGGCTCATCGCTTCTGCCGGCGCCAACGCAAGGCGGCGCCCGCGGCCAGCAGCGCCGCGGGCAGCAACAACACGAAGGACATGGCCCGCAACACAAGGCTGCGCTGGGACAGGGCGAGCTGCGCGTCCTCGGGCTGCTCGGGGGGCAGCCCGAGGGCGGAGTCGGCGCCGGCCAGCCAGCTGACCATGCGTATGCCCAGTTCGCCGTTGCCGCCGTTCTGGAGGAGATTATTGGACAGAAAGTCGCCGTCGCCCAGGAAGATCGCCCGCTGCCGTTCGCCGCTGTCGCCGGAACCCAGGCTGCGCTCCAGCGCCAGGGCAAGGGTCAGGGGGCCGGGCAAGTCCGTCCCGGCATCGTATTGCACATGGCCGCTGAACTCGCCAGTCTCCAGCCAGGACTGGTCGCTGCTCAGCAGCAGGGGCTGCGAATGCCAGGCATCTCCCGCCGCCTCGTGCCGCTCTACGCTGCGGGTTTCCGCGAACAGGGTCAACAGGTCGAAACCTTCCAGCACGGGGTGTGTGGGATAGCTCTGGGCGTCGAGCAGCAGAATGGACGGGTCGCCCAGCCCCTGCAGCCGCTGAACATTGTCCAGCACGACTCCGTCACGGAATCGCACGCCCAGCGTCCGGGCCAGTTCCCGCCAGCCCTGGCGCTGCGTTTCCGGCTCGGGGTCGGACAGCCAGAGGATATTGCCGCCCTCGTTCCAGTAGCGCCGCAACAGCGCCGCCTCGGGTTGCAGGAGTTCGGTTCGGGGGCCGGCGATGACCAGCACGTCGGTGTCGGCGGGGATTCCCCCGACGGTACCCAGCGGCAGATCCTTGACCTCGTAGCCGCGCCGTTCGAGCTGCGCGGTCCATTGCCGCAAGTCATGGTTGGCCTGGCCGTGCGCGCGGCGCTCGCCGTGGCCGGAGAGAAAGCGCAACCGCCACTTCCCTTCCGCGGACAACCGCCGCAGGACGTTGCGGAAATCTTCCCCGGCGTAGTTTTTTCCCAGGCCCTCGCGGCTGGGCCGCGGCTGGAGATTCTCGCGGCGCTGCCGGTATTGTACGAGCAGCTCTCCGTTCACCTGGATGCCGTATTCGCGCACCAGGTTCGGAGAGGCCAGGGGGTCTATGAAGTCCAACGCAATGGAGGGACGGACTTCCTGGTAGCGGGCGACGAAGTCGCGGACGGCTTCCTTGTCGCTCTCGCTGTGCACGAAGGCCGTGACCCGGATCTCCCCGCCCGCGATGCGCTCCAGCAGATCGCGGTCCGCCTGCGTCAGGCTGTGCCGGCCATCCGCCGACCAGTCGCTCTGCCAGGAGTACCGGACGCTCAGCCAGGCCAGGATACCGGTCAACGCGAGCAGCAGTACCAGGAAAGTGGCGTTGCCCATGTGTTCCCAGAGCCGTCGGCCGCTGAGGAACCTGGCCTTCATTAGTGCAACACCCTCAGTGCAACACCCTCAGGTTGTGGAGGCGGCGCACCGTCAAGGCGAGGAAAAAGCCGCTCAGCAAAAAGAAGTAAAACACGTCGGCGGTGTCCATCTGCCCGTGCAGAAGCCTGGAGTAATGACGGAATATGGACAGGTAGGTGCAAAGTTCGGCCATTTCTCCGGTCCACAGGTGGCGCGGCAACTCGATCAGCCATAACAGAAACAGTAGCGAGAAGGCGCCGAGGGCAGCCAGCATGGGCCGGGCGGTGAGGCTGGAGGCGTAGATGCCGATGGCGGCCATGGGCATCGCCAGCAGTCCAAAGCTCAGCGCCTGCAGCAAGAGCGGCTGGAATTGCAGGCGCACTGCCGGCAACAGCGACAGCGGCATGCACAGGATCAGGAGCAGCAGGCAGCCGAGCAGGCTCAGAATGCCCAGGTATTTCCCCAGGACGATATCGGGCAGGGACAGCGGCGAGGAAAGGAACAGGGTCATGGTGCCGGAACGGTGTTCGTCGCTGAACAGATGCATGGTGAAGATGGGCGCCGTGAGCAGCAGCAAGGTGCCCGCCGAAGAAAACAGCACGTAAATGGCGCCTTCGGCCAGGCTCTGCCCGCCCCCCCAGCTTTGCGCGATCAGCAGATTGCTGAAGAACACCAGCGCCAGCAGGAACTGGAACAGGGCGAACAGGCACCAGGCCAGCGGCGACAAGAGGCTGCGCCGCAGTTCGCAGACGGCAATAGAGAGAATGCCGGCGCGCATCAGGAGGACGAGGCGTCCGGCCGGGAGTCCAGCGGCGGGGCAGCCTGTCGCTCTTCCGCCGGGGCATCCGCCGGGGCATCCGCCGGGGCGTCCGGCGGGGCGGCTGCCGGGGCGTCCGCCGGCGGCGGCACTTCCTCGACGGCCTCCGGCAGGGCCTCCGGGATATCCCGGGTCACCCGCAGGAAGGTCTCCTCCAAGCGATCTTCCTCGGGAATCAGTTCCAGCAGCCCCCACCCCTGCGTCGCCGCCATGCCGGCAAAGGCTTCGCGGATGTCTTCCCCAGGGGCATGGCGGATGCGGTAGCGCCGTTCGTCTATGGACTCTATCTCCACCCGCGCCTCCTGCAATTCGTCCGCTTTTTCCCGCAGGGTTTCCAGGGACGGCGGCCGCCGCAGGGCGACGCGAAAGCCGCGTTGCCCGGCGTCCCGGGCGAGCTGGGACAGTTGCCGGTCCAGAACGACCCGGCCGCGATTCAGGATCAGCACCCGGTCGCAGATGCCCTGCGCCTCCGCCAGGATATGCGTGGACAAGATAACGCCGCAGCGCTCGGCGATGTTGCGGATCAGGCGGCGGATCTCGTTGATTTGCAGGGGATCCAGACCGGATGTAGGTTCGTCCAGGATAACCACCGGCGGTTCGTGCACAATCGCCTGGGCGATCCCGACTCGCTGCCGGTATCCTCTGGAAAGCTTGCCGAGCAACTGTCGCCCGTTGTCTTCCAGGCCGCAGGCGTAGCGGGCCCGTTTCGCGGCGGCGCGCGCCTGCCGCCGGGTCAGGCCGCGCAGACGAGCCCAATACCTGAGGTATTCGTCCACGGTCAGGTCTTCGTAGAGGGGCGGCTGCTCCGGCAGGAAGCCGAGGCTGCCGCGGGCCCGCAGGGGCTCTTCAAGCAGGTCGTGGCCGGCGACGCGGATGGCGCCTTCGTTCATGGCCAATACGCCGGCAATCATTTTCATGAGGGAAGTCTTGCCGGCGCCGTTGGGCCCCAGCAACCCCAGCACCTGCCTCCGCTGCAGGTCGAAACTCACGCCCTGAACGGCGGCCAGCGGCCCATAATAGCGGGACACCCGTTCTACATTGACCAGGGAACCTTCCTCCATGACGCATATTGTCTCCTTCCCGTATGGATACGCAAGCGCGGCCCGCCGCGCCGTCCGGCCTCCCCCGTCTCCGCGGGGGGCGCAGGCAGGGCTGACGGGCATAGCGGCGAGGTGCGGGCTTGCAGTATAATAGGGTCTCACTTATCGAGGGGATGGGGAAGCGTGCGGATTACCTCATATTTCTGCCTTGTCCCCTCTTGCCTGATAGAGGGGAAACCATGAGCGGATACTTCTTGTTGCCTTGGTGGGGCTATGTGCTGGCCGCGTTGGCCCTGACGCATGTCACCATTGCCTCCGTCACCATCTTTCTGCATCGGCACCAAGCCCACCGGGCGCTGGAGTTGCACCCGGCCGTGAGCCACTTCTTCCGTTGCTGGCTTTGGCTGACCACCGGCATGGTGACCCGGGAGTGGGTATCCGTGCATCGCAAGCACCACGACAAGGTGGAAAGCCTGGCGGATCCGCACAGCCCGCGCATCCACGGCATCCACAAAGTGCTTTGGGGCGGGACCTGGCTGTACCGCGCGGAGGCCGCCAAGCCGGAGACCCTGCGCGATTACGGCCAGGGTACGCCCGACGACTGGCTGGAAAACAAATTGTATGCGCGCCATCCTTGCCTCGGCATCCTGCTCATGCTGACCGTCAATCTGCTCCTGTTCGGGGCCGCGGGCGTCCCGATCTGGGCCGTGCAAATGATTTGGATCCCGTTCTTTGCGGCGGGCGTGATCAACGGCCTGGCGCATTGGTGGGGCTACCGCAACTTCGAGTGCCCGGACGGCTCCACGAACCTGACGCCGCTGGGACTGCTGATCGGCGGCGAGGAGATGCACAACAACCATCACGCTTTTACCGGTTCCGCCAAGTTTTCCGTCAAACCATGGGAATTCGATATCGGCTGGCTCTATATCCGCGTCTTGCAGGCGCTGGGGCTGGCCCGAGTCAACAAGCTCTTCCCGCAACGGCCCGTCCGCGATCACAGCAAAAAGATCGCCGACCTGGATACGCTGGCGGCCGTGCTGGGCAACAGGCACCACGTTATGGCGGCGTATCTGCGGGAAGTGGTGTCCCGGGTTTGTCGTCAGGAGATCCGACGGCAGGCCGACCGGCCGACTCGCTCGTTCCTGCGGCGGTATCGCAAGTTGCTGGTCCGCGACAAATTGCTCCTGGGCCCTGCCGCCGAAGAACGCCTGCAGGAGATGTTGCGGAGCAACAAAACGGTGAGTACGGTGTATCAGTACAAGCAGCGGCTACAGTCGCTCTGGCAACAGAAGACAGCGACCCGCAAGGAACGGCATGCGCGCCTGCGGCAGTTGAGCGATTGGTGCCGGCAGGCGGAGGAGACCAGGATCCAGGCCCTGGCGGACTTCGCCGCCAAACTTCGCGGCTACACCTGCCAGACCGCCTGATCCCGGTCCTGGCCCCTGAGCAATTCCCCTGGCCAATTCGCAATTCGCAAATCGGCCGCGGGCTCCGCAAGCGGGAATCTCAGGAATCGGACGGCGCGGCAAAGCGCGGCAACCGGGCGCGCCGGGCGCACCGCTTGGCGCTCAGGAGATCTTGGACTCTTTGTAGAGAACGTGCTTGCGCGCGACGGGGTCGTACTTGCGCATTTCCATCTTTCCGGAGGCAGTGCGCTTGTTTTTGGTGGTGGTGTAGAAGTGCCCCGTGCCGGCACTCGATACCATGCGGACCTTCTCTCTCACGGAATTCCAAACCTCCCCAATCTCTAAAAAATCGCTAAAAAAGACAACGACAAGACCGCAACAAACCGTGTATGGCGTGTATGGCGTATGCCGGGGCGGCCGCCAGGCGCCTAGATGCCTTTCGTGCCGGCCGCCCGCAACTGCCGGACCACCGCGGCGATGCCCTTCTTGTCTATGATGCGCAGCCCCTGGCCGCTCACCCTGAGCTTCACCCAGCGCTTTTCTTCAGCCAGCCAGAACCGGCGCACATGCAGGTTGGGCAGGAACCGGCGTCGCGTCTTATTGTGGGCATGAGACACGTTGTTCCCCGCTCGCGGCTTCTTGCCGGTCACCTGACAGATCTTGGACATATCATTCGCTCTCGCTTTACCTGGCGAATCGGCGATTGTACTCCCTGCGCGGGCGGCGCGTCCAATCCAAGTGCGGGCCGCTGTAAGCCCAAAGCAGCAATGCCCTATGAGGGGAAAAGATTCCCGCCCGGCCATTCCCGCGCCTCGTCATTCCCGCCCTTTACCTCGTCATTCCCGCCCTTTACCTCGTCATTCCGGCGAAAGCCGGAATCCCGCATAGAAAGCG
>JAPPPX010000027.1 GCA_028817305.1 Gammaproteobacteria bacterium | reverse complement strand
TATGCGTGGGATGCCCCTTGGCAGGGGCGGCGCCCACTGCTATAACCGTTTTGGCGCCTGTCGTTGCCGACGGCCCGCCCCGATCATGAATACCCGATACCGTCCCGAAAGAATCGAAGCGGAAGTCCAGGCCAGCTGGGAGGCGGCCGATGTCTTCCGGGTAAGGGAGGACCCCGGACGAGAGAAGTTTTACTGCCTGTCCATGTTTCCCTATCCCAGTGGCCGGATCCACATGGGCCACGTGCGTAATTACACCATCGGCGACGTGATTAGCCGTTACCAGCGAATGTTGGGGAAGAATGTCCTGCAACCGATGGGTTGGGATGCCTTTGGCCTGCCGGCCGAGAACGCGGCGATCGAAAACGGCATCCCTCCCGCCCGCTGGACGCGGGAGAATATCGCCGCCATGCGCAAGCAGTTGAAGGGTCTCGGCTTCGCCTACGATTGGAGCCGCGAACTTGCGACCTGCGACCCGGAATACTATCGCTGGGAACAGTGGTTTTTCACCGTCCTGTACGAGAAGGGCCTGGTGTATCGGAAATCGGCTCTGGTGAACTGGGACCCGGTGGATCGGACGGTGCTGGCCAACGAGCAGGTAATAGACGGCCGCGGCTGGCGCTCCGGCGCCCCTGTGGAGAGGCGCGAGGTTCCCCAGTGGTTCCTGCGAATCACGCGCTACGCGGAGGAATTGCTGTCGGCTCTGGAGCGGGCGCCGCTCAAGGACGGCTGGCCGGAGGTTGTCCGCAACATGCAGAAGAACTGGCTGGGGCGCTCCGAGGGCGTGGAAGTCGAATTTCCTGCCGCCGGGGCGGAGGGCATGCCCCTGAAGGTTTTCACCACCCGGCCGGATACCCTGATGGGCGTCACTTATCTTGCCGTTGCCCCCGAGCATCCGTTGACGCAGGCGGTGGCTCGCGAGAATCAGGCAGTCGCTGCCTTCGCGCGGGAGGCGGGCAAGGGGGCCATATCCGAGGCCGTGCTGGAGACCATGGAGAAGGAGGGGTTGCCCTTGGGAGTGGAGGCCGTGCATCCCGTCAGCGGTGAGCGCCTGCCGGTCTGGGTGGCGAATTTCGTCCTGATGAGCTACGGCGCCGGCGCAGTGATGGGGGTGCCGGCTCATGACCGAAGGGACTGGGAGTTTGCGCGCAAGTTCGGGTTGCCGATACGCCAAGTGGTGTTCCCCGCGGACGGCGGCGGGGCAGAGGTGTCGGAGGGGGCCTTCCTGGAGCCGGGAGTGCTTGTCAACTCGGGTTGCTTCGACGGTCTGAGTTCCGCGCAGGCCTTCGATGCCGTCGCGGAGCGCCTGCGGCGCCAGGGCCGCGGGAGCCGCAAGACGCACTATCGGCTCCGTGACTGGGGTATCTCGCGGCAACGCTACTGGGGCTGCCCCATTCCCATCCTCTACGACCGGCAGGGCCGGGCGCGTCCGGTCCCGGAGCAAGACCTTCCCGTGTTGCTCCCCGAAGGGGTCACGCCCCAGGGGCGCGGCTCTCCCCTGGGCGAGCTGCCGGAGTTCCGCGAGGCGCCTCTGGCGGAGGGAGAGACGGGCAGCAGGGAGATAGACACCTTCGATACCTTTGTCGAGTCTTCCTGGTATTACGCGCGTTACTGCTGTCCGGACCGCGACGGCGCCATGCTGGACGAACGGGCGCACTACTGGTTGCCCGTGGATCAGTATGTGGGTGGGATCGAGCACGCAGTGCTCCACCTGCTGTACGCCCGGTTTTTCCACAAATTGCTGCGTGACGAGGGCCTGGTCCGTTGCGACGAACCTTTTCGCAACCTGCTGACACAGGGCATGGTACTGAAGGGCGGGGTCAAGATGTCGAAATCGCGAGGGAATACCGTCGATCCGCAGGAGCTGGTGGACCGGTACGGGGCGGACACGGTGCGCCTGTACATTATGTTCGCCGCCCCGCCGGAACAGAACCTGGAGTGGTCGGACCGCGGGATCGCAGGCGCCTTCCGTTTCTTGAACCGACTCTGGGACATTACGGCACGGCACGTGAATTCCGGCGGGCCGGCGGCGGCTTTGACGCCGACTGACATGACTCCGGCAGAACGGCAATTCCGACGTCTGATTCACAGCACGATCGCCAAGGCGGAGGATGATATCGGCCGGCGTCACGCCTTCAACACGGCGATCGCGGCGGTAATGAAATTGCTCAAGGATTTGGCCCGCCTGCCCGCCTCTTTGCCCAATGCGGCCGCCTTGACGCAAGAGGCCCTGGAGACGGCGGTTTTGTTGTTGGCGCCTATCGTTCCGCATATTGCCGATGCCCTGTGGCGCGCGCTCGGGCACGACGAGGCCGTGATCGACGCTTCCTGGCCCGAGGCGGATGCCGACGCTTTGCTCCAGGAGCATGTCGAATGGGCGGTGCAGGTCAACGGTCGCTTGCGGGGGCGCATCCAGTTGCCGGTTGCCGCCTCGGATGTGCGGGTGCGGGAGGCCGCCTTGGCCGACGACAACGTACGGCGCTTTACTACGGCAGGGGAGATCGATCGGACCGTGATTGTCCCGGGCCGGTTGATCAATATCGTGCTGCGGGATGGCGCGGGCAGATGAGAACGCAACGACTGTCGCTGGCATTGTCGCTGTTGGCGCTCCTGCCGCCGGGCTGCGGTTTCCAGCCGGCCGGGGGCTTGGCTCCCGCCGACGGACAGGCGGTGGCGTTGCGCGCGCACGGGGACACCGGCCGCCTGGTCGCCGAGCTGCGGCGGCAGGCGGTGGGGGAAGGCGTGCGCATCGTGCCGCATCACGAGACGGGCGCGTTGTTGTTGGAGCTGCGCGCCGCGCGCCTCGACAGGCGCATCCTTGCCGTTTCGCCGAGATCGGGGCAGGCCGTGGAGTACCGGCTGGAATATGCCGTGGACATTCTGTTGCGCGGGCCGGACGGCGCCCTGCGCGTTCCCTGGGAGCGGCTACGGACCGCCGACGATTACGTCTTCGCGGAACAAGCCGGGGCCCTTGGCTGGCCGGGCGATGAGGAACTGCTGCATGCAGAATTGGTCCGGCAGACCGCGCGGCGGATATTGCGCCGCCTGCATACCGTATCCCTGCTGCATCGCTGACCCCGCGGCACATGGAAGTACGCTTTGAAAAACTCTCCGGCAGGCTGTTGCGCGACAAGCCCATGCCGGTGTACCTGGTCTGCGGGGAAGAGCCCATGCAGCGTTTCGAGGCCGCCGACCAGATCCGAAGTCTGGCCCGCCGCCATGGCTATACGGACCGGCGGGTGCTGTACGCTGCCGAGAAAGGGTTCCAGTGGCAAGAACTCCGTATGCTTGGCAGGATGCCGTCCCTTCTGGCTGGCCAGCGCCTCGTCGAATTGCGGTTGGAGGCGCCAGGGCCGGGGCGGGAAGGTGCCGGCATCCTTGCAGAGTATGCGGAGCGGCCTTCCGCGGAAACCGTCCTCCTGGTCACCTTGGGGAAATTGGACGGCAAGAGCCGCCGCGCGCGCTGGTACCAGGCATTGGCTCAGGCCGGCCTGGTCGTGCAATGTTGGCCAGTCAAGGCGTCTGCGCTTCCGGATTGGCTGATCGGGCGGGCCGCGGCCGCGGGCGCCGAGCTGGCCCCTGCGGCGGCCCGTCTCATTGCCGAGCGTACGGAGGGGAACCTGTTGGCGGCTCGCCAGGAGCTGGACCGGCTGATTTTATCGGGGGAAGACGGCGACCGCCTGGACGAGATGGCGGTGGCCGTGACAGATAACGCGCGCTTCAATGTCTTCGAGTTGCTGGAGGCGAGCTTGCTGGGGGACCTGGAACGCACCTGCAGGATGTTGCGCGGCCTGGCGCGCGAGGGAGTAGAGGCGGTGGCCGTATTCGGCGCCCTGCGCTGGGAATTGCGCCGGCTCTGTACTCTGACGGAGGCAATGCGGGAAGGCGAAAGGCCGGACAGTCGGTTGTTGGCGCGCCACAGGATTTGGGGCACCCGCCAGGAGGCTGTCAGAGCCGTGCTGAACCGGGGGGGCGCGTCCGCGCTCTACGAAATGCTTGCCGCGGCGTTGCAGGTCGAGCGGGTTCTCAAGGGAACCGCGGACCGCAAAAAGATATGGCGCGTACTGACCTGGTTGTTCCTGGGATTGGGCGGCATGGATATGCGCCTTCTGCTCGAAGAGACGCGCGTCGGAAACTGACGCGCCGGTGCGGAGCGGAGACGCCGTCTCTGCCCGGGGGACATCAGCCGAAGCTGATTCTCGCCTCCAGATCGGAACTGGAATCCGCGTTGCTCAGGGCCTCCTTGAGATCGATAGTCCCGTCGTTGTATAGGTTGTACAGGGCCTGGTCGAAGGTCTGCATGCCATGGACGCCACTGTCCTCCATCGCCTTTTTTAACTCCGGGATCCTTCCCTGGAGCAGCAGATCGGCGATATGAGGAGTATTGATCAGGATCTCCACCGCCGCACAGAGTTTCTTGTCTTTTTTCTTTACCAGACGCTGGGAGATTACGGAGCGAATGTTGAGAGAAAGGTCCATGAGCACCTGCTTCTGCAACTCCGGCGGAAACAGGTTGATGACCCGCTCTAACGCCTGGTTGGAATTGTTCGCATGCAAGGTTGAGAGCACCAGATGGCCTGTGTTGCACAACTCCATCGTGGTCTCCATCGTCTCTCGGTCCCGGATC
Source organism: Gammaproteobacteria bacterium (assembly GCA_028817305.1). Lineage (GTDB taxonomy): Bacteria > Pseudomonadota > Gammaproteobacteria > Porifericomitales > Porifericomitaceae > Porifericomes > Porifericomes azotivorans. The sequence continues at coordinate 7,767 of JAPPPX010000027.1, read as the reverse complement.
TCTCCGATCAGGATCACATCCGGAGCCTCGCGCAGGCACGCCCGCAAGGCATTGTGGTAAGAATGCGTGTCCACGCCCACTTCGCGTTGATTCAGGATGGCTTTCTGGTTCTTGTGGCTGTATTCGATGGGGTCCTCAATGGTCAGGATATGGCCTGTTTGCGCCCGGTTGCGGCAATCAATCATGGCGGCGAGGGTGGTGGACTTGCCGGAGCCGGTAGCCCCCACCATGAGGATCAGGCCGCGCTTGTTCATGACCAACTCGTTGAGGACGGTGGGCAGGTTCAGATCCTTGATCGAGGGGATCTCGCTGGGAATGCGCCGCAATACCAGCCCGACGGTGCCTCGCTGGCGGAATGCGTTCACACGGAAGCGGGTGCCCTCGTCTTTCAGGCCGATGGCGAAGTCGCATTCCATGCTCTCGGCGAATCGTTTCTGCTGTGCCTCGTCCATGATTAACATGGCGATCTGCTTGCACTTCTCGGCATCCAGCGGCCGCTTGCCTACGGATATGAAATTGCCTTCGATTTTGATTTTTACGGGCGAGCCGGTGGTAAAGAACAGGTCGGACGCCTTTTTTTGCACCATGAGTTTGAGATAGGGCTCGATAACCCATTGGGGCTCCATGCCAGTGACCGCCCCGGGGCTCGTGGCCCCCCTGGCATTTGCGGCCGTCCCGGGACTTGCGCCCTTTCCGGGAGCCTTGGCCGTCGTACCTGTAATTCCCCCGAGACCGGTAGTTGCCCCTATGCTCGTGGCGCCCCTGCCAATTGTGGCCCCTCCGGGGCTCGCGGTAGCCTCCTTGGGATCTGGCTTTTTATCTTCCGGGAACGCTTGCTCGGCTTCCTTCGCCGCCGGGGGCGGCGGTTCCGCCTGGGTCTGCTCGCGCGGGTCCTCCGGGAATGCCGATGACTCTTCGGGTTCTCCGGAGCTGGCTTGAACCCCCGGTCCGATCTTCGCCGCCGCCGGGGGCGGCGGTTCCGCCTGGGTTCGCTCGCGCGGGTCCTCCGGGAATGCCGATGACTCTTCGGGTTCTCCGGAGCTGGCTTGAACTCCCGGTCCGATCTTCGCCGCCGCCGGGGGCGGCGGTTCCGCCTGGGTCTGTTCGCACGGGTCCTCCGGGAACGCCGATGGCCCTTCGGTCTCTTCAGAACCGGCTTGAAACGATTGCTCGATTTCTCCCATAAAACACCCGTCTCATTCTTCCCGGCCCGGCAAGGCGCTGCGCTTCGCTCGCTCCTTCCTGGCCGGCCATTATCGGTGGCAGGCGATCAGCGCATCAGGCCGCTTTCTTCCTGCTTTTCCTCCATACTCATGTGGCCTACCGATTCCAAGAGGTCCTGCTTTTTCGCCGTCTTGCTCTCCAGTTTAATTTTCAGGCGCAACTCATTCATGGAATCGGCGTTGCGGATCGCATCTTCGTAGGTGATCTTTTCGGATTCGTAGAGATCGAATAGAGCCTGGTCGAAAGTCTGCATTCCGAGTTCCCGCGACCGGCCCATGATTTCCTTGATTTTGTGCACCTCGCCCTTGAGTACCAGTTCGGAGATCAGGGGGGTGTTTAACATGATCTCAATGGCGGGTACCCGTTCCTTGGTCCCTTTCTTCTTGAGCAGGCGCTGGGAGACGATCCCCCGGAGATTGGTCGAGAGGTCGAGCAAAAGTTGCTCGCGGCGTTCCTCCGGGAAAAAGTTGATGACGCGGTCCAGGGCTTGGTTGGAACTGTTGGCGTGCAGGGTGGCCATGGCGAGGTGGCCGGTCTCCGCGAAGGCAATGGCGAATTCCATGGTTTCCTGGTCGCGTATCTCCCCCAGCAGGATGACATCGGGGGCCTGCCGCAGGGTGTTCTTGAGCGCGATCCCCCAATCCTCCGTGTCCACGCCCACCTCGCGTTGCATGATGACGCAGTTTTTGTGGGGGTGGACGTACTCGATCGGGTCCTCGATGGTGATGATATGCCCGTAGCTATTCTCGTTGCGGTGGTTAATTATGGCCGCGAGCGAGGTGGATTTGCCGGAGCCCGTCCCCCCCACCATGAACACCAGCCCGCGTTTTGTCAGGCTGATGTCCCGCATGATCGGCGGCAAGCCCAGTTCCTCAATGGTGGGGACCTTCGTTTGGATGGTGCGGAGCACCATCCCGCAATATCCCTGCTGGATAAAGGCGTTGGTGCGGAACCGCCCGATTCCCCTCGGGGCGACAGCGAAGTTGCACTCCTTCGTGGCCTCGTACTCTTTGAGCTGCTTGTCGCTCATCACCGCATATACCAAAGAGCGGGTGTCTTCCGCGGAGAGCTTGGCCTTGGACACGGGCCTGATCTTTCCCTGCAGTTTGATGGCAGGCGGAAAGCCGACCGTAATAAAAAGGTCCGACGCCTGCTTTCGGGCCATCGTGGTCAGCAGTTCGCGCATGAATTTGATCGCCTGTTCCCGTTCCATTTCGCTATCTCCCGGTGCTTGCCCTTTGCGAATCCCTTTACCCGATTATACTACGATGCATCTGTGCCGGCGCTAGAAGGAGTCCTTGTTGGCGGCTTTGTTTTTCGCCTCTTGGCGGCTGATCTCTCCCTTTTGCACCAGACGCTGCAGATTCTGGTCCAGCGTCTGCATGCCGAACTGCTGGCCGGTCTGGATGGCCGAGTACATCTGGGCGATTTTGTTTTCCCGGATCAGATTGCGGATGGCCGGCGTACCGATCATGATCTCGTGGGCGGCGACCCGTCCGCCGCCGTTCTTTTTCAGGAGCACCTGCGAGATTACCGTCCGCAACGACTCCGACAACATGGCCCGGATCATGTCTTTCTCGGCGGCGGGGAATACGTCCACAATCCGGTCAATTGTCTTGGCCGCCGAACTGGTGTGCAGGGTCCCGAACACCAGATGGCCGGTCTCCGCCGCGCTCAGGGCCAGGCGGATGGTCTCAAGGTCGCGCATTTCGCCTACCAGGATTACGTCCGGGTCCTCGCGCAACGCCGAGCGCAGTGCCTCGCTGAACCCCAGCGTGTCGCGATGCACTTCTCTCTGGTTTATCAGGCATTTTTTGCTCTGGTGCACGAATTCGATCGGGTCCTCGATGGTCAGAATATGGCCGTACTCGGTATCGTTTTTGTGGTTGACCATGGCGGCCAGGGTGGTGGATTTCCCGGAACCCGTCGGGCCGGTTACCAGCACCACGCCCCGGGGGTAGTCCGATACCGTTTTGAAGATTTCGGGGGCCTTCAATTGCTCCAGCGAGAGGATCTCGGACGGGATGGTCCGAAATACCGCCCCCGCCCCCCGGTTTTGATTAAAGGCGTTTACCCGGAACCGGGCCAACTTCGGGATCTCGAAGGAAAAGTCGCATTCCAGGAATTCCTCGTAGTCCTTGCGCTGCTTATCGTTCATAATGTCGTACACCATGTCGTGCACTTCCTTGTGATCCATGGCCGGGGCATTGATCCTGCGCATGTCCCCATCCACGCGGATCATTGGGGGCATGCCCGCGGAAAGATGCAGATCGGAGCAGTTGTTCTTGAAGCCGAAAGCAAGTAAATCGCCGATATCCATAGTTACACCGTTTCCCTCGCGTTGTCCGGTAAACCGGCGGCCCCCTAGCGGACCGCGCCGCCGCCCGGCGAGACGATAGCCGTTGCGCAATGGCGATACGCACTACCGAAGCCTTGCGGCAACGATTAAATTATATCATAGCCGAGGGAGAAGTGCGCGACCTGCCCCGCGCCCTGGAGCGGGTCCGACAGCGCCTCGCCGCCGCGGAAAGGCGCTACGGGCGCCCGGCGGGCTCCGTGCGGCTGCTCGCTGTCGGCAAAACGCAGCCCGCCGCCCGTATCCGTAGGGCCGTAAAGTGCGGCCTGCGGGAGTTTGCCGAGAATTACGCGCAGGAAGCGATCATCAAGCTCGAAGAATTACAGGGATTGGAAGAATCCGGCCTGACCTGGCACTTCATCGGCGCACTGCAAGCGAACAAGACCCGCCCAGTCGCTTCCCGTTTTGCCTGGCTGCACTCGCTGACGCGCGCCAGGGTGGCGCAAAGGCTGTCCGCCCAGAGGCCCGACTGCCTGCCGCCCATGAACATCTGTCTGCAGGTCAATATAGACGGCGAAGCCGGCAAGCCCGGTATCTCCGACGCCGCCGCGCTGGCGGCGCTCGCCCGTTGCGTTCGGGAGCTGCCGCGGTTGCGGCTCAGGGGACTGATGGCCATGCCGCGTCCCGATACGCTGAACCTGCGTGCCCAGCGGGCGCCCTTTCGCCGACTGCGGGAGTGCGCCGCGCGGTTGCAGGACGACCTCGGGATCGCGCTCGATACCCTGTCCATGGGCACCAGCCGGGACCTGGAGGCGGCGGTCGCGGAAGGCGCCACCATGGTGCGCGTCGGTACGGACATCTTCGGGGGCCGGCGCAGTTGAACGAACCGGACCGGCTGCATTGCATCCCGCGGATTGCCGTTCTCGGCTGCGGCAATATGGGGCGCAGTCTGTTGGCGGGGCTGCTCGACCGCGGCTGCCGACCCGAGCGTATCCGGGGCGCGGAGGCCGATGCGGACATACGCCGGGAGTTGCGGCGGCGTTGGAAGTTGCGCGTGTTCTCGAACGCCCGTGAAGCGGTAAAGGATGCCGGTGTCGTGATCCTGGCCGTCAAGCCGGGGCAACTGGAGAGGCTGGTCACGGGAGTCGCCGATGCCGTGGCGGAAGACGCCCTGATCATCTCTATAGCGGCCGGCATTCGCCTGGGCCGGATCCGAGGCTGGCTGGGCGCCCCGCGTTTCCTGGTGCGGGCAATGCCCAACCTGCCGGCGCAGGTCCGCGAGGGCGTCACGGCTTTGTATGCCGGCCGGCGGCTTCCTTTGCGGCATCGGCGCACTGCCGAAACCGTCATGGCCGCGATGGGCACGGTGCTTTGGTTGGGGCGGGAGTCGCAGATGGAGGCGGTGACGGCGATCTCCGGCAGCGGCCCGGCCTATTTCCTGCTGCTGATGGAGTTGATGGAAGCGAACGCCGTTCAACTGGGATTGCCGCCCAGCAAGGCCCGAACGCTGGTCCTGCGCACGGCCCGCGGGGCCGCCGAGCTGGCGTTGCGGGAACGGGCCGCTCCCGGGGAATTAAGGCGCCGGGTGACCTCGCCCGGAGGCACTACGGAGGCGGCGTTGCGGGTCCTGCGAACGGGCGGCATCGAAGCGCTGCTGGCCCGCGCCCTGCGGGCGGCCTGGGAGCGGTCCTCGGAGCTGGCCGGGGTCTCCGGAGACGAGCGGTAATGGAATATTCCTATTTTGCCCAGGCGCTGGAATTCCTGGTGAGGTTTTTCTTCGGGATCCTGCTCTTGTTGATGTTTATAAGATTTCTGCTGGAATTATACGCGAAGCGTTTCTACAATCCCCTGATAGGGCCCCTGATCGGGTTGACGGAATTGCCGTTGCGCCCGTTGCGGCGTTGCTTGCCGGTCCGGCACGGGGCGTTGCTGGCCCCGTTGCTGGCGATGATCCTGCTGCAGGGTCTGGAACTCCTGCTGCTCTCGTTGCTGCACGGCGGCGGTCTCCCTCTGTCGCTCGGTCTGTTGCTGCTGGTGGTCGCTTCCCTGTTGCGCCTGGCCATCTATTTCTACCTGGTGTGTATTTTTCTGCAGGTATTGCTATCCTGGATCCGGCCGCACTCCTACGGCGAGCCGCTCCCGGTATTTCAGATGCTGGCCATATTCACGCGGCCCTTGCTGGGCCCCATCCGCAGACGCCTGCCTCCCGTATCGGGTCTGGACCTGTCGCCGCTGCTGGCCTGGGTGTTGCTTTACCTGGCGATGTTGCTGGTACATGCCCCGTTGCATGATGCCGCTGTGGCCATGATGGCGCGTTCCTGAGCGGATATGCGGTTCTGGCGGGTTCTGGAGGTTTAGGGCGGCGCATATGCCTGGGAATTTCCCCCCGGACTCCGTCGGCCTGGTTTCGCCCCGGCGTTACCGTCACCAACGGCCCTTGCCGCTGGAATGCGGCAGCGTGCTGCCCGGCTTCGACATGGTTTACGAGACCTACGGCGAACTGAATGCCGCGCGCTCCAACGCCGTCCTGATCTGCCATGCCCTCAGCGGCGACCACCATGCGGCCGGCTATCATGCCCCGGAGGACGCCAAGCCGGGCTGGTGGGAAAATATGATCGGCCCCGGCAAAGCCATTGACACTCGGTCGTTCTACGTGGTCTGTCCCAATAATCTGGGCGGTTGCGGAGGCTCCAGCGGCCCCAACGAGATCAATCCGGCAACGGGCAAGGTCTATGGCCCCGATTTTCCCTTCGTCACGGTCCGGGACTGGGTCAACAGCCAAGCCCTGCTCGCCGAGGAACTGGGCATTGCATGTTGGGCCGCCGTCATCGGCGGCAGCCTGGGGGGAATGCAGGGCCTGGAGTGGGCGATCTGCCGGCCGCAACAGGTTCGGTACGTCTTCGCGATCGCCGCGGCCCCCAAGTTATCCACCCAGAATATCGCCTTCAACGAAGTGGCCCGCCAGGCCATCCGCTCGGATCCCGACTATCGCGGCGGACACTACTACGACCAAGGGGCCCGGCCGCCCAGTCGCGGCTTGATGCTGGCCCGCATGCTGGGACATATTACCTACCTGTCAGACGACAGCCTTGCTCAGAAATTCGGGCGGGACCTGCGCGACGGAGAGATCAAGTTCGGCTACGACGCCGAATTCCAGGTGGAGAGCTACCTGCGCCACCAGGGCAAGGCATTCGTGGATCGCTTCGATGCCAACAGCTATCTGCTGATGACCAAGACTCTTGATTATTTTGATCTGGCCGCGCGTGCCGGCGGCGACCTGGCCGCTGCCTTCGCGGCGGCCCAGGCCGGTTTCTACGTGATTTCCTTCAGCAGCGATTGGCGCTTCTCCCCGAGCCGCTCTCGCGAGATCGTAGATGCCCTGATGCGGGCCGGCAAGAAGGTCAGCTATGTAGGGGTGGAATCGGAGAAAGGGCACGATTCTTTCCTGATGCCCATTTCGCTGTACCACCGGGTGATGCGCACCGCAATGCGGCGGATCGCGGAGGAGGTCTTCGGCGGCCCGCCGCCGCCGGAGCGGTCCTCGGAGCGATCCTGAGGCTTGCGAGCTCCTGGAACCCGCCTTGCCGGCCATGACCCTGCGCCCCGACCAATCGTTGATCGCCAGCTGGATCCGTCCGCGGGCGCATGTGCTGGACCTGGGTTGCGGCGACGGCACCCTGCTTTGCCACCTGCGCGAGGCGCGCGGCGCCACCGGCTATGGCCTGGAGATCGATGCCGGCAACATCCTCAAATGCCTGGAGGCGGGAGTCCACGTGATCCAGTACGACCTGGACGCCGGCCTGGCCAGTTTCAAGGACAATTCTTTCGACTACGTGATCATGTCGCAGACCTTGCAGGCCATTCGTTATCCCCGTCTCCTGCTGGCGGAAATGTTGCGGGTCGGGCGCGAGGGGATCGTGACCTTCCCGAACCTGGGATATTGGCAGTGCCGCCGCCAGTTCGCGCTGGCGGGACGGATGCCGCGCACCCAGGCTCTGCCGTTCCCCTGGTACGAGACGCCCCACATCCACCCATGTACGATTGACGATTTCGAGACCCTCTGTCGCGCTGCCCGCATCGAACTCGTGGAGCGCACTACCGTGGATCACGCGCACCGCAGCGGCATTTTTATGCGGCTGTTGCCCAATCTCATGGGGGAGGTCGCGATCTATCGCATCCGCCTCGGTCCCGACGAGAGAGACGCCGAGGCGCCGCGAACGGCGCCCCCGCAAACGCCCGCTGCGTAA
>JAPPPX010000109.1 GCA_028817305.1 Gammaproteobacteria bacterium | reverse complement strand
CCATAGATTGTTTGACGACTCCGAAAACATATTCCGCCCGCGCCTGAAACCCGGCCGTAACCGCAACCGACACCTGTTCGGATATCTCCTGTAATTTCTGGCATGTACGTTTGCGTCTGCAGGGCCATCACCGAAGCGCAAGTCCAGCAAGCCATCGCCGCGGGGGCGGACAGCCTGGCCAAACTGCGCGCCCGTCTCGGGCTGGGCGTTGACTGCGGCCAGTGCTGCGAATACGCCAGGCGCCGCTATTTTGACGCCGCGAAATCCGAACCCCGGTGAAGGCCCGGCGCCTGGGTTATAATGGCCGCGCGAATGAGGGCATGGTTCTGACAGGGAGACTCTTATGAAAGGCGACCGCGAAGTTATCAAGCATCTGAATAAAGCATTGCGTAATGAGTTGATGGCGATCAACCAGTATTTTCTTCATGCCCGCATGTACAAAAACTGGGGCTTTCACAAGCTCGGCGAGCACGAGTACGGCGAGGCCATTGACGAGATGAAACACGCCGACCAGCTGATCGAGCGCATCCTGTTTCTGGAGGGCCTGCCCAATCTGCAGGACATAGGAAAACTGCTGATCGGGCAGAAGCCGGAGGAGATGCTTAAGTGCGATCTGGATCTGGAGCGCATGGCGGTGCCCGATCTGAAGGCCGCCATCGCGTATTGCGAAGAAAGCGGCGACTACGTTTCGCGCGAGCTGTTCGAGAGGATTCTTGAAGGCGAAGAAGAACACATTGACTGGCTGGAGACGCAGTTTGACCGCATCCGGCAGGTCAGCCTGGAAAATTACCTGCAATCCATGATGTAGCGCACCGCGGCCGCTTGGCCCGGCGCCGCGCCGCGCGGGCCGCTTGCGTGCGGCCGCGTTCGCTGCATTTCCCGGCCCGGAATTGGGGTTAAATTCAGCTTAATCGGCGGTGTGGATCCGCGGCTCGGCGTCTTCCGTGTCTGGGTCCGGGTCCGGGTCCGGCGCGGGGAATTTCCTGGCCAGCAGCAGGCCGCCCTCGAAGAGCAACCATACCGGCAGGGCGAGCATGAACTGCGAGACAATGTCCGGGGGCGTCAGCAGCATGCCGACAACGAAGGCGCTCACGATAATCAGGGCCCGCTTCTCCGCCAGCGTATCGGCGGAGCAAATCCCCGTCCGCACGCACAGCAGCACGGCCAGGGGCGTCTCGAAGGCGATGCCGAATGCGAAAAACATCTTCAGGCAGAATCCCAGATACAGGTTCATGTCGGTCATGACGACGATTCCCTCCGGCGTCATGGCCAGCAGGAAGTTGAACAGCACCGGCAGAACGAGGAAGTACGTGAAGGCGCTGCCCAGGTAAAAGAGCAGCGAGCTGCTGATCAGCAGCGGCAGGACCAGGCGCTTTTCCCGCCGGTACAGCCCCGGGGCGACGAAGGCCCACAGTTGGTAGAACAGGTAGGGTATGGCCAGAAACAAGGCCAGGAACAAGGCCAGCTTGAGGGGGGTGATGAAGGGAGAAGCCACGCTGGTGGCGATCATATTCGCCTCGTTTCCCAATCGTTCCATCAGGGGCAGCGCGAACAGCGTATAGAGATCCCGCGACAGCAGGGAAAGCGGCAGGAACAGCAACAGCACACACAGCACACAACGCAGCAGCCGTTGGCGCAACTCGGCCAGGTGGGCGAGGAAGGACAACTCCTTCCTGGAAGACTCTTCCTGCCCCTGGGCCGCCATTTCAGTCTTGGTCTTCGGTCGTCGGTGTCTTCAGGAGCAGCGGCTTGCCGCGGGCGTCGTCATCCGTGCCGCGCAAAGAGGCGCGCGCCCGGCAGGCGGCAGGGAGATGCCCCAGTCCGCCGGCTTGGCGGCGAGAGTCGCGGCCCGGCCTAGCCGGCCTTCCCGGGGTCGGTGCCGCCTGTCGGCGCCTGCGGGGCCTCCGCGGCTTCCGCCGCGGCCTGCCCTTCCTTGCTCTGGCCGCCGGCTGCCGCGTCCTCGCCGCTCATCGCCTTGCGGAATCCCCGCACCGCGGAACCCAGGTCGCCTCCTACGGAACGCAACTTCCGGGTCCCGAAAAGCAGGGCGACGATGATCAGCACGATCAGCAGTTCAGGCATACTAAAACTCATAGCGTGTAAATCGCATCGGGTGCATCGGGTTCGTTCGCTTTCAATTATAGCGGATCCCGGTTCTTCTCGCTTCCCCGGGCGCGTGGGGCGGCAATGCATGGCCGCTGCCGCCGCGGCGGCGGCCCGGCGCCGGCGTCATTCCTCCTGCGCCGCGGCGCCCGCTTTTTTCGCGCCGCCGGGGGCGGCGCTGCGGCGCTCCAATTCTTCCAGGACTTCCCGGAAGGCAATATCGCGCCCGGCCAGCATGACCATGAGGTGGTAGCAGAGATCGGCGGTTTCGTGCAGGAGCTCGCGCCGGCTCTCGTTCTTGGCCGCGAGCAGCACCTCGGCGGCCTCCTCGCCCACCTTTTTGAGGATGGCGTCCGGCCCGGCGCGGTAAAGCGCTGCCGTGTAAGAGGAGGCCGGGTCCGCCCCCCGCCGCGCCTGCAGGATCCGCTCCAGCGCCGCCAGCGTGAAGGCCGAGTGCCAGTCGCCTCCCGGCCGCGGCGTTGTCTCCTTCCAGCCGCCGCTCTCCAGCCGCCGGTAGAAACAAGTGTGGCGGCCCGTGTGGCAGGCGCCGCCATGGTGCTGGATCACTTGCAGCAGCAACACGTCCGCATCGCAGTCCAGAAAGACCGCCTTGACTTCCTGGTGGTTCCCCGAAGTTTCGCCTTTGCGCCAGAGTCGCTTGCGGGAGCGCGACCAGTAGGTGGCATATCCTTCCCGCACGGTGATTCGCAGAGACTCGCGGTTCATCCAGGCCAGGGTCAATACCGTGCCGGTCCCGTGTTCCTGCGCGAGCGCGGGCGCCAGGCCATTGTCGTCCCAGCGGATCTCCTCCAGCCAGGAGTCGTCGGCCGGCAGGCGCGGATCGTTTGCCGCTTCGGCGGCGGGAGAAGGGGGCGCTACCGGCAAGGCTACAGCCTCACCGCAATGCCGCGCTGGGCCAGCAAGCCCTTGACCTCGGCGATGGTGTGGCGGCCGAAGTGGAAGATACTGGCCGCCAGCACGGCATCGGCGCGGCCTTCGGAGATGCCGTCGGCCAAGTGCTCCGATGTGCCCGCCCCGCCCGAGGCGATGACCGGGATCGGCACGGAATCGCTGACTGCCCGGGTGAGCGCCAAATCGAAGCCCTTGCCGGTCCCGTCCCGGTCCATGCTGGTCAGGAGGATTTCCCCCGCCCCGAGTTCGGCCGCCCGTTGCGCCCATTCCACCGCGTCCATGCCCGTGCCCCGTCTGCCGCCGTGCGTATAGACTTCCCACTGCGGCGCCGCGCCGTTGCCGCGCGCCTGCCGCGCGTCTATGGCAACGACGATGCACTGGGAGCCAAAATACTGCGCCAGTTTGCGCACCAGTTCCGGTTCCTGCACGGCGGAGGTATTGACGCTGATCTTGTCGGCGCCGGCATTCAGCAGCCGCCGCACGTCGTCCTGGTTGCGGATGCCCCCCCCCACGGTCAGAGGGATGAAAATCCGGGAAGCGACCCGTTCCACGAGGCGGGCGGTGGTGTCGCGTTCCTCATGACTGGCGTTGATGTCCAGGAACATCAGCTCGTCCGCTCCCTGCCGGTCGTAGCAGTCGGCGTTTTCCACCGGGTCTCCCGCATCGCACAGGTCCAGAAACCGGATTCCCTTGACCACGCGCCCGCCGGCGACATCGAGACAGGGGATGACGCGCTTGGCCAAACCGTTCATTCTGCGCCGCCGGGTTCACCGCTTTGGGGGCTTTGGCGGCAAAGTTTGTCGGCGAGGCGTTGCGCCGCCGCCAGATCCAGCTTCCCCTCGTAGATCGCGCGCCCCGTGATGGCCCCCGCAAGCCCTTTCTTGGCGAGCGCGCACAGCGCCGAGATGTCGTCCAGGTCGGCGATGCCCCCGGCGGCGATAACCGGGATCGAAGTCTTTTCGCAGATGCCCAGGGTCCCCTCGATATTGGCGCTGTTCAGCATGCCGTCCCGCTTGATGTCGGTGAATATGATGGCCGCCAAGCCTCCCTCTCCCGCCTCTTCGAGGAGGCTGGCCACATCCTTGGTGTTGCGCTCGGACAACTGTCCCCAGCCATCGGTGGCGAGCTTTCCGTTCCGGGAGTCCAGGGAGATCATGATCTGCCCCGGGAATTCCAGGCAGGCGTCGGCGACGAATTGCGGGGTGCTGACCGCGCGGGTGCCCAGGATGGCGTAGCTGACCCCCGCATCCAGGTAGTTCTGGATCGTCTCCTGGTCGCGGATGCCGCCGCCGACCTGGATCGGGATCTGAGGAAAGGCGTGGGAAATCTCGTGGATGATGTCCATATTTTCCGGCTTGCCGTAGGAGGCTCCGTCCAGATCCACGATATGAAGGCGCCGGGTGCCCGCTTCGACCCAGCGGCCCGCGGTGGCGATCGGGTCGTCCGAATAAATGGTTTCCCGGTCCATTTTGCCCTGGCACAACCGTACGCATCGGCCGTTCTTCAGGTCAATGGCGGGAATGATCAACATTGACGCTTCAACCAGTCTCCGTCAACTGCCGGCGGGCATTGCAGCGGAATCTTAGCACAAGGCGCAGCAATAACGGGGCGGGCCGTTTCCCATCTCGATTGCGCGACGTCCCGCCCGGGCGCATCCGGTTT
>JAPPPX010000187.1 GCA_028817305.1 Gammaproteobacteria bacterium | reverse complement strand
AGGTGTTGGCGAGCCATGTCGTAACCTGGAAGGATAAAGCCCCGCGAGGGTTTTCGCTGCTGCGCGATTACGGGCAGCTGGCGCTGTTTGTCAACGACACGCCGGAGGCGGTTCGGGTTCCCGACAATTTTGCCCTGGATTACGGTACGGCTTTCGATCGTATGCTGATGCAAAGGGCGAGGGATATGGGGATTGCATTTCGGGAGCCCGGCCGGGCGCTGTTGTTTCCCGGCGAAGACGGGGCGGCCCAGGGCGCATTCAATTGGTAGCTGCGACTCCATCGCGCCCCGCCTGCCGGCCTTTGGCGGGCGTCGCGCAGAGCGCCGAAGCGCGGCGGGAGGCGCTGCTCTGGATTACGGGGGTGTGGCTGGCTTCCCGGGCGCAAAAAGATCGGCGTGCCGCTGTCGCTGTGGTCGCTTGCACTGTTTCTGGTGTCGCTCTCTTCGGCTTTGGGCGCAGAGTTGTCAATGCCAAGATATTGCGCGGTGCTCTTTCCTCTTTTTCTAATCTTTGCGGCGATGCCGTGGCGCAAATGGTATTTCTGGACAACGGCCGGTGCGCTCGCGCTGTTGCGGATACTCATCTGGTCTCTGTGGACACGCGGCTATCCCTTTGCTCTCTGACGCGAATAAAATCGGAATCGAACGTTCGCCTGTCGCGTTGGGATTCGATGAAGTGATGCCGGTATGTCCGTTCCGGAAATTCTGATCGAAAGCCCGGGCGGGCGCCGCTAAAGGCGGAGCGGAGGAAAAAGACAATGACGGAAATCAAGGCCGAAGCGAAAAAAATACAAGGCAAGGCCCGTCCGGAAAGCCAGTGACAAAGCGCACTGAAAACTCTGGCGGCGGCGAGTCTTCGTTGCGGTTGCCAGCCTTTTTGTTTTTCGTTTGTTTCGGCGCCTACATGATGAACGGCGATGTGTTGGCTATCGGGGCCGATCATAGATCCAATATGCTGTTTAGCCTCAATTTGCTGAAGCATCGCTCTCTCTCGATCGCCCCGCCACATGCGCCGGCGGAATTCGATTGGCAGTTGAAGCGGCCGGGCGGAGACATAGCCGCGGTTCAAATCAAACGCTGGAACAGCAAGTGGGACGCGCTCTACCGGAAAGGGGAATTGCGCCCGATTTCCCGCTATTACATGGTTCCGACTTTGCATCCGGGCCGGTATGCCAACACTTTCGGTATCGGTACCGCGTTCACTGCGCTTCCATTCTATGCAGCTCTTGATCTGTTTGCAGATCTCGCGTCCAACCGGATGCTCTGGTATTACGGCGCCAAGGAGATCGCTTCTCTGCTGACCGCGGGGGCAGTCGTGTGTATTTTTCTAGCCATGCGCCGCTTCGTCCCGCCCCTGCCGGCGGCGCTGGGCGCGCTGGCGTTTGGCCTCGGCACCTGCGCGTGGACCCTCAGCAGTCAGGCGTTGTGGCAGCAGACGCCCTTCCTGTTCTTTTTGTCGCTCGGGGCCTGGTGTCTGTTCGCCGCCGGCCAGGAAACGACCCGCCGGCCCGCCTGGGCGCTGTACTGCGGGGCGGCGCTGGGCATGGCGACGCTGTGCCGTCCCACCGGAGCCATTGCCGTAGTCTGCGTGGGGCTGTATCTGCTTTGGCTTGCCCCGCCGCGTTTGTTGCCGCGATTGCTGCATTCCCCCGGTTCCGCCGTTGCCGCGCCCGGCGGGGGGTCGGCCCGGACGGGCGGACTGCGCTGGCCTCCCGCGCTGCCGCCGGTTTTCGCATACGTACTGGGAGGGTTGCCGTTTGCCTTATTGCTCGGGGCGTACAACACCTATTACTTCGGCAATCCCTTCGTCTTCGGGCAGGAATTGGGGGCCCCCGATAGGATGCAGAACGCCGGCGTCACCAACGGCATGTGGAGTACGCCGTTGGCGGAAGGTCTCGCCGGCATCTTGTTCAGCCCGTCGCGCGGGTTGTTGGTCTATTCCCCCATCCTGGCGTTCGGGTTTGTCGGCGCGGCAATGGCGTGGCGCGACCCGCGGCGCTATGCGGCGTTGATCGCGTTGCAACCGATCGTCTTGGCGACTCTGGTGGTGTCCGCCAAGCATTTTGACTGGTGGGGCGGGTTTTCCTACGGCCCCAGGCGCCTTGTCCAAACCGGCGTATTGCTCACGCTTTTGGCGATACCCGTCATCGCGCGGGTCGTGCAGACGCGCTGGATGGGAGGCGTGTTCGCGGCGCTTCTGCTGTATTCCGTCTCGGTGCAAGTCATCGGCGCTTGGGCCTACTCGTTGGGGCATTGGGACAACAAAAACGGAATGAATATTGAATATCCCGAATACCGGAGCCGTTTGTGGTCTTGGAGCGATACTCAGATCGTGCATTATGTGGTAAATTTTCAGGCGGCAATGCACAACAAGGAACTCGTTATGAACTATTACCTGGGGGACGAGGGGCCGATTATCGCGGGTGCTGGCAAGCGCTGATTTTGTAATTATGCAGCTTTGCCGTGGCTGGCCGGCGGCCCGGCGCGGAGAAAAGCGAATGTCGGGAAAAGCGAGGTCAGAAGCGGCGCTCAAACATTTTCGGGGGGCTGGCGTCCTGTTTTGCCTTGTGGTGATCGTGGCGTACCTGTTGGGTATGCGGATGACTCCGGGCGACAGCTACACGATTGATGAGCTGCCCCACTATCTGCAAATCGCGGCGTTTGCCGAGGGGAAATTCGATATCTATTACCGGCTGACCGTGTTGCCGGGCTATCATGCCATTATTGCCGCCATGGCATGGCTCGCGGACGATCACTCGCTCACGACGGTGCGCGCGCTCAGCTGGGGGCTGTGTTTCCCGGCCATCGTGTTGTTTTTCCTGTGCGCGCGCGAACTGGGCAAAGACAACCGGTTCAGTCTGTCCCTGGTGTTCTTTCTGTCGCCCATTTTTTTCCCTTTTTTCTTTTTGCTCTATACGGATATTCCTTCGTTGATGTTTCTGCTGGGTGGCCTGTTGCTGACGCTGAAGCGGCGCTACCAACTGGCGGGATTGGTGGTCGCGTTGTCATTCTTGCTGCGCCAGACGAATGTGGTCTGGGCGCTCTTTTATGCATTGCTCGCGCTGGGGCAGGAGGACGTTTGGAGGCAGCTGGCGCGACGCGACTGGCAGCCGGTCCTGCGCAGCGTTGCGCGTTTATGGCTGTTTGTACTCGCCGGGTTCGCATTTCTGGCATTCGTTTATTGGCATGGCAGCATTACATTGGGAGATGTGTCCATGCACGAGGTGGGGCGCTTGAATCCAACGCAGGGGTATATTTTGCTTTTCGCGGTGTTCTTTTTGTTCCTGCCTCTGCATGTCTGGAACCTGCCGCGCATCGGGCAAATGATTCGCCGCCGTCCCGCTATGTGGCTGTTTGTTAGCGCAATCTCGCTCGGGTACTACATAATTACCTTCTCGGCGTACCATGACTGGAACTACTCCACGTTCTTCTTGCGCAACTATATTCTGATAGGGATGAGACAGGAGTTATGGTTCCAGTTGATCGTCTTTATCCCGATGTTGTGGGCGGCGTTCAGCCTGTGCGTAACTCCTTTGCAACGTGGATATTTCTATTTGCTTTATCCGTTTGCGATTCTATCCGTGTTGCCGCACAATCTCGTCGAACCGCGCTATTTTATCGTCCCCTTAACGCTGTTCATGCTGTTAAAAAGACAGGAGAGCGCGCGGCTGGACCGCCTGACCATTGCCATGTATGTGCCGGTCGTTTGCTACCTGTATTCCGGCATTGGCCGGGGCGATTTCTTTATCTAGCCGCGGTGTGCCGCGTTATTTCTTCGTCCGCCGCCGCAAGCTCGCTGCGATGACGGCAACGCTCGAACGTTTTCGCGAGCCCGGCGTCCTGTTCGCCCTGGCGGTAATCGTGACCTATCTGCTGGGCATGCAGCTGAACCTGAGCAACGGCTGCACGGTTGACGAGCTGCATCATTACCCGCAAATCAGGATGTTCGCCGAGGGTGAATTCGATATTTATTGGAAACTGGCCATGTTGCCGGGCTATCATGCCATCGTCGCCGCCATGGCATGGATCGTGGGCGACCATTCGCTGGCAATGGTGCGCGCGCTTAGCCAGCTCCTGTGTTTCCCGGCAATTATTCTGTTTTTCCTGTGCGCCCGGGAATTGGGCAAGGCCAACCGCTTCAGTTTGTCTCTGCTGTTCTTCCTGTCGCCTCTGGTCTTTCATTTCTTCTTTTTGATCTATACGGAGATTCCTTCGTTGCTGTTTTTGCTGGGCGCCTTGCTGCTGACGCTGAAGCGCCGGTATCAACTGGCGGGATTGGTGGTTCTGTTGTCGCTTTTGCTGCGCCAGACGAATGTGGTCTGGGCGCTCTTTTATGCGTTGATTGCGCTGGGGCAGGAAGGCGTTTGGGGGCAGCTGGCGCGGCGCGACTGGCAGCCGGCGCTGCGCTGCTTTGCGCGCTTATGGCTGTTTGTACTCGCCGGATTCGCATTTCTGGCATTCGTTTACTGGAATGGCGGTGTTGCGCTGGGTAGTTCGACGGGAGATCTAACCATACATGAGCTGGGGCGCCCGTATCCGACGCAAGTCTATCTGTTGCTGTTCACGCTGTTCTTCTTGTTCCTGCCGCTGCATATCTGGAACCTGCCTCGCATCGCGGCAATGATTCGCCGCCGTCCCGCCATGTGGCTGTTCATCGGCGTGCTATTCTTTGTTTTCTATATGGCGACCTTCTGGGTGGACCATGCTTGGAACCGCGGGGAAGAAAGCCTGTTCTATTTGCGCAACCGCGTTTTGCTGTGGATGAGACAGGAGCTTTGGTTCCGAATGATCGTTTTTATCCCGATGCTGTGGGCTTGCTTCAGCCTGTGCGCGACCCCTTTGCGGCACAGATATTTTTATTGGCTTTACCCGGTGGCAATCCTGGCCGTGCTTCCGCATAGCTTTATCAGCCCGCGCTATTTTATAGAGCCGGTGACGCTGTTTATGCTGGTGCATAAGCTGGAGAGCGCGCATCTGGACCGCTTGACCATCGCCATCTACGTGCCGGTTACCTGCTACCTGTATCTTGGCATTGGCCTTAGCAGGTTTTTTATCTAGCCTGGATATTGCGCGAAGAGGGTAACAAAGTGCATGATTCCACTGAGACGAATTCGCAGCTGCGCCGTTTTCCGCCCTCGCCCTCGGTCCCTCTCCCAAAGGGAGAGGGAAGCAGGAGGGGGAGCCTCTTCCCCCTCTCCCTCCGGGAGAGGGTTGGGGTGAGGGTAAAATCCGGCGCGAACCTACACTCGGGGGCGCTCGCGCGGTGTCCGGGCTAGCGGCCCGCGGCGGGCATGGAGACAGGGATGGAACGGCAACGGTACGCTGACAAGCGATTGGGCATTGTCTGTCCTGTCGCCAACGAAGAACAAACGATCGAGGCGTTTATCGAGGAAGTATTGGCGGTATGCGGCAGCTTTCATTTTGCGAGGCTGCAATTCTTCGTTATCCTGGATCATGCGAGTACGGACAACACGCTGGCCATCGCGCGCGCGCTGGACGCGGCACAGGGGCCGGTAAGATTGGTGTGGGCGCCGGAGAATCGCTCGGTTGCCGATGCTTACCGGCGCGGCTATCGCGAAGCCATCCTGGCGGATTGCGACTGGATCCTGGAGATAGACGCCGGCTTTAGTCATCAGCCTCGGGATATCGCCGGCTTTCTCGAGCAAATGGCCGCCGGCAGGGATTGCGTGTTCGGTTCCCGTTTTGCCGGCGGCGGATACTTTGAAAGGAGCGCCGTGAAACGGCGGCTGCTCAGCAAAGGCGGCACTGTGTTGGCGAATCTGTTGTTGGGAACGAAATTAACGGATATGACCGGCGGCTTCCAGTGCTTTACCCGCAAGACCCTGCAAGAGATCTTGGCGGCGGGCATTCATTCCCGAGGGCCGTTTTTTCAGACGGAAATTCGCTTCCACGCGCACCGTTTCGATTATGCCGAGGTGCCGATCCGCTATTTAAACCCCAGCCACCGGGTGAAAAAAGAGGCGGTAATGGAAGCTTTACGGCAACTCTGGCGCCTGTACAAGACAAGACGGAAGGGGGGTCGTTAACGCGCAACGTCAAGCGCGGCCCTCTTATCCCGCCATTCCCGCGCCCCCCTGTCCACCCTGTCCACCGTGTCCACCCCGTCCACAATCCCGCATAGCAAGCGCGCGGCGGCGTTCGTCGCCGAGGGCAATTTCGCCGGGCGTCTCAGCGGGTCGTTGCCTCCAGCCACTCGTCAACAATGCGTAATTCTTGTTCTTGCACCACCTCGCTCTGGTAAAGCGCGCGGTACATGACGCGCAGATCGTCGTCGTTGCCGCGAAGCCTGGCGCTGCTCAGCGCCTGCATCGTCTTGTCGAAGCCCAGGTATAT
Source organism: Gammaproteobacteria bacterium (assembly GCA_028817305.1). Classification (GTDB taxonomy): domain Bacteria; phylum Pseudomonadota; class Gammaproteobacteria; order Porifericomitales; family Porifericomitaceae; genus Porifericomes; species Porifericomes azotivorans. Next base: position 6,215 of record JAPPPX010000187.1, on the reverse strand, counting down.
CGGCAGTTCCGATTGGAAGTCGGCGGCCAGGTCGTGCGGGTTGCGTTGCTGGCGCGCGGACGCGGCGACGAAGGCAAGCCGTCCGCCGCGTTGCCAGATGCCGTTCTGCGCGACGAATGACTTGAGGATGTCGCAGGAACGGAAGCTCACCGTCGCCGGGAGATACAGGAACGGAAAGGCCCGCCGGTCAATCCAGAACGTATTCTGGGTGTTGAAGGGAGACAGCACGCCCCGGTTCAGCAGGTAGGCGCCCTGGCCGAATCGGAATTCTTCCCTGGTCCCGAATACCAGCCGGTGGATGGCATCCACGTCAGGGTCGCCGTCCACCAGACTTTGGATGACGAACGGCTTGCCGTTTTCTCCAGGGGGGGTTCCAGGGGGCGTGTCCTCGATGACAATTTTTTCTCCGGCGCGGATTTTTTCCAGCGGAAAGCCCCGCGGCCAGATCGGTTCGTCGGTGAACAGCGAGTAAAGGTTTGGATATTTCGGCGCCACTACCGTGCGCGAAAAAGCATGGTCCAGCCTTCCCCAGCCGTCGTATGGAATGTTGTCGTCGTCGCTTTCCGCGATGACGTCGTAGCCGTTTCGCATGGCGTGCAAGTAGCCTATGTTTTTGCGCGAGTAACTGTCCATGGGCAGCAGCCGGCTGATTTTCGGATACTGCTTGCGCTGGGCGTCTATATCGAGGAACTCGCAATCGAGGGAGCGATAATCGCCGGGCGTCTTGCGGTCGCCGACCACGATTACGTCGTAGCCGGTCTTGAGAAACTTGCGTATCGCCTCGGTCGGCTTGTTGACCGTGGTCAGCACCAGGCATTTTTTATTCGGCCGATTCATTGGCACTGGTTCTACTTCGGATATCCCGGTTGCCGGCGTTTCGGAGCGGCGCCTACGCTCGAATCGAATCCCGATTCGCCAAAAACCACTCGTAGGTGGAGCGCAGCCCGTCCTGCAGGGAGATTTGCGCCCGCCAGCCCAACGCATCGATCCTGGAGACGTCCAGCAATCTCCTTGGCGCGCCGTCCGGCTTGCTGGCATCGTAGCGCAGTTTGCCGCGGTAACCGACAATGGCCGCGATGGTTTCCGCCAGCTCCCTGATCGTCACATCGGTTCCGGTACCCACGTTGAGGTGCGAGCGCATGGGTTCGGTGACGTTGCCGAGCGCGGATTTATCGAGATTCAGGATATGAACGCAGGCGTCCGCAAGGTCGTCCACATGCAGGAATTCCCGCCGGGCGTTGCCGGAGCCCCAGATCGCCACTTCGGCGGCTCCGGTTTCTTTGGCCATATGCATCTTGTGCATGAGCGCGGGCGCCACATGGCTGTTTTCCAGGTGGAAGTTGTCGCCAATGCCGTAGAGATTCGTCGGCATCAGCGAGCGGAAATCGGCGCCGTACTGGCGGTTGTAGGATTCGCAGAGCTTGATCCCGGCAATCTTCGCAAGCGCGTAGGGTTCGTTGGTGGGCTCGAGCGCGCCGGTTAGCAGGGCCTCCTCTTTTATGGGTTGCCCGGCAAATTTGGGATAGACGCAGCTGCTGCCCAGAAAGAGCAGTCGCGCGCACCCGGCCTGCCACGCGGCATGAATGAGGTTGCCGGCAATTGCCAAGTTGTCGTAGATGAATTCCGCCGGGTAGGCGTGGTTCGCATGAATGCCGCCGACCTTGGCCGCGGCGACCACCACCGTTTCGGGTTTTGCGGCGGCGAAAAACCCGGCAACGGCCTTCTGATCCCTTAGCTCAACGCCCTTTCTGTCAGCGGTGATAACGGGTACGCCATCGGCCTGCAGCCGCCGCGCGACGGCCGAACCGACCATGCCCCTGTGACCGGCAACGAATACGGACGTCATGATTTATTTCTCTATTTATTCCTTTGGCAACGTAACGGTAAAGCCGCTGGACTTGAGCAGCGCCAGGCGCCGCGCCTGGTCCAAGTCGTGGCGGAGCATCTCCTCGACCATTTCCTCAAGCGTCGTTGTCGGTTGCCAGCCCAGTTCCCGGCGCGCCCGGGACGGATCGCCGAGCAGGGAGTCCACTTCCGCGGGCCGGTAATAGTTTGGGTCCACCCGAACGATCTGGTCTCCCCGGCCGATCATGAGCTGCTCCGGCTTGAGTTTGCCTTTGCCGACGCTGTCCACCACGCCGACCTCGGCGGCGCCCTTGCCTTTCCAGCGCAGGGTAACGCCCAGCAACTGCGCCGTCATGTCAATAAACTCGCGTATGCTGATTTGCCTGCCCGTTGCGATGACGTAGTCCCTGGGCTCGTCTTGTTGCAGCATCAGCCACTGCATTTCCACGTAATCTTTGGCGTGTCCCCAGTCCCGCCGCGCGTCAAGGTTGCCGATGTACAGGCACGGCTGCAAGCCCTGGGATATATTCGCCAGTGCCTGCGTCACCTTTCGGGTGACGAAAGTCTCGCCGCGGCGGCTGGATTCATGATTGAACAGGATGCCGTTGCAGGCAAATATGCCGTAAGCCTCCCGGTAATTGACGGTGATCCAGTGAGCGTACAATTTGGCCACGCCGTAGGGCGAGCGCGGATAAAAAGGCGTACTCTCCTTTTGCCGGGATTCCTGTACCAGGCCGTACAGCTCGGAAGTCGAGGCCTGGTAATACCGGGTTTTTCGCTCCAGCCCCAGGAAGCGAATGGCCTCCAGCAAGCGCAGCGCCCCCAGGGCGTCCACATCCGCCGTGTATTCCGGCATCTCGAAACTCACCGCCACATGACTCTGCGCGCCCAGGTTGTACATCTCGTCCGGCTGGCACTCTTTCACGATGCGGATAAGGTTGGAAGAATCCGTCAGGTCGCCGTAGTGTAAGACAAGATTCGCATGCTCGATGTGGCGGTCCTGATACAGGTGATCGATGCGTTGGGTATTGAACAGCGAGCTGCGGCGCTTGATGCCGTGCACGATATAGCCCTTCTCGATTAGCAGTTCTGTCAGAAAGGAACCGTCCTGGCCGGTGATGCCAGTGATCAGCGCGACTTTTTGCGACACAAAATAGTCTCCCGCGTTCGGTGGTGCCGATGGCCGGACTCGAACCGGCACGGCTTGCGCCACTGCCCCCTCAAGACAGCGTGTCTACCAATTCCACCACATCGGCTGCAATCCCGAAGGATGCCGGACTCCGGGCCGCTTGTCGAGATGCGCCGGCACGGCGTTTCGGCTACCATGGCTTCGGAGTGTGCATAAAAAAACCCATTGCCAACGCGCCCGCGGTTATGAAAAAATTTTTTGTCCCGCTGCTTCTTCTCGCCGCGAACCACGCCAACGCGCAATTCGTGAGCGGACTCGCCACGGAGAACCCTGACCGGATTCGCATTGCCATCGTACCCGTCAGCAAAGACGCGCAAAACCAATCTTTTGCGCTTGCCGGTTTGCAGCTCAAGGAAAAAACCAGGGAAATTCTCAGGCAGCACGGCATCGAAGAAACCGCAAAATTTGGGGAAGAACTGCAAATTCACCTGTCTATCCACCGGGAAACCTACATCCTTACGCTCAAGCTGCAGCGGCCCATATACTTCAAAGTAAAAGGGGAACGGCAAAAAAGCTACGCGGTCGTCTGGGATCGGATGGAGTACGGGGCACATCGGCAGGACCCGGAAGTCGTCCTCCAGGCCCTCGCGGAAATGCTGCGCAATTTCAGCCGGCTCAGAAAAACCGTAGTCAAAAAATAAAACCCCCCGCGCCGGGCGCCGGCGGGGGCGGGGCCGCTGGCGCAGGTGCTGGCTAATTGCCGCGCGGCGAAGAACGCGGGCCCGAAGAACCGCCGGCAATTGTCGCCGCGCGGGCCGAAATGCCGGCCAGCGGATGAAGGCGGGCGCATAGGCGGCGGTTTCCCCTATGGGAGCCGAGTGCCCCTCCGCGTTGTTTTCCTATATACTTAATTTGCAAAGAAAAAATCGGCTTTGGAGAGTTGCGGTTCCGGCGCTGGCCTCTCTGGAGTACAATACGCCGAATGCCGCATGAGCGGGAAAACGGGCCGCGTACCGGGAGGAGATTGAGCAATGGGGTCGAACAAAACGGAGTCTGGGAACATCATGAGTAGCGAAAGCGATATGTTGCCCGCGGCCGCGGGCAAGGTTGTGGGCCGGGCGCGGCGGCGCGCGGTTTGGGGACTGGCGCTGGCGGCGGGGCTGGCGGCGGCGCCCTCGGCGGGGTGGGCGCAGACGCTGACGGTAAATTTGGGGGCCGATCAAACCGTGAACGAGGGCGATACGGTGATCCTCGCCGCCACGGCCAGCGGCAGTGACCCCATCACCACCTGGTTGCTTTTGACGCAGACCACCGGCCCCACGCCGAGTTACTCGTGGTCTATAGCCAGTCACACGACCACCTTCACCGCTCCGTATGCCGACGCGGACTACACGCTGGACTTCAGCGTGACGGCGCGGGATTCCGGCGACCGGACGGCCATGGACACCATCACCATCAATGTGGAGGATGCCGGCGCTGCGCCAGTGGGTCCTGCGCCGCCGACGACTCCGCCGCCCAACCTGCCGCCGGTGGCAGAGGCCGGGCCGGATCAGACGGTGAACGAAGCCACCACGCCGCAGGTGATGCTGGACGGCAGGGGCAGCAGCGATCCGGAGGGCGAGCGGCTGGCATACTGCTGGACGCAGACCAGCGGCACCGCGGTGGGGCCCTTTGTGGGAACCGTGGCGGATGCGCGCGACAGTTGCGGCCCGGCGGGCAGCTACCAGTCGGCCAATTTCCCGGTAGTTTCCTTTTCCACGGATATCGCCGCGAGCTCGACGCTGGTTTTCCAGCTGGTGGTCACGGTTCCCGAAACCCGGGACGAAGACGGCAATGTCTTGCGGGCCGCGCAGGTTTCGGCGGCGGATACGGTCACCGTCACCGTCACGGCGGATGACGATATGCCGATTGTGGAGGCCGGAGACAGCAGCCAGCGGGTTGTGCCGGGGGTGCGGGTGGCGCTGCTGGGCGCATATGCCCGGGACGATGGCGGGCCGCCCGCCATCGCGTGGTCGCAAACGGGGGGCACAACGGTCACGCTCAGCAGCGCCACGGCGTTGCGGCCCACCTTCACTGCGCCCGCGCTCACTGCGCCCGCGCAGTCCGAGACGCTCACCTTCCAGCTGCAAGCGACGGAAACCGGCGGGGCCATGCGCAGCGTGACGGATACGGTGGAGGTGGTGGTTGCCAACAATCCGTCGGAGCCGGAGCCGCCGTTTCCGCCGCCCTTCGGCGTCAATGCCGGGGCCGATCAAACGGTGGCGGGCGGCGCGGCGGTTACGCTGGACGGCAGCGCCAGCGTGGGCAGCGGCCCCAGGGTGGGGCCGGCTTCGGCTACGGATTGGACCTGGGAGCAGGTAGGCGGCCCCACGGTCACCCTCAGCGCGCCCTGTGTGGAATCCTGCGCGCCGGGCAGCACCAATATGGTGGTGAATCATCTGCGCCGAACCTTCACCGCGCCGGCGGCCACGACTGCGCGGCAGCTGCTGGTGTTCAGGCTCTTGAACACCCAGCGCTCGCTTACCAAGGCAGACACGGTGACGGTGACGGTGCAGGGCACCGACTCCACGGTCTTGCTGCCCACGGTCACTGCTCCCACCATTCTAGTTGTTAATGCGGGCAATTCGATCAGCCGGACGGCCACCACCACCGCCAGCAGTCCCACTTGGCAGTGGTGGCAGGTCAGCGGCACGCCGGCCACCCTCACCGATACCACTTCGGCCACGCTCACCGGCACCGCGCCGCGGCCCCCGTACACCGAAACTTTGATCTTCGCGGTTACGGTAACCAGCGGGGGCGCCACCTCGGAGCCGGTGCTGGCGGAAGTTGGCGTCTTCGCCGTCAACAACCCGCCGCGCCCCAGCAGCGGCTCTTTGGCCGGCGACGATGTAGAGCTGGCCGAAGGCGCTTCCACCACCCTGGGCGCAAGCAGCCTGCAAAGTGACGGCGGCGATTCGCACACCATCGAATGGACGCAGTATGGCGGGCCGAGGGTGGCGCTGAGCAATCCCGCAATTTTGCGGCCCACCTTCACCGCGCCCACCAGTCTGGTGGCGACCACTTTCTACTACTACCAGATTCTGGTCACCGACGAGCACGGCGCGTTCGCCACGGACGAGGTCCGCATTCAGGTGAACGGCGCCAACGCCATGCCGATGGCGAGCGCCGGAACGGATCAGACGGTGGACGAGGACGACCTCGTCACGCTGATGGGCGAGTTCTCGGATGACGAGGGGATCGC
>JAPPPX010000070.1 GCA_028817305.1 Gammaproteobacteria bacterium | reverse complement strand
ATCAGTGCATAAAGGGCGCCCAGGCCGGGGCGCGCAGGTCCCCCGGCCCCGCGGACAGGCGGCGGCGCGGCTCGCCGTTCAGGGGGATGGTGTGCAGGCCGCCATCGGCGGCATAGAGGAGGAGTTGACCGTTGGGGGCAAAGCCCGGGGATTCGCCCATCCGGGAATCGGCGAGCGCCGTCAGCCGGCCGCTGACGCGGTCATGCAAAGCGATGCGGTGCTCTCCGCCCGCAATGCCGTGCACCAGGACGAGGTAGCGGCCGTCGCCGGGGGAGTACTCGGCGCGGGCGTTGTACTTGCCCTCGAAGGTGAGGCGGCGAATGGCGCCGCCCGCCAATTCGATCTCGTAGATCTGGGGGCTGCCGCTACGGTCGGAGGTAAAGATCAGCCGCTCGCCGTCCGGGGACCATGCCGGCTCGGTATCTATGGCCGGGTGGTCGGTTACCCGTTGCAGCAGCGCGCTCTCCACATGGAGGATATAAACCTCCGGATTGCCGTCCTTGGACAGCGTCATGCACAAGCGCTTGCCGTCGGGGGAGAAGCGCGGCGCGCTGTTGATGCCGGGCGCGGCGGAGACGCGGCGGCGAATGCCGGTGGCGACGTCCTGCAGGTAGATCGAGGAGCCGCTGCCCTCGAAGGATGCGTAGGCGATCCGGCCGCCGTCCGGAGACCAGGCAAGCGACAACAGGGGGGCGGGACTCGCCAGCAGGACCCGCGGGTCGTGACCGTCGTAGTCGGCGACCCGCAGCGTGTAGCGCCGATTCCCGGCCCCCGCCCCGGCATCGGCAACATAGGCGATGCGGGTGGAGAAAGGCCCGCGCTCCCCGGTCAATTGCTCATAGACGATGTCGCTGACCCGGTGCGCGGCCTGGCGCAGCCGGCCGGACTGAACCGGCAGGCGCATACCGATGATCCGGGACTCTTTATACACGTCAACCAAATGGAACTCGATGCTCAAGCCGTCCTCCCCGGCGCCCGGCACCAGGCTCCCGATCAACAGGTTCTCGACGCCCAGCCGACGCCAGTCGGCGAAGCGCACCTCCGGGTAGCGGCGCGGCAACTGGGGCAGGTCGGCCACCGGGATGGGCGCGAACAGACCGCTGTAGCGCAAGTCGTCGGCGATCGCGCGCGCCGGGTCGCGCTCGTCCCAGGCGGCGCCCGCTGCCTGGGGCGCGCCCTCCAGAGACGCGCCTTCCAGGGGCATGAAGGGGACGATGGCGATCGGCAGGGCGCTCTCCACCCCCTGATCTATCACGATCTCCAGGGCCGCGGCGTTGGCGCTCAACGCCAGCAAGCCGAAGCGCAAAAGTAGGCGGCGGTTCATCGCGCCCTTAATGCCAAGGATCGAATACAAAAGTCAACTCTTGCAGGCCGAGCCGCTCGAAGGCGGCCGCGTCCCGCGGCACCGGCAGCGGCGAGGATTTCTGCACGGCGGTCGCGGCGCGCCGGTCAAACACCGGGTCGCCGCTGGAGCTCGCTATGGCGACGCCGATCACTGCGCCGTCCGCCGCCAGGCGCACCCGCAATTTGCAAGTCTGTCCCCGGGCAAGGCCGGTGATATTGAAGTTGCTCCGTATATGCTCGGAGAGCGACTGTTGCAACTGCCGCAACAGCTCCTGGTCGCCGCGGCGCTGCTCGGCCTCGCGCCGCTTGCGCTCCATCTCTTCGCGCTCTTTGCGCTCTTTGCGGCGGCGCTCGGCCTCCTGCTCCAGGCGCTTGCGCTCTTCCTCAAGGCGCGCCTGTTCCTGTTCCAGGCGCTTGCGTTCCTCCTCCGCCTTGCGCTTGCGATCTTCCTCGGCGACCCGTTGCCGCTGCAATTCGGCCAGGCGGGCCTGCTCTTCGCGGCGCTGCTCTTCCTGCTGCTGCTGGCGTTGCGCGGCACGTTGCTCGTCTTGCTTGCGGCGGCGCTCGAGTTCGCGGCGCTTATCCTCCTCCGCCTTGCGGCGGCGCTCGGCTTCACGGTGCTTCTGTTCCTCCGCCTTGCGCTTACTCTCGGCCTCGCGGCGCTTCTGTTCCTCCGCCTTGCGCTTGTTCTCGGCCTCGCGGCGCTTCCGCTCCTCCGCCTTGCGCTTGTTCTCGGCTTCGCGCAACCGTTGCTGCCGTTGCTTCTCCTCCGTCTGCTTGCGGCGCTCAATCTCTTGCAGGCGCTGCAACTCCTGCTCGACTTCTTTGGCATCCACGGACACCGCTTGCACCATGCGGCTGGGCGTCGGCGGCGGCGGTACGCGAATGGACGCGGGACGAAAACCCAGCGTCAGCAGCACGGCCAGCGCGCCGTGCACCAGCAAGGCATACAGTGCCGGCAACAGCAGGCCGTCCCCCCGGTGCAGGTTCAACCTCCCCCGCGCTCCGGCGGCTCCGTCACCAGCCCGACGCTCGGCACCCCTGCCCCCTGCAACAAGGCCATGACCTCGACGACGCGCGCATACTGCACTCGGCCATCGCCGCGAACATAGAAGGGAGTGCCGGGGCGGTGGCGCAGCAGGGCGCCGATGCGGTTCACCAGTTGCTCCGCCGGGATCGGCTGGTCCTGAGCATCGCCATAATTGACATAATACCGCCCCTCCACATCCACCGTGACGATCACCGGCTCGTGCTTGCCGGGCGGCAAAGGCTCGGAGGCGACGCCGGGCAATTCCACCCGCACCCCCTGGCTCAGCAGCGGCGCGGTAATCATAAAGATCACCAACAGCACCAACATCACGTCTATGTAGGGAACCACATTGATCTCCGCCATGGGGCGCCTGCGGCTGGAACTGGGCATATGCGGCTCAGGAGTGGGCGTAACGCTGCAAGATGGAGGAAAACTCGTCCACGAAAGCGTTATAACGGCTGACCAGCCGTTCCACATCGTTGACGAAGCGGTTATAGGCAATCACCGCCGGGATAGCGGCAAATAATCCCATGGCGGTGGCGATCAGCGCCTCGGAAATGCCGGGCGCCACCATGGCGATCGTGGCGTGCTGCACGTTGCCCAGGGCGCGAAAGCTGTTCATGATTCCCCACACCGTGCCGAACAGACCGATGTAGGGACTGGTGGAGCCTACCGTGGCCAGAAAAGTCAGGTGCGTCTCCAGGAAGTCCTCCTCGCGGGTCAGCGCCACCCGCATGGCCCGCTGCGCGCCCTCGACGACGGCCATGGGCTCGATCCCGGGCTGCTCGCGCAGCCGCGCGAACTCGCTGAAGCCGGCCTCGAAGACGGCCTCCATGCCGGTGGACTGCAAGCGCGAAGCGCTGATCCGATGATACAGAGGGTTCAGGTCCTTCGCCGACCAAAAGACGCCCTCGAAACGGCTTGCGTCCTGGCCCGCCATCCGCAACACCTTGTGCTTGCGAAAAATCATCGTCCAGGAAACGACCGAGGCGGCAAGCAGCAGCAACATGACCAGCTGCACCAGGAGGCTGGCCTCGGCGATCAGTTGCAGAAAAGACAGGTCAGCGCTCATGACAAACCTGGAGGCAAGCGCGGGGGCAAGCGCGGGCGCGGAGGCGGGCACCGGGACCGGGCGCCGACGCGGGCGCGGGCAAAGCGAGGGAGGCCAGGATCAACGCTACTGTTCGGGAAACAACCGTGGCGCATCCCCGCCGCCGTTCGGCCCTGGCAACCCGAGCCGCTGCCAGGCGAGGCGGGTCGCGATCCGGCCGCGGTGCGTCCGTGCTAAAAAGCCCTGCTGCAACAGGTAGGGTTCGACCACGTCCTCCAGGGTATCGCGCTCCTCGTTGAGCGACGCGGCGAGACTGTCAATCCCCACCGGTCCACCGTCGAATTTCTCTATGATCATGCTGAGAAAGCGGCGGTCCATCTCGTCCAGACCGTGGGCATCCACCTTCAACAGGTCCAGGGCCGCCCGGGCGCCGTCCCGCGTTACCCGGCCGTCGCCGCGCACCTCGGCATAATCGCGGGCGCGCCGCAAGAGCCGGTTGGCGATGCGCGGCGTGCCGCGGGCGCGCCGCGCGATCTCCACAGCGCCGTCATCCTCCACCGCGACCCCCAGGATACCTGCCGAGCGGCGCACGATGCGGGCCAGCTCTTCCGTCCCATAGAACTCCAGGCGCTGCACGATGCCGAAGCGGTCGCGCAACGGCGAGGTCAGCAGACCGGCGCGGGTGGTGGCCCCGATCAGGGTGAACGGCGGCACGTCCAGCCGGATGGCGCGCGCGGCGGGGCCCTCGCCGATCATAATGTCTATGCGGAAATCTTCCATGGCAGGATAGAGCACCTCCTCCACCACCGGACTCAGGCGGTGCATCTCGTCTATAAACAGCACGTCGCGCTCCTCCAGATTGGTCAGCATCGCGGCCAGGTCGCCGGGGCGCTCCAGCACCGGCCCCGAGGTTTGGCGCAGACCCACTCCCATCTCGTGGCCGACGATGTAAGCCAGCGTGGTCTTCCCCAGTCCCGGCGGGCCACAGAGCAACAAATGATCCAGCGGTTCGCCGCGCTTGCGGGCCGCGCCGATGAACACCTCCATCTGCTCGTGCAGGGAAGGCTGGCCGATGTAATCGCGCAACAGCCGCGGGCGCAGAGCGCGGTCCAGGCCGCCCTCTTCGGGGCCGGCGGCAGGAGAAAGAACGGGGTTGGCCTCGCTCACAACGCCGCTATTCTCCCTGCTGGGGGCACCGATCGCAACCAGATGCGGGCGGCGCCAACGATTGGCGCCTGGCGCTCGGAAAATGGCCGGGGCTTCATTCGGAGACACAATACTCCGCGGGCGCAACAGGGGCACAAGACCATTGCGCGGAGGAACGGCAACCGCGGCAAGCGGGGGCCTCGAATTGCGGGGGCGAATCCAGAAATGTTTCGGCAGCCCGCCTGGCGCATCTTTGCGGCCGCCAGACCGCAAGCGCTTGCCGGCAGCTGACTGACTGCTGACTACTGATTACCGACTAACGGGTCAGGATATTGCAGACGCAACTTGCGGTAGGAGCCCAGCACCTTGCCCACGTACCGCTGGGTCTCCCGGTACGGCGGCACCGTACGCCCATAGCGGATCACCGCGTTCTCGCCGGCATTGTAGGCGGCGACCGCCAGCGTCAGATCGCCGCCGAAGAGCGCGATGAGATCCCGCAGGTAGCGGGTGCCGCCCTGCAGGTTCTGGAACGGGTCGCGACGGTCGGAGACCCCGTAGCGTCGCGCCGTCAACGGCATCAACTGCATCAGCCCGACGGCGCCGGCAGAGGAAACGGCATGCGGATCGTAGCCCGATTCGGCATCAATCACGGCGTGCAGCAAGGCGCGGGAAACCCCGTGCTGCAGGGCCGTGTCATCGATCGGCTGCAGAAAACGGGCGCGGTTCCGGCGCCAGCGGGAGGCGTCCCACTGGGACAGGCGCCAACCCTTCCAGGTCCACACCCCGGCCAGGCGCATCCCCTTGTCCTGGGGCGGGCGATCCGTGAACAGGACCCGCCCGCCGCGGTCCAGGTACTTATAGACCTGTTCCGCGCCGGCGACAGTCGGCGCCGCCGACGCAAGGGCCGCGAGCAGGGCCGCGAGTACGGGCGACAAAACTGTGCGGGCAGGGGCGCGGGCAGACCGCGACGCCCCGGACGGCATGAATAAGAAAAATAGAAAAGTTTTTCGCATCCGCATCCCAGGTTCCTTTAACCGCTCCCATACGGTTGTACATACAGTTGCGCGTACCGCGCCCCGGATGGGGGCCTGTTGTTATCAGGGAATTATATACAACTGGCGGACGGGCGCGCCACTACCGCCGCGCCGAAACGGGGCGGCTCAGACCGGGAAATAGCGCCAGAGCGCCAGGCAGGCGGCGGCGGCGGCGGCCGCGGCCACATCGTCCAACATGATGCCCAGGCCGCCCGCCAGGCGCCGCTCCAGCCAACGGATCGGCCAGGGCTTGACGATGTCGAACAGGCGGAACAGGAGGAAGGCGGCGCCCAGCTCCCACCACCCCGGTCCGGCGGCAGCCAACGCCAGCAGGCAGCCTACCGTCTCGTCCCAAACCACGGCGCCCGGGTCGGAGCGGCCCAGGGCGGCGGCCGTGCGACCGCACAGCCAGATACCGGCGAGGAACAATGCCGCCAACGCCAGCGCCTGCCCCCACCACGTCCAGGTACGCAACCACAGATGCAGCGGCAACGCCCACAGGCTGCCCAGCGTCCCCGGCAGGACCGGGCTAAGCCCCAGCCCTGCCCCCAGGGCGAGGAAATGCCCGGGATCGCTCAGCAGCGCCGCCGGTGACGGCCCGCCGCGGTTCACGGCTTGGCGCCGGCCGTACCGGAGCCGGGGAACAGGACCTCCGCCTCCCCTGGCGACGGCAGGGAGCGGGCGGCGGCGGCAAAGAGCCGCCGCAAGGCCCGGTCGCTGCCGGCCAGCGCCCCGGTCACCAGCATCGTGCCGTACACGCCGCGGCGCGGGATCTTCACCTCCTGGCCGCTGCAAAAGCTGCGATTGCCGTCAATCCGGCGCAAGGTCAGCACCGCCATGCCCAGGGCCCACAGGCAGAACCGGCGTATCCCCCGCTCCCGCGACGGGATCAACAGGGTATAGCTCAGGGCGTCCTCCAGGTGTTGCCGGGCCAAGCCAATCAGCCAACCCAGCCCGCGGCGGTAGCCGGCCTCCGTCTCCCCGGGATGCAGCCGGGACAGATCGTAACTTGCCTTGCGAAAGACCGCGCACGGCAACCAGCAGGCGCCGCGTTTCCAGTCCTCCCAGACATCCTTCAAGATGTTGGTCATCTGCAAACCCTGGCCGAAGGAAACGGACAGGCGCATCAGTTCCCCGCGGTGGCGCGCGATCGCCTCGGAGTGGTGGCAGAACAATTCGGTGAGCATCTCGCCCACCACGCCCGCCACGTGGTAGCAGTAGTCGTTCATGGCCTCAAGATCGGCCAGACCGTGCCTCCCCTTGCGCGCTTGGTAGCGCACCATGCCGGGCGCCATGATGCTGATGCAGCGCCGCAGGGCGCGCCGCCGCGGCGGGGGGAAACTGCCGGTAATGCGCAGCACCGCCGGGGTATGCGCGATCAGGGCTCGCTCGTCCGCGGGCGCGCCCGGCGACATGCAGGCGCCGAGGTCGCGGGCGAAGCCGGCGGCATCGTCCGCGCCGCCGACCAGGGCGATCAGGCGCTCGGCGAATTCCCGCCGGGCGGGAGCCGCCAGGGCGCCATCGTCCTCGATGATGTCGGCGATACGGCACAGCAGATAGGCGTTGCCCACCACCCGCGCCAAGTCCGGCGGCAACTGAGGAATGACCAGGGCAAAGGTGCGGGACACGCCTCGCAGGGCGCGCCGCTGGTAGGCTTCGTCCGCCGGGCCGGGCCGGGCCGGCAATTCTGGCAACTGCTGATTGTCGTGCATCGCGGTCGTGCATCGCGTCGGTGGGCCGGCGGCGCAACAGGGAGCGAAGCGGGGCACGAAAAAAGCCGCGCTCCGCGGCACTCCCCGCCGCCTTCCGGCGATTATGATACCATGGCGCCAAGGCGCCACGGCACAAGGGCAAGGCGGTCAAAAGCATACCAGGCCGCTCCCGCCCGCGACGCCGGGCGCGGCATCGGGATCGGGCGCGGACATGCGCGGCACCAAGCAATGAGTTACCAGGTACTGGCACGGAAGTGGCGGCCGAAAAACTTCGACGAAGTCGTCGGCCAGGAGCATATTCTGCGCGTCCTGCGCAACTCGCTGGCCAAAGAACAACTGCACCACGCCTACCTGTTCACCGGTACCCGCGGCGTCGGCAAGACGACCTTGGCCCGCATCCTGGCCAAGTGCCTCAATTGCGAGACGAAGCTGAGCGCCCAGCCCTGCGGCGAATGCCGCAGCTGCAACGAGATTGACGCAGGCCGCTGCATAGACCTCATCGAGGTGGATGCCGCTTCGCGGGCCAAGGTGGAAGAGACCCGGGAACTGATGGAGAACGTGCCTTACGCCCCCGTCGCCGGACGCTACAAGGTGTATCTGATTGACGAGGTGCACATGTTCTCCAACCACAGTTTCAACGCCCTGCTCAAGGTGCTGGAAGAGCCGCCCGAGCACGTCAAGTTCCTTTTGGCCACGACCGAGCCCAAGCGCATCCCGGTCACAATCCTGTCCCGCTGTATGCAATTCGGCTTGCGCCGCCTGGGCCGGGACGAGATCGCGCGACAGCTGGCCCGCATCCTGGAGGCGGAGGGGGTCGCCTTCGAGGTGCCCTCGCTGCCGCTGCTGGCCGTCGCCGCGGACGGCAGCCTGCGCGATGCCCTCAGCCTCCTCGACCAGGCCATCACCGACGGCGGCGGCGCGCTGCAGGAAAAACAAGTGCAGCAGATGCTCGGCACCGTCCCCGGCGCCGAGTTGGACGCCCTGCTGACGGCGGCGATTGACCGGGATGGCCCCGCCCTGCTGCGGCAGAGCCAGCGGATCGCCAGGTACCAGCCGGACTTCGACGCGCTGCTATCGGAGCTGCTGAGCCTGTTGCAGGAGATCTCCGTTTGCCAGGCCGTGCCCGAGGTAGGCAAAGAGCGGGAGCTGGAGCGCGCCGCCGCCTTTGCCGGCAAAATATCCCCGGAAGAGACGCAGCTCCTGTACCAGATTGCACTGACCGGACGCCGCGACCTGGCCCTGGCCCCGGACCCCGCCGCCGGCTTCGAGATCTGCCTGATCCGCATATTCGCCTTCCGGCCCGAGCCGGAGACGGCCGCCGTCCCGGCCGGGACCGGCGCGACGACCCGGACCGGCACGGCAGCCCCGGCCGGCACGACGGCGCCAGCGGCGCCGCAAACGCAAGCGGCGCCGACGGCGCCAGCGGTACCGGAGACGCCCACTACGGGACCCGCCGCGGAATGGCTGGCCTTGATCGAGCGCGCCGGACTTGAGGGCAGCGTGCGACAGCTTGCCCTGCACTGCTCGCCCGGCGGGCGGCAGCAGGACATCCTGATCCTGCACCTGCCTGCCGGCGGCACCGCCCTGCTCAGCGAAAGGCGCCGGCAACGGCTGGAACAGGCCATTATCAAAGTCGCCGACCCGCCCCTGAAGGGGCTGCGCATCGAGCAGATCGCGGAAGCGGCGCCCGAAACCGCGCCCGCGGCAGTTCGCAAAGAAGGCACGGCGCCCGCAACGGGCAACGGCAACCCGCCGCGGCAGCGGGGAGGAGACGCGACCGAGGAAGCATGCCGGCAGGACCCCGTCGTGCGCTCGTTGCAGGAGACATTCGAGGCCACTTTGCAGCCGGACTCGATACGGCCGCGGCGGGAACCGAAAAAAACGGAGCAATGATGGAAGGCTTTGGCAATTTCATCAAGCAGTTCGAGAAGATCCGCAAGGACCTGGGCCAAATCACCGTCCGGGGCGAGTCGGGCACCGGCATGGTCAAGGTAACCATAAACGGCAGGCGCGAGGTGGAGAAGGTGGAGATCGAGAAGCAACTGCTGCAAGAAGACAAGCAGATGCTGGAAGACCTGGTGGCGGCGGCGGTCAACGACGCCCTGCGCCGCCTGGACCGCTCCCTGAAGGACAAGCTCGGCGCGCTGACCGGCGGCTTGATGCCGTCGCGGGACAACATGCCTTTCTAGCCATGGCGCCCGGTTCACCGTTGCTCGCCGAACTCGTAGAGGCCCTGTGCTGCATGCCGGGGATCGGCAAGAAGTCCGCCCAGCGGATCGCCTACCACCTGTTGCAACGGAACCGGGAGGGCGCCCGCCGCCTGTCGGAGGCCCTGGCCGCGGCGTCCAAACAAATCAACCACTGCGAGCGCTGCCGCAGTTTCAGCGAATCCCGGCACTGCACGCTATGCTCCAGCGGCCAGCGCGACCAGGCCCTGCTGTGCGTGGTGGAAAGCCCCGCGGACGTCCCCGTCATCGAGGAATCCGGCTATAGGGGCAGTTACTTCGTGCTGATGGGACACCTGTCGCCGCTGGACGGGGTGGGCCCCTCGGAACTCGGCCTGGAGGCACTGGCCGAACGGGTGCGGCAGGAACCGGTGGAGGAAGTGATCCTCGCCACCAACGCCACCGTGGAGGGAGAGGCCACTGCCCACTACATCCGCGAGATGTTGGCCGGCATCGCCGGCCAGCGCGTGCGCACGACCCGCATCGCCCAGGGCGTGCCGGCGGGCGGCGAACTGGAATATCTGGACGCCCACACCCTGGCGCGCGCCTTTACGGACCGTCGCGCACTCTGAGGCCATGCCCGAAGGCGCAGGGCGCGGCAAGGGCCGCCCGCCCTCCGGGCGCCCGGGGCGCGCGCCGGGCGCAATGAATGAGAGACTCGGAGCCGCCGACGCGAAAGAAACGGGACCATGCCCATTACTACCGAATTCAGCCTGCTGAAACGCAGGCGCACGAAAATCGTCGCCACCGTCGGCCCCGCCACCGGCGACGCAAAGGCACTGGAGCGGCTGATCGAGGCCGGGGTTGCCGTCTTTCGCCTCAACATGTCGCACGGCGACCGCGACTTCCACCGGCGCACTTACCGCCGCATTCGCGAGGCGGCGGCGCGCCGAGGCACCACGGTAGCGGTGCTGGTCGATCTCTGCGGGCCGCGCATCCGCACCGGCGCCTTTCGAGACGGCGGCATCCGCCTGCGGGAAGGAGAGAGCGCAACCGTCACCACGCGCCAGGTAACCGGAGCACCGGGTCTGATCCCATCGCAATACCAGCGTCTCGCCGCCGATGTACGGCCGGGCAGCCGCATCATGCTCAAAGACGGCCTGCTGGAACTCGAGGTGCGCGCGGTCTCCGGCACCGAGATCGAATGCGCCGTGACGCGCGGCGGCGAACTGCGCGATCACAACGGCATCAACATTCCCGGAGCGGCGGTCTCCGCGCCCTGCATCACCGCAAAGGACCGCGAAGACGCCTGCTTCGCCCTGGAGGCCGGAGCGGACTTCCTGGCCCTCTCCTTCGTGAGACGGGCGGAAGACATAGAGCAACTGCGCGCCCTGGTGCGAAAACAGGGCGGCAAGACCGGCATCATCGCCAAGATCGAGCGCGCCCCGGCCCTGGAGAACGCCGATTCCATCCTCGACAGCGCCGACGGAATCATGGTCGCCCGCGGCGACCTGGGCGTAGAGCTGCTCCCGGAACAGGTGCCCATGGCCCAGAACGAATTGATCCGCCGGGCGCGGCGCAAGTGCAAATCGGTGATCGTCGCCACCCAGATGCTGGAATCCATGATCCGCAGTGCGCGCCCGACGCGCGCCGAGGTAAGCGATGTCGCGCACGCCGTGAACGAGGGCGCGGACGCGCTCATGCTCTCCGGCGAAACCGCCATCGGCGAATATCCCGTGGAGGCGGTGCGGATCATGGACCGCATCGCCCGCCAAACGGAGGCCCATCTGTGGCGCCAGGGGGACGTGGACAACCCCTTCCTGGTCGCCCCCGGCGAACGGGCGCGCATCGGCGACGCCATCGCCCACATCACCGCCATGCTGGCCCGGGACCTGAAGGTTCATGCCATCGTGGTCCTGTCGCGCACCGGCATGTCCGCCGCCACCATGAGCGCCGTCCGCCCGGCGGCGCCGATACTCGCCATCGCCGGCGACGCGCAAGTGCGGCGGCAGATGGTGCTGCACTGGGGCATCATTCCGCTGGAGATCGAGCCTGAGGAGACAGCGGACGCGGTGGCACTGACCCGGCGCCTGGCGCAGGAACAGTCCCTGGCCGACCCCGGCGACTTCGTCCTGTTGGTGCAGGGATTCCAGAGCGACCCCAAAAGCAGCGCCCCTTCCGTGACCGCCGTGATGGTGTGACCGCCCAAGCCGGGAGATGAAATTGCGCGATCCATACCCTGGCGCGTCCCGCAGCGCTTAACGCTTACAGAGGGGACTCGCGCAACAATACCCCTCTCTGGCCCGCTCAGGCTAAGGCGCCCCGATTAAAGCCGCTCCATTGCCCGCTCAAGACGCCGGGGCAACGGAAGCCCCGGCCGCCGCGGGCGCGGCCAACAGCCGGCGCAATACGCCTTCGTAGATCTCCGAAAGCAGGGGCAACTCTTCGGCGGGCACGTATTCGTCCACCTCGTGGATGGTGTCGCCCGTCGTCCCCAGTTCCAGCACCTCCGCCCCCAGCGGCGCGAGGAAGCGCCCGTCCGAAGTCCCGCCCCCGGTGGACAGGCTGCATTCCACGCCGGCTGTCTCCCGCAGCGCCTCCCGCACGGCGTCCAGCAGCCGCCCGCCGCGGGTCAGGAAGGGGTCGCCGCCGCGGTGCCACTCCAGTTCGTAGCGCAGTCCATGCGCGTCCAGCACCGCCTGCAACCGCCGCTGCATTTCCTCCCGCGACAGCGCCGGCGAATAGCGAAAGTTGAACAGCGCCTCCAAGTGGCCGGGGATCACGTTTTCCGCCCCGGTGCCCGCCCGCAGGTTGGAGACCTGGAACTGGGTCGGGGGGAAGTCGCCGCCGTCCCCCTCCTCCCACACCATGCCGCACAACTCGGCCAGGGCCGGCAGCGCGGCATGGATCGGGTTGACGCCGCGCTCCGGATAGGCGATGTGGCACTGCCGTCCCTGCACCCGCAGGCGGCCGCTCAGGGAACCGCGGCGGCCATGCTTGATGACGTCCCCCAGGCGCCGTTCGCTGGAAGGCTCCCCCACCAGGCAGTAATCCGGCAACAGCTTGCGCTCGCGCAGCCACTCCGCCACCCGCCGGATGCCGTGCAATGCCGGCCCCTCCTCGTCGCTGGTCAGCAGCAGGGCCACCGTGCCGGCATGGCGCGGGCGCCGCCGCAAAAAGCGCTCCATTGCCGTCACCATGGCCGCGACCCCGCCCTTCATGTCGGCGGCGCCGCGCCCGTACAGCTTGCCGTCGCGCAGCCGGGGCACGAAGGGCCGCTCGCTCCAGGCCGCCGCCGGCCCGGGCGGCACCACGTCCGTATGGCCCACCAGCGCCAGCAGGGGCGCGCCCTCGCCATGCGTCGCCCAGAGATTGGAGACATCGGCGAAGGGCAGGGAGGTGAGCTCGCAGCCCATGGCCCGCAAGCGGGTGCCGATCAACTCCTGGCAGCCGCCGTCCTCGGGGGTAACGGAGGGCCGCCGGATCAACTCCATCGCCAGTTCCAGGGTAGCGTCTTCCGCATTCATCTCCGTCTCCCGCGCCGAAAAAAGGGGCATTGTGAATTGCCAACCGCGCCGTGTCCATATATGCCACGCTCCCGGCAAGGGGCCGGGCGGCGCACTTTCCCCGGCGCCCGGCACAGCCCTGGCCGCCGGAAATCCCCCGCGAGGCGAAAGACGCTTAGCGTCTCATCCGCGAGATGCTAAGCCGGCAGCGCCTCACAGAACGCAAAATATGAGACAAAAAAGCCGCCTCCTCACAGCCTGCTTTTTTAGGTGCAATTTTAAGTTGTTGATTTATAAGTATTTCCCAAGCAAAAATCAGATAAGGAAAGTTGACTTTCATTAGGTGCGCGATACCAGCAACATTCCGGACCCCTGGCAGCCAGAAAAAAGAAAGCCGACATGCAAATAAAGGACATCAACTCCCGGGGGCGCGGATTCTACCATGTGGCTTCTTTAGCAATGAAAGAGCCCTCCCCATGAGCCCTGCGACCCAACACAAGCGCCGCGCTGGGATAAACCGCCCTGCCCCGGCGCCTGCGCGCGAATCGCCTGGCGTTTGCCGTATAATCGTCGCGTGCCTGACGCCGCCTCGAAAGAACTCATCCGCCGCATCCTTGCCGAACGCCCCGGCACGCAGGCTATTTGCCTTCACGGCAGTTGGGGAACGCTGGAACGAAGACTCAATCCTGCCGGTACGCCAGGAAAAAGCGGGCGCAGAAGTCACGGTCAACATCGCCAAACCCGGCGCGCTGGTAAAACCGATCGCCAAACTCTCTATGAGTCATGGGAAGCCAAGTCAAAATAACGCCTGAGGTCTTGCTTTGGGCAAGAGAAACCGCCGGCATGTCCCCGGAGGACGTAGCGGTCAAATTGAAAGTTAAAAGCGTATCCGCGGAAACCATCGCCGAGTGGGAATCTGGCGATAGTGCGCCCACCTATCCGCAACTGGAAAGGATTGCCAAAATGCTTCGGCGTCCAATCGCCGTATTTTTCTTTCCTTCTCCTCCAGCGGAACCGGGGCCCAAGGAAAAATTTCGTTCTCTGCCCGAAGGTTACGCGGAAGAAATTCCCACCCGAATGCGCTTTCTTGTTCGCGATGGGTTGTTCATGCAGATAAATCTGCGTGAACTATTGGGCGAGGTTAATCCCTCGGAGAAAAAAATATTTGAGGACATCAAAGCCAATGACAATGTATCGGTTGCCCGCTTGGCTGCCCGGGTGCGCGAATACATGGGCATTTCGTTGCAAAATCAATTTGCCTGGGAAAGCGACGATGACGCGCTCAAAGCATGGCGGCGTGCGCTTGAAGAGTGCGGCCTGTGGATTTTCAAGGCCGCTTTCGGTGAAGAAGGCTACTGCGGTTTTTGTCTTCACGACAAGCAGTTTCCTGTCGTTTATGTCAACAACAGCAGGCCCAAAACACGCCAGATTTTCACCCTGTTTCACGAACTGGCGCACCTGCTCAGGGGCAAGGGCGGTGTTGATATGCGCCAGTCCGCAATGCCTAAATTAAGCAATCCCTATAAGCGGGAGGAAGTGTTTTGCAACGCTTTTGCGAGCGCAATGCTGGTTCCCGACCGTGGATTTTCCGCCGATGTGCGCAACCCGGATGACCGGCATATAGAAAAACTGGCGAACCAATACAAAGTCAGCCGTGAGGTGATTTTGCGCCGTTACCGTGACAAGAATCTTGTCACAAGCGAAGAGTATGAGAGCAGGGTAAAAGCATGGGGCGGCAAGCCTCCACCGAAAAACCTGTCCACGGGAGGAGGCGACTATTACGCCACTCTGCGGTCCTATTTGGGGGAAAAATACCTGCACACTGCTTTTCAGCAGTATTACCAGCAGAAAATTAACAAGCGCGAGCTCGCTGAGTATTTAGGGGTTAAAACCAAATCCCTGGATACGCTCGAGAGCTATGCCTTGGAAGGGTAAGAATCATGCACTACGTGCTGGACACAAACTTTTTCGTTGACAGTCGCGTCTACTATCCCGGGACTTTTCCCTCGTTTTGGAAAAGAATGGATGCGGCGGTTTCCCAAAACGTAATCTCATCTGTGAAGGAGGTGCAGAATGAGTTGGTGCGTTATGAAGGCCACCAGGATCACCTGCTTGACTGGATAAAAAACCACAAGCATATCTTTACTGCTCCTAAGCATGCTGAGCAGAGCAGGGTTGTCGAGATTTTGGCCATTTCAAGATTCCGCCAAGGTTTGGTCAGAAACAAACAGATACTCAAAGGATATCCTGCGGCGGATCCTTTCGTTATTGCCAAAGCGTGGGCAATGGGAGGGGTTGTGGTAACAACTGAGGTTTTGGATGTGGGCAAAAACACGCCCAAAATCAAAATCCCAAATGTTTGTGAGCATTTCGGTATTCGTCACGTGCATCCCGAAAAGTTCATGCAGGAAGTGGGGTGGCAGTTTTAATTTCGGCTGACGCAAAAGCCCTTTTTCTGGTGGCAAGAGGGGCGGTTGCCATTCGCCGCCCTTAATGCTCTAATAGATACCCAACTCCACCAATGCCCTTATCGCCCCATGCCCCTGACCGACAACGAAAAGCGTGACCTCATCAAACTGATTGAGGCCGACAAGCCGTTGCCGGAGGGGTTTCGGTTTCGGTTGTTTGCCGACAAGCGGGAGGTGGAGTTGGTTTGGAACGGCAAGAGCCGGGAGGTGAGCAGTGTGGCGTTGCCGTTTCAGACCATTGAGCAGGTGGACGAGCCGCGGGCGGAGGCGGCCGGGGGCGGGGTGGCCGAGCCGTCGCAGGCGGGGATTTTTGACGAGCGCGGGCGGCAGCGGGCGGGATGGGTTAACAAACTCATCTGGGGCGACAACAAACTGGTTTTGTCTTCGCTGAAGAACGGGCCGTTGCGCGAGGAGATTGAACTGGCCGGCGGGTTGAAGTTGGTTTACATCGACCCGCCGTTTGATGTGGGCGCGGATTTTTCAATGGACATTGAAATCGGCGGCGGTGATGGCGGCGAGACCTTCACCAAGAAGCCGAATGTGCTGGAGCAAATCGCCTACCGCGACACCTGGGGCAAGGGCGCGGACTCGTTTATCGCCATGATTTATGAGCGGTTGATTCTGATGCGCGATTTGCTCGCCGATGACGGCAGCATTTATGTGCATTGTGATTGGCGGGTCAGTGCATATCTGCGACTGGTTTTGGATGAAATTTTCGGCAAGGACAATTTCAGGAATGAGATAATTTGGTTTTACCCGAATTCCGGGCTGAAAGCCAAATCGAAGAAATTTCATCAAGTGCATGATGTGATTTTTAATTTCGCAAAAGGAGGGGGTTCCTATGTGTGGAATCAACAAAGAGAACCGTTCGAGGACGGCTCTACGAAAAAACAGCCGAAAAGAAAATTCAACCCAACAACCAAAAAAGCCGACGTGGTGAGGGACGAAAATGGAAAGATTATTTACATCGAGGCAAAGGATAAGTTGGTTAACAGCGTTTGGCGAATTCCAATGCTCAACATTGGAGGTGAGTTGCTCGGCTACCCGACTCAAAAGCCGGAAAGGTTGGTAGAACGCATCATTAAAGCCTCCAGCAACGAAGGCGACCTCATCGCCGACTTTTTCTGCGGCTCCGGCACCATGGCCGCCGTGGCGGAAAAGTTAAACCGCAAATGGCTCGTCTCCGACCTCGGCAAATTCGCCATCCACACCACGCGCAAACGCATGATTGGCGCGCAGCGCGAACTGAAAAAGAGCGGCGAAAAATACCGCGCTTTCGCCATTCTCAACCTCGGCAAATACGAGCGCCAGCACTACATCGGCGTGAATCCGAACCTCAGCGACGAACAACAGCGGCAACAAATCGCCCGCAGGTCGCGCGACTACCAGCGCTTAATCCTGCACGCCTATTCGGCGCAAGCGGTGGAGCAGTCCGGCGTGTTCCACGGCAAAAAAGCCGGGCGCATGGTGGCCATCGGCCCCATCAACCTGCCGGTGACGCGCCTGTTCGCGGAGGAAGTCATCGCCGAATGCCTGCGTAAAAAAATCACCCGCGCGGACATTCTTGCCTTTGAATTCGAAATGGGCATGTTCCCCAAAACCCAGGACGACGCCAAAAGCAAAGGCGTAGATCTCGCGCCCAAGTACATTCCGGCGGAGGTGTTCGACAAACGCGCCGTAGAAAGAGGGGAAATCGTGTTTCACGATGTATCTTACATTGATGCCGAAGCGATCAAGAAAAAGAACAAGGTGGCGGTGCGGCTGACCGATTTTTCGGTTTATTACTCGCAGGACGCGGGGCGGGAGGCGCTGGCGAATCTGAAAGTTGGCAAAAGCAAAGTGATCGCCGACGCCGGGCGGATTGTAAGAATCACCCGCGGCAACGGCGGCGATCAGCGCGAGGTTCTAACCAAACACTGGACCGACTGGATTGACTACTGGGCGGTGGACTTCGACTTCGAAAGCAAACCGGAAATCGTCCGCGTACGCGGTAACGACGGCAAAATCGTGGAAAAAGAGAGCGGGGATTTTGTGTTCGAGAACGAGTGGCAGTCCTTTCGCACCCGGAAAAACCGGACGCTGGAGTTGAGCAGCGCGTTCCACGACTGCGCCCCCGGGCCGCGGAAATTAGCGGTCAAGGTGGTAGATATCTTCGGCAATGATACAATGCGAATTCTGGAGGTGAAGATATGAAGATTCGAATGCTGAGAATACGAAATTTTAAGGCAATTCGTTATGCAGAACTTAACGATTTGCAGGACGTTGTCGTGATAGCTGGACTCAATGGTTGCGGCAAATCCTGCATTTTTGACGCTATTAGACTGATAAAGTCGTCATGTGGAGGCTACCTTCGTGACGATGAATATAACTTATTATTTGAAGAATTTCAAAGCAATATTGGTGCTGATGGAATCAGGAAGATATCCCATGATATAAATCAGCCGATTGAAGTACAATGGGAAATAGAATTATCTCAGAATGAAAAAATCTATATTAAATCTCATGCGAGTGATTTGGCGAGAGAGTTTGTGTTGGAAAAGTATTATAGGCAGCAACATAGAGGATCCCGTACCAACCATAAATTTATAACGTTCGAAGATCAAACTGTGATCCAACAAAACATTCAGACAATTAATGATTTGCAAAAAGAGTATTGTAGGGAGATCGAAATAGAGAAAATATTCGATAAAGTAACCTTTCGTACACAAGGGAACAACTCTTTTTATGAACAACCTAAATCACAAACTTTACAAATGATTTTCACCATTTATATGCCTGTCAAAATAGGAGTTATAGATTATCATGGGCCGCATAGAGATTATGCAAGAGAAATTTTTAACACGGTCAATTTTAATATAGAAGTGGAAAGTGAACAAAAAATGAAACAATCTGCTCTATACAACTATAGAAACAAATATGCGAATATAAAACAAGAATTGGCTTCTTCATATGTAAAAGATCTTATAGCATCAGCAGCTCAGGGTGATGCAAATGAAAAAAATAAACGCACCAGCTTGGCCAACTCTTTGAGAACTTTATTCAACGTTTTCATTCCAGGAAAAGAGTTTAAAGGTATTGTTCCAACTCTAGGTGGCACCCTTGCATTTCCAGTAAAAATCCAAGATGGAAAAGAACATGATTTGGATGATTTGAGTTCTGGAGAAAAAGAGGTATTGTATGGCTATCTGCGTCTTGTTAAAGATACTCCTAAACATTCTGTATTGCTAATAGACGAACCAGAATTACACCTGAATCCTCGGATGATAAAAGAATTGCCTGTTTTTTATCACGAACATATAGGAATTGCTCTTGATAACCAGATATGGCTTATTACCCATTCCGATTCTTTGATTAGAGGCTCAGTAAATCAAGAAAACTTTTCGGTATTTCACATGTCTCCTCACATTAATGTTCCTTCTGGTTCCAGCCAAGTTTCGTCAATATCAAGTACTGATGAAATAACTTCTACTATTATCAACCTAGTTGGCGATGCAGCCACCTATATCCCTAACGGAAAACTAATTATTTTTGAAGGTAGCATAAAAGGAAATGACGCAGATTTTGACGCAATCATGACAAAGACACTTTTCCCGGAAATAGGGCTACATGCTAATACAATAAGTGCAGGTAATAAGAAAGCCGTATCCAGCCTTCACGACATATTAGATAATGCTCTTGCAGAAGGCATTTTACCATTCAAGGTTTATTCGATAACAGACAGAGATTTCGCTGAAAGCTTTTTCACCAATATAAATCAGCGTAGCTGGGATGCGTATCATATAGAAAATTACCTTTTAGATTTCAATTACATCACTAAAACGATTAATAAATCTGCTACTAAATCTCAGCGCTACTCAGCAAATCAAGTGAGAGATATTTTGCAGGCTTGTGCAAAAGAATCGTTGGAGTTTCATGCTTTGCATGAAACAAGGCAATATATTTACAAAGAAGTGTCCAAATCAATTAGTTTTAATTCAGGGAATCACTCAAACATAGATGGATTGTTTGATTCAGTTTCTTCCTCTTTTGATAGAATCAATGGGCTCTCTAATGAGAGATTATCAAAAGATAATGTAATGGAGTTTTACAAAAAGAAAAGAGATGAATATCAAAGATATCTTTATTCTGGTGACTGGATTACAAAATTTAATGGCAGAAACATTCTTAAGTGTTTTTGCAAAAAAGAGAGAGAGCGAATTGGTATTCGATACATCCCTTTTCGAAACTTAATTCTTTCTGAAATGCAGCAAGGCAAGCATCGACCGAATGGAATGAAGAAAATCATCGAAGAAATTATAGCGGACAACGATACGCCGAGTCGTTCATAATGCCCCTCCCCCCTGACTTCCCTACCTGCCCCTACGAGATTCTTGCCCCCGACGCTCGTTGGTCGCCGGACAACGGCAATAGGTTCTGGGACAAGTTGCCGCCGCTGGTGGAGAAATTGCACGTGGCGGTTAAGGAGTGGCGCGATGGCGGTTACCGGGAGGTGTCGCGGACCACCGCCGCTTTGCTGGACTGGTGGTTCGGCTGGCGCGTTTGCAGGAGGACTCGCTTCACGACTCGTTCCGCTATTACTTCGCCCAGCAGGAAACGGGATATTTTCGGGAATGATACTATGCGGATTGGGGGGGTGAAGATATGAATTCTAATTGGCAATGGTCCGGCGCTCGGTGGCGGAAGTTCGATTCCCATACATACAGAATACATATTTGAAGGTGATCGGCATGGCTGAGATTACTGAGGAGATCAGGAAAAAACTAAGTCTTGGAGAAGGTTCCACTATTGAATTCAAAAGCGGTGAAATTGCGCGGAAAGGAAAAGCACAGGAACAGCGGAACAGATTGGCTGATGAGATAGCCGCTTTTGCCAATTCATCGGGGGGATCTTTGGTATTTGGCATCAATGACGACAGAGAAGTTACGGGGCTTGCAAAAGAACAACTCGATATCCTTGAAAAGGATATAGTTGAACTGTGCAATGATGTTATAAAGCCGCCAGTCAACGTCTATACGGAGAAAAGCATATTCCCCGGATTAAGTGGCGAGGATTGTCCGCTCTTGTTGGTGAATATTCCGAGAAGTTTGTGGGTGCACCGGAGTCCAGGCGGGTATTTTCGCAGACAGGGCAGTAGCAAACGCGAAATGTCTCCCGATATTTTGGCACGTTTGATGCAGCAACGCAGTCAAGCGATGCTTATTCGGTTCGATGAGCAAGCAGTGCCGGATTCATCTGCCGATGACTTGGAAAGCGAACTCTGGAAACCGCTGGTAGAGAGATCCGAGGAGCCTGGAGAGGAGGCCTTAATCAAATGTCGTTTGTTGGTGGAGGCTCAAGGAAAGAAATCCGCCTCTGTCGGTGGGATTCTGATGTGTAATAAAGAACCGGAGAGATTTCTGCCTGGCGCCTTTATTGAAGCGGTACGCTATAGAGGAATAAGAAAAGATGCCAACTACCAAATAGACGCGAAACAAATTACCGGCCCCTTGAACAATCAAATTGATGAGGCCATGCATTTCTATAACAAGAATCAATTTATTTCCGCCATTAAACGCCCCTATCGGGAAGAGAGGCCGCAATTCAGCGAGCGGGTTGTTTTTGAGGCCATTGTCAATGCGGCGGCGCATCGGGACTATTCCGTTCATGGCTCTAAAATTCGTTTTTTCATGTTTGACGATCGCATGGAGATATATTCTCCTGGCGCATTGCCGAACACCGTTTCCGTCGAGAGCATCCATTTGCGCCAGGCTACGAGGAACGAATTGCTGGCCAGCCTGTTAAGTCGCTGCAATATTGGATTCGAGAACGAGCATTTATCCCGCAGGTTTTATCTGGAACGGCGAGGGGAAGGAGTGCCTATTATTATGGAAGAGAGTAAAAAACTCAGTGGGCGCGATCCGAAATACCGGTTGATAGACGACTCTGAACTTCTACTGACTATTTACGGGTATCGGCCACCGCCAGAGAATCCCAATCGCAATCAGGGGCAACCTTAATGCCCCTGCCTCCTGACTTCCCCCAATCCCCCCACGAGATTCTCGTCCCCGACGCCCGTTGGTCGCCCGACAAAGGCGATATGTCCTGGGACAAGTTGCCGCCGCTGGTGGAGAAATTGCGCGTGGCGGTCAAGGAGTGGCGCGATGGCGGCTACCGGGAGGTGTCGCGGACCACCGCCGCTTTGCTGGACTGGTGGTTCGGCACGGCGCGTTTGCAGGAGGACTCGCTCCACGACTCGTTCCGCTATTGCTTCGCCCAGCAGGAAGCGGGATATTTTCGGGAATGATACAATGCGGATTCTGAGGATAACGATATGAAGACCCGCCTGTCGGCCATCGAACACAATCAACAGGGCTTTGAAAGTCTGGTATCGCTCCACAAACAAACGAAAGGTTGCTATATTAATGATGTGGAAATAGACATGGGAAGAACAAGCTGGTTGGATGCCGATATGTGCGCGGCGCTTGGCGCGTTACTGTATCGTTTGAGGCACAATTTGAATGAAGTGAACTTGATAAATATACCCACCACAGTTAAAGCCATTCTTTCAAAGAACGGCTTTCTAAGTCACTACGGACATGAAAAGGTCCCGGATACTTACGGAACAACCATTTCCTACAAACGTTTCGATGTGGAAGATGAGCGGTATTTCTCTGCCTACATTGAAGAAGAATTTATCCGTCGTTCCGAAATGCCTGACATGTCCCCCGGACTGCTGAAAAAATTTCGAGAGAGTATTTTCGAGATATTCAGCAACGCCGTGCTGCACTCACGCACGGAATTGGGGATTTTCAGCTGCGGGCAGTTCTTTCCTCGTCGGGGAACCCTTGATTTTACGTTGGTTGATCTTGGGGTTGGTATCCAGGAAAATGTAAGACGGTACGAGGAACTTGAACTGGAACCGGAAGAGGCCATTGACTGGGCGACCCGGGCCGGGAACACGACCAAGCGGAAAAAGATACCTGGCGGGTTGGGATTAAAATTGCTCTGCGAGTTTGTTGATCTGAATAGAGGGAGCATTCAGATTGTTTCGGATGCCGGATACTGGCGGCGCCAATCAAGCAACACCGCAAAGGCAAAGCTGGACCACCCCTTTCCTGGAACGGCGGTCTGTTTGGAGATCAATGCTGCGGATACTCAATCCTATGCGCTCGAAAGCGAACTAACCGAGGGAAGTATCTTTTAGGAGGAAGTTATGAAAAAGAAAGTTAATGTATCCGTATTTGAAATCGTAGGCAACCCTTTGTGTGTTGCTTCCGATGACGGAGAGAAGGTACACAAACGTCTTGCCGCCATCCTGAATGCAGAGGGCAGCGCGACGCTTTCCTTTCGCAATGTTACAACCTTGACTTCCGCTTTTCTGAATGCGGCGGTGGGTCAGTTATACGGGAAGTTCAGCGAGAAGACAATTCGCCAGTCGCTGGAGGTCAGAGATATGGAGGCCGATGATTTGGTGCTGCTAAAGCGAGTGGTTGATACCGCCAAGCAATACTTCAAGGATCCGAAAAAATTCGACCAGGCAATTCATGAGGCACAGGAGTAAAGCAAGGTGCCCACCAAGCCAATCGAGGTTTCCAACTATAATTTCAAATCCGCAGACAGGCTTTTCTTTGATACTAATATCTGGATTTTTCTTTTTGGTCAAAACAAGCCGGGAGAGCTAAAGTCAAAGATTTACTCCTGGACATTAAACAGGATACTTAAAGCGGAAAGCCGGATTTATATCGATGTTCTGGTTGTTTCGGAGTTTATTAACACCTATGCGAGAAGGCAATTTAAACTCACAAAAAGAAAATACAAGAATTTCAAGAAATTTCGTCAAAGCGAGCAATTTAAGCCCGTTGCCAATGAGATTGCAGACGTAACGAAGAGGATATTGAGGCACTGCAAACGGATAGGAAGCGGTTTTGATACGCTGGCAATCAATGCGCTGATTGATGAATATGCGAAAGGCGAATCCGATTTTAACGATCAAATTATAGCCGCGATCTGCAAAAGAGAACGCCTGACGCTGATTACGGATGACGGTGATTTTTCAGGGCAAGGAATCCAAGTTCTGACCGCCAATAGAAAGATGCTGAGACGCCGGTAATGCCCCTGCCCCCTGACTTTCCCCAATCCCCCCACGTGGTTCTCGCCCCCGACGCCCGTTGGTCGCCCGACAAAGGCGATAGGCTCTGGGGCAAGTTGCCGCCGCTGGTGGAAAAATTGCGCATGGCGGTGAAGGCGTGGCGCGATGAGGGTTACCGGGAGGTGTCTCGGACCACCGCCGCTTTGCTGGACTGGTGGTTCGGCACGGCGCGGTTGCAGGCGGACCCGGTGCCTGGCCCGTTCCGATATTACTTCGCCCAGCGGGAAGCGATCGAGACCATCGTTTATCTGTACGAAGTGGCGGGCGTGAAGGACAAGTTCGACCTGATGCGCTTCGATTCTTCCGGCGCGATTACCCCCGGCCAGTTTGACGAGGACTGGCTGCGCTTTGTGGTCAAAATGGCCACTGGCAGCGGCAAGACCAAGGCGTTGAGTCTGGCGCTGGCGTGGTGTTATTTTCACAAACGCTACGAGGCGGACTCCAAACTGGCGCGCAACTTTCTCGTCATCGCGCCGAATATCATCGTGCTGGACCGCCTGAAAAAGGATTTTGACGGCCTGCGGATTTTTCATGCCGACCCGGTGCTGCCGGAGAATGGCCATGCGGGGCGCAACTGGCGGGATGATTTTCAACTGACGGTGCATTTGCAGGACGAGGTGCGTGCCGCCGGTCCCGTCGGCAATATCTTTCTCAGCAATATCCACCGCGTTTATGCCGGCGATGAACGCCTGCCTTCGGCGGATGACGACGACGCCAGCGAATATTTTCTCGGCAAAAAGCCCACCGGCGCGACCACGGATTCCAAGGTGGACCTCGGCGACATCGTGCGCGACATAGACGAGCTGGCGGTGTTCAACGACGAGGCGCATCACATCCACGACCCGAAAATGGCGTGGTTCAAGTCCATTGAGGACATTCACAACAAACTGAAGCAAAAAGGCGGCGGGCTGGCATTGCAGGTGGATACCACGGCCACGCCCCGGCACGACAACGGCGCGATTTTCGCGCAGACGGTGACCGACTATCCGCTGGTGGAAGCCATCGCGCAAAATGTGGTCAAGCACCCGGTGGTTCCCGACAGCGAAAGCCGCAGCAAGTTGCAAGAAGCGCCCAGCGCGAAGTTTTCGGAGAAATACGCCGACTATCTGAACCTTGGCGTGGCGGAATGGAAGAAGGCATCCGCCGAACACGACAAGATGGGAGAAAAATCCATTCTGTTCGTGATGACCGACGATACCAGGAACTGCGACGAGGTGGCGGAATATCTGGAGAATGCCTATCCTGAATTGAGGGATGCGGTGTTGGTTATTCACACCAAAAAGAACGGGGAGTTTTATGAAGCCGGCACCGGCAAAAAGAAAGAGGAGCTGGAGAAACTGCGTAGGCAAGCCAACAGCATTGACAGCGGGAAAAGCCCGTATAAGGCAGTCGTCTCCGTGCTGGTGTTGAAAGAAGGCTGGGATGTACGCAATGTCACTACCATAGTCGGGTTGCGCGCCTATTCCGCGAAGAGCAATATCCTGCCGGAGCAAACCCTGGGGCGCGGCCTGCGCCGGATGTACCTGGAATTCGATGCCGATGAGACGCTGAGCGTTATCGGCACCGAGGCGTTTATGAAGTTTGTGGAGTCCATAGAAAAGGAAGGCGTCCGGCTTGAGCGAAAACCGATGGGCGCGGACAGCGAAGCCAAGACGCCGCTGGTGATCGAAGTGGACAAGGACAACCCGAACAAAGACATCAAGGCAATGGATATCGAGATCCCGAAGTTGTCGCCCAGGATCTACTGGGAATACGGTGCTCTCCGCAAACTGGACAGCAGGACTTTCGAGCATTCGAAAATGCCGTACCGGTCCTTTGGCGAGGAGGAGCGACGCAACATAGTTTTTCAATACACGGTCACGGGCGAAGTAAGCCATGCAACGAAGCTGAATTCCTTCAATGTGTCGGATTACCGTTCCGTCGTAGGATACTTCAGCCGCGCAATCGTCAAAGAACTGCATCTGGCCAGCGTTTATGATGTGGTCTATGAAAAGATGAAGACCTTTATCCGCGACGATTTGTTCGAGGCCCCGGTTGATTTGGAGGATCGCAATACCTGGCGCAATTTGTCCGAACCGGAGGTGGCGAAAACGATTATGGAGACATTCAAGCGGGGAATCGGCGCGCTCATCGCGCGCGATAAAGGCGGCGCGGAGATTCTCGATTACATCAAGGTCGCGGAAACGCGCCCGTTTGTGGTCAAGCAACAGGGGTTTGTCGTGCCGCGAAAGAGCGTGTTCAATAAAATCATCGGCGACGGTTCGCTGGAGTTGAAGTTCGCGGAATTTTTGGAGAGCTGCAACGATATCGTCTCCTACGCGAAAAACTATTTCGCCGTGGGATTGCGCCTGGATTACGTCAAAGCCAACGGCGATATTTCCAACTACACCCCGGATTTTCTGGTCAAAAAATCTCCATCGGAAATTTATGTGGTGGAAACCAAGGGCCGGGTGGACGAGGATGTGTCGCCGCAAATGGATCGGCTGAAGCAGTGGTGCGAAGACGCAACCGAGGCGCAGCGGAATGACGCGCAACGGAAAATCGTATATGATTGCTTGTATGTGGATGAGGAGGGCTTTCGGCGCTATATCCGCCCGGGGAGAAACGATTTTTCCACCCTGGTAAGGGCTTTCCAGGAATAACAGGGGGCTGCCGGCGGCCCCCCGGCACGAAAAACAGGACAAAATAGCGCCCGAAACCGCGGAACGGGGCTGGCGCTAAAGAAGATGGCGAACGAAAAGGCGCAAAGACTGGCTATCCTGATTGATGCGGAAAATACCCAGGCGTCTCTCATGGGCCCGCTGCTGGAAGAGATCTCCAGATACGGCACCGCCAACACCAAGCGCGTTTACGGCAACTGGACTTCCCCGTATCTGGGGGAATGGAAGAAGGCGCTGCTGAAATACGCGCTGCATCCGTTCCAGCAATTTTCCTACACCGCCGGCAAGAACTCCACCGACAGCGCCCTGATCATAGACGCGATGGACCTGCTCTACACCAATCGCTTCGACGGTTTCTGCCTGGTATCCAGCGACAGCGACTTCACGCGGCTGGCGTCGCGGCTCCGGGAGTCCGGCATGGTCGTGTACGGGATCGGCAAACGAGGCACGCCGAAGGCCTTCGTATCCGCCTGCGATAAGTTCCTGTTCACCGACGTGCTGGAAATACCCAAGGGCGACTGGAGCAACATTACCAAGCCGAAGACCTCCGAACAGTTGATACAGGACGAGAAACTCGTGACCCTGTTGCACAGCGCGGTGGAATCGGTCTCCGACGACGACGGCTGGGCATACCTGGGGGAGGTGGGGCAGATCATCGTCAAACGGGCGCCGGAATTCGACCCGCGCAACTACGGCTACCTGAAGCTGGGCGAGCTGGTGAGGGCAATCGAGTTATTCGATATTCAGGAACGGGTCAAGGAAGGCGCCCATCCGCAGGGCCCCAAGTCGGTATATATACGGGAGCGGGAAAGGTAGCAAGCGGTGGCCACCGTACTGGTAACCGGCGGCAACAGGGGCATCGGCCTGGAGCTGTGCCGCCAGCTGCACGGGCGCGGCGACGAGGCGATCGCGGCCTGCCGCAAGTCCTCGCCGGAATTGGATGCGCTGGGCATACGGGCGATAACGGGGGCGGACGTGAGCAACGACGAGGGAGCGCGGCTCCTGGCCCGGGCGCTGGACGGCGTAACGCTGGACCTGCTGGTCAACAATGCCGGGATCATGTATGCGGACGGCGTGGATAACCTGGACTTCGAGCGGGCGCGCCGGCAGTTCGAGGTCAACGTCCTGGGACCGTTGCGGGTGACCCTGGCACTGTTGCCGCAACTGAAGCGAGGCGCCCGGGTGGCGATCATAACCAGCCGCATGGGCTCCATAGCGGACAATTCCTCCGGCGGCTACTACGGCTACCGGCTCTCCAAGGCGGCCGTGAACATGGCCGGGGTCAGCCTGGCGCGGGACCTGCGCGGGCGCGGCATCGCGGTGGCGTTGCTGCACCCGGGCATGGTGGCGACCGAATTGACCGGAGGCCAGGGCATTCCGCCCGACGAGGCGGCCGCCGGCCTCATCGCCCGCATGGACGCGATGAGCCTGGAACACAGCGGCGAATTCCGCCATGCCAATGGCGAGACGCTGCCCTGGTAGCCGCGCTGCCGCAGACCGCACAGACAAGCGCGTCAGACTTGGCAAGCGCGTTCAGACCTGCTCCTTCGCCTCTTCCTTTCCCGCCGTCGCCGTCGCCTGCCGCTCAATACAAGCGATACCGCGCCACAGGCGCGCCAGCGTGCGGCGGCGGCCCAGCAGTTCCAAGGTGACGTCAATCGGGGGCGAGACCGGCGTTCCGCAGACGGCAACCCGCACCGGTTGCGCGACCTTGCCCAACGGCAGCGAATGCCGGGCGGCCACCTCCTCCACCTCCTTGCCGATGGCCGCGGCGCGCCACGATGCCAGGCCGCCCAGACGGCGGCGGAGTTCCTGTAGCGGGGGCAACGCCGCCGGTTGCAGAAAGCGGACGGCGGCGCGCGGTTCGTAGCCTTCCGGGGCGCGGTAATACGCCAGGCTGGCCCGCGCCATTTCCCGCAACGTGGGATGTCGTTCGCGCTGCACTTCGGCCAGGTGCCGCAGCTCGGGGCCGGCGGCGATACCGGCGGCGGTAACGCCCAGGGACAGCAGTTGGGCGCGCAGCCCCCCGGCCAGATCGCCGGGGCAACGGCGCAGCATGTGCTGCTGGTTGCACCAGCGCATCTTGTCCGGGTCGAAGCGCGCCGCCGCCCGGCTGACCGCGCCTATGTCGAAATGCTCCACGAGTTCGCCCAAACGAAACAGTTCACGGTCGCCGCGGGACCAACCAAGCCGCGCCAGATAGTTGAGCAAAGCCTCCGGCAGGTAGCCCTGCCGCCGATATTGCAGCACGTCGCCGGCATCGTGGCGCTTGGACAGCCGGTTGCCGTCCGGCCCCAGGATCATCGGTACGTGGGCGTAGCGCGGCGCCGCCGCCCCCAGCGCCTCGATCAAGTGCAGTTGCCTGGGGGTATTGTTGAGGTGGTCGTCGCCGCGGATCACGTCGGTGATCCCCATGTCGCGGTCGTCCACGACCACGGTCAGGTGGTAGGTGGGGCTGCCGTCCGAGCGGGCGATAACCAGGTCGTCCAACTCGGCGTTGTCGAAGGCGACACTGCCCTGCACCATATCCGCTATCTTGAGCCGGCCGTCGCGCGGACTGCGGAAACGGATCGCCGGCGACGGCGCGCCGCCGGGCGGCGGCATCTGGCGGTCGCGGCAACGGCCGTCGTAACGCGGCTTGCGGCCCTCGGCACGGGCGGCGGCGCGCATGGCTTCCAACTCTTGCCGCGTACAGTAGCAGCGGTAGGCGCGGCCCGCCTCCAGCAATCCGGCGACCGCCTCGCGGTAGCGTTGCAGACGGCGGCTCTGCCGCACCGGTTCCTCGTCGGCGTCCAGACCCAGCCAAGCCAGGCCGTCGCGCAACGAAGCCACCGCGCCCTCGCTGTTGCGGGCGCGGTCCGTGTCTTCGATACGCAACAGGAAGCGGCCGCCCCGATTGCGGGCATGCAACCAGGAAAACAGCGCCGTGCGCACGCCGCCGAGGTGCAGGGCGCCGGTGGGACTGGGGGCAAACCGGGTGCGTACGGAAGACGAATGCAAAACGGAAGCCGGGATCAGCGGATAGGGCGATCGCAGGCGCGGATGAACTTCGTCAGGTTGGCCACATCGTCGGAACCCGACGACGAGGCCAATTCGTCCAGCCGCTCCAGGGCCTCGCACAAGCGCAATCCCTCGCGGTACAACAGTCGGTAGGCCTTCTTCAGCGTAGCAATCCGCTCTGCCTCGAAACCGTGTCGGTGCAGGCCCTCCTGATTGAGTCCCATGGGGTGCGCCTTGTTCCCGGATACGCTCAAGTAGGGGGGGATATCGCGGTTAACCAAAGAAAAGGCGGCGGTGAAGCCGTAGGCGCCGATGCGGCAGAATTGCCGCACCCCCGTGAACCCGCCCAGGGTCACGTGGTCCTCGACGACGGCATGGCCAGCCAAGGTGGCATGATTGGCGAATACGCCCTGGTTGCCGACGATGCAGTCATGGGCAATATGGACATTGGCCATGATCCAATTGCCGTCTCCGATCATGGTGCGGCCGCCGCCGGCGGCGGTGCCGCGGTTGATCGAGCAATATTCGCGGATCACGTTGCCGGTGCCGATCAGCAGTTCCGAATGTTCGCCCGGCCGGTATTTTTTATCCTGCGGGTCGTCTCCCAGGGAACAGAACTGGTGAACGCGATTGTCGCGGCCTATCCGGGTGGGACCGCGAATCACGGTAAAGGGATCGACGCGCGTACCGGCGCCGATCTCCACTCCCTCCTCAATGACCGCGTACGGCCCTATGGAGGCGCTTTCGGCGATGCGGGCATCCGGGTGAACGATCGCCGACGGGTGGATCAACTGCCGCCTCTCTCGGAGAAGGTACTCCTCAGTTCAGCGGTGGCGACTGTCTCCCCGTCCACGCTCGCCGAGGTGGAAAAGATGCACAGCCGGCTCCGGATGCGCTCGACGCGCACCTCCAACAACAGCCGGTCGCCGGGGACCACCGGCCGGGAGATGCGCACCTTGTCTATGCCTACCAGGTAGTAGAGGGGGGGGCTATCGCCCACCGCCAGTTGGTCGCGGAAGGACAGCGAGATCAGCACGCCGGCGGCCTGCGCCATCGCCTCGACGATGAGCACCCCGGGCATAATGGGCCGGCCGGGGAAGTGGCCCTGGAAGAAGGGTTCGGTCGCGGTAACGCTTTTGATCGCTTGCAGGTACTTGCCGTGCTGGCAGCCGATCACCTTGTCAATGAACAGGAACGGATAACGGTGATGCACCAGTTTTTCGATCTCCTCGACGCCGAGAGACATTTGCTGGCACTCCTCCAGGGTAGTGTTCATTGCGCGCCTCCCGCACCCCGCCTTGCGCGAGCCTCCAGGGCAGCGATACGCTCCTGCATGTCACGCAACGACTGGTGCAAATGCTGCATCCACACGGCGTTGCGCCGCCAGGTCGCCAGGTCCGTCACCATGGTGCCAGAGGCATAAGCGCCGGCCCTGGAGATCGAGCGATGCACCGCCGTCCGACCCGCCAGAAAAACTCCGTCGGCAATCTCCGCGTAGCTATTCACCGCACAGCCCCCTCCGATCCGGCAATCCCTGCCGATCCGGGCACTACCGGCGATACCGACGCAACCCGCGATGATGGTGTTGGCGCCGATGCGGACATTGTGCCCAATCTGCACTTGGTTGTCGATCTTCACGCCGTCCCCGATGACCGTGTCACGCAGGGTGCCGCGGGCAATCGTGGTGTTGGCGCCGATCTCGACGTTGTCTCCGATGGTCACGCCCCCCAACTGCGGAATCTTGATCCAGGTGCCTTTGTCACAGGCGAAGCCGAAGCCTTCGGCAGCGATCACGGCGCCCGGGTGGAACAGTCCGCCGCCGCCGATCCGGGTCCCCTCCAGCAACGTGACATTGGCCATCAGCCGGGTATCGGCGCCGACCTCGACCCGGGGGCCGACGATACAGCCCGGCCCCAGGCAGGCGCGCGCACCGATGCGGGCTCCTGCCCCGACCACGGTGCGCGGCCCCACATAAGCGGTGAGATCGATCCGCGCATCGCCTGCGATCTCGGCGCTGGAGGCGATACCGCTCCGCACGGCAGGAACGGGGAACAAGAATTGAGCGGCGCGCGCGTAGCCCAGGTAGGGTTCCGCGGTAACCAGGGCGTCCACCGGACAGTCGGGCGCATCCCGCGGCGCCAGGATCACAGCCGCTGCCCGGGTATTCGCCAGGTGCCGCTTGTAGGCCCGGTTGGCAAGGAAAGAGAGTTCACCCTCCCCGGCCGCATCCAGAGTGGCCACACCCTTAATCCCGCGCCCCGGGTCGCCTCGCAAATTGGCGCCGATGCGGCGGCTCAGTTCGCCCAAGGTCGTGCAGACCATTGCTCTACTCCGCCTCTTCGCCGTCTTCCGCGGCGCCCTCTTGCCCGCGGCGCTTTTCTTCCTCGGCTCGGTTCTGTTCCAATTTCTTCAGTACGGCATCGGTGATATCCAGCTTGGAATCCACGTAGATCAGTCCCTCGCCCAGGATCAGGTCGTAGCCCTGGTCCTGAGCAATGCCCTGGATGACCTCCCGAATGGTCTTTTGGATCTTGGACAGTTCCTCGTTGCGGCGGTAACTCAGGTCTTCCCGGTACTCCTCCTGGAGACGGTTGATCTCCCTGCGCTTGGAGATCACCTGCCGCTCGAGTTCGCGCCGGTCGGCTTCCGTCATCACGGCGCTGTCCTTGGCCAGCTTGTCTTCCATCTCGCGCAACCGCCGCTGCGACGCCGTCACCTCCTGTTCCTTGGACGCGAATTCTTTCTCGATCCGCTCGCGCGCCTCGGCCGCCTGGGGAGAACCCTCCAGGATGCGTATCAGATCGACCACCCCGATCCGGTAATCTTCCGCTGCCGCCGGCGTGACCAGAAACGCCGTCAACAACAGGGAAAAAACATGCGATGCCTTCAGATTCAAACTCTTTTATCCTCCTTAAAACGAAGTCCCAAAGGTAAACTGAAACCCCTGCGTTCGGTCGCCGCTTTTACTGCCGATCGGCGATGCCAGGCTCAGACTCAGGATGCCCACGGGAGAGATCCAGATCCCGCTCAGGCCCACCGAGTAGCGCAACTGCCCCAGATCCAGCGATTCCTCCTCAAGATCATAGACGTTGCCGAAATCGAAGAACGAGGTGACGCGCAGCTGCTGGATATCCTCAAGAAACGGCAGCGGCAGGATTAACTCGGTACTGCCGAACAGCTTCAGGTTGCCGCCCAAGGCATTCCGATTCGCGTCCAGGCGGCCCACGGTATTCTCCTCGAAGCCGCGTAACGAACGCGGCCCGCCCAGGTAGAAATGCTCGAAGAAAGGCAACCGACTGGTGCCTCCGTAACCGCCCCCGTAGCCCATATCGCTCTGGAGCCGCAGGGTGTATTTCTCCCCGATGGGGATAAACCAGTCGGCACGATAATCCACCTTGTAGAAATTTACCGCACTGCCGCCGAAGGCGGGCAGACCCAGCTCCGAGCGAAACCGGTGCCGCGTGCCCCGGTCGGGGAGGATCGCCCGGTTGCGGGTATCGTAGGTAAAGCGCCCGGAGAGGCGCAGCAGATCGAATTCCCTGCCTTCTTCGCGGATGAAATCGTTCACCAGATCGCCGGCGTTACTGCCGGGCTGGATGGAGGTTTGTTCGTAATCAAGCCCCACATCGAAGAAATTGTACTCGCTGACAGGGAGACCGAAGTTGACGCTTAAGCCGAATATCTCAGCGTCGTAATCCGAGATGTTGGCGTCCTCGGAGTCCAGGTCCCGGTAGGAAAAATCGAAGCCGCGGCTCACGCCGTCTATGGTGTAGTAGGGGTTGAGATAGCCCAGGGCGAAGCTCCTGCTCACGTCGCTATTGTTGAAGGTAAAGTTGACCCGGTTGCCGGAACCCAGGAAGTTGTCCTGGGTAATGCTGGTGCGCAGGATCAGACCCTGATTCTGCGAGAACCCGATCCCCGCCAGCAGGTTGCCCGCGGGACGCTCCGTCACCGTGTAGCGCACATCCACTTGGTCATCCACGCCCGGCACCTCCGGCGTCTCGACGTTGACCCCCTGGAAGAAGCCCAACCGCTCCAGACGCACCCGGCCTCGCTCGATCTTTTTGGTGGAGCTCCAGGCGCCTTCCTGCTGGCGCATCTCGCGGCGCAACACTTCGTCGCGGGTGCGGTGATTGCCGGCGAACAGAATACGCCGCACATAGACGCGGCGGCCGGAGTCTATGGCAAAGGTGACCGCCACCGTGTTGTCGTCGTCATCTATGTCCGGCACGACGCTGACATTGGCGAAGGCGAAGCCTTCGTCTCCCAGGCGATTGGCGATCCGCTCGTTGCTGGCGCTGGTCTGCTTGCGCGAAAACAGGTCTCCCCGCTTGATGTCAACCAACTCGAACAGTTCCTGTTCCGGGACCAGTATATCTCCGGACAGGCGGAGGTCCGACACCGTGTACTGCTCGCCTTCGCCGATATTGATAGTCACGAAAATTTGCTGCCGGTCCGGGCTGATGGTGACCTGGGTGGAGTCTATATTGAAACGCAGGTAGCCGCGGTCCAGGTAGAAGGAGCGCAGGGTCTCCAGGTCGGCAGCCATGACTTGTTGCGAGTATTGGCCGCCGCCGAACAGGAAAGAGAACATGCCGGGAGTGGAAGATTTGAACTGCTTCAGCAACTCCTTCTCGGAAAAATCCTCGTTGCCGACGATATTGATCCGGCGGATCTTCGCTTTCTCGCCCTCGAATATCTCCAGGGCGATCGCCACCCGATTGTCCTCCAGCGGCGTTACCGTCGAGTCCACGCTCATGGAATACTTGCCCAAGGCAAGGTATTGCCGCGCCAGCTCCTGCTCGATCCGATCCAGTTGCGACTTGTCAAACACCCTGCCCTCTACGAAATCGAGTTCGCGCAGACCGTTAAGCAGGTCTTCCGTCTTGATGTCCTCGTTGCCGGTGATGGAGATGCTCCCTATGGCGGGCCGCTCCTGAACGATCACGACCAGCACGTCGCCCTGCTGCTCCAGCCGCACATCGTCGAAGAAGCCAGTGCCGTACAGGGCGCGAATCGCCACCGCCGTGTCATCTTCGGAGAACAGGTCGCCAACCTTAAACGGCAGGTAGTTAAACACTGTCCCTTCGGTAATGCGCCGCAGACCCTTCACCTGTATGTCCTTGATAACGAATGGCTCGGCCGACGCCGCCGCCGACAACGCCAGCGCGAACAGCACAACGCTGGTCCGAAAGCGCATCTGCTGGCGCATAGCCCATTCTTTCATCATGCCAGCCGGAGAAAATCGTTGTAACAAACCAGAAGAAACAACCCCAGCAAAAGAAACAGCCCCAATCGCTGGCCCGCGGCCTGTTGGAAATCGGATAAGGGGCTCCCTTTCAGGTATTCTATCAAGTAATACAACAGGTGTCCCCCGTCCAGGATCGGGATGGGCAACAAGTTGAAGATCCCCAGGCCAATACTGACCACGGCCAGGAAGGTACAGAAGGAAGACAGCCCCTGCAGGGCGCTGACGCCCGCGAAATAGGCGATCCCCACCGGCCCGCTCAGGTTGTCCGCGGAGACGCGGCCGACGACGATCTGCCCCAGCACCCGCAGGGTCAATACCGAAATATCCCACGTGCGCCGCAGCGCCTGCCCCAGCGCCGGGAACAACGAATACGATTCCACCCGCTCCAGTTCCCGGCGCAATTCGGCCAGCTGCGCCGCATCCGCGCGCAGCCCCACCCCGATGCGTCCCCGGCCTTCCTCCGTCCGCGCCGGGAGCAGTTCCACGGACAGCCGCCGGCCCTGCCGCATCACTTCCAGGGACAGGGGGGTGCCGGCGGGGTGCTCCCGGACCGCCCGGGAAAAATCCTGCCAGTAGAGCAAGGGCCTCCCCGCCGCGGCAACCACTCGGTCGCCGGGCAGCAGGCCGGCGCGGTCCGCCGGACTGCCGGGTTCCACCGTATCGAAAACGGCCTTCGGCGCCGGCAGGCGCGGCTGGACGCCAAGCAATTCCAGGGGCGTCTCCTGGGACAAGGTGTCCAACGAGACCCCGTCCAGAGACACCGCCACAAGGTAGCGTTCTTCGGCGACGGCGGCGACGCTCAGTTCGGCAACGGGCGCACCTGCGATCAGGGACCGCAACAGGGCCTCGTTAACGGCCCTCCAGCTGGACGCCGGGCGGCCGGCCACGGCAAAGATCTCCTGACCGGGCGCCAGTCCGGCGCGGGCAGCGGGCGAATCCGGCAATATGTCCTCCACCACGGGACGCAGGCCGGTGACGCCGATCATATACACCAGGGTGAAGGCCAGCACCGCCGCCAGCAGGTTAAACAACGGCCCGGCCAGCACGATCGCGCAGCGTTGCCCCAGGGACTTGCGGTTAAAGGCGCGATCCAGTTCCTGCTCGGGCACGGAACCCTCGCGCTCGTCCAGCATGCGCACGTAGCCGCCCAGCGGCAGGGCCGCCACCACCCATTCCGTGCCTTCGGCGTCCCGGCGCTTCCAGACGGCAGGGCCAATGCCGATAGAAAACCGCAGAACGTGCACGCCGTTCCAGCGCGCCACCAGGAAATGGCCATACTCGTGGAAGGCGATCAACAAGCTGACCGTCGCCAAAAAGGCCAACAGGGAATACAGGAACTGAATCATGGCGCGCGCTGCTCCAGTATGCGCCCGGCGCAACGGCGCGCCGCCGCGTCCGCGCCCATGATCCGCTCCAAATCGTCCGTTTGCTCGGCGCGCAGCTTTTCCAGCGTATCCTCGACCACCGCGGCGATCCCGGTAAAGCGCAGCTGCCCCTTGAGAAAACCGTCCACGGCGACCTCGTTAGCGGCGTTGAGGATCGCCGTGGCCGTGCCCCCTTCACGCATCGCCTCGCGGGCCAGGCGCAGGCAGGGAAAACGGACCGGGTCCGGGGCCTCGAAAACCAGGGGGCCGCAAGTGAGCAGGTCCAGGCGCCGACCGCCGGACTCGATGCGGGGACCGGGCCAGGCCAGCGCGTGGGCGATCGGAATGCGGAGATCCGGGCTGGCCAGCTGCGCCAGCACGGAGCCGTCCCGATACTCGACCAGAGAATGGACGATGCTGCGCGGGTGGACCAGCACGTCCACCTGCGGCAACGACAAGTCGAATAGGAGGCAGGCCTCGATCACCTCCAGGCCCTTGTTCATCATGGTGGCGGAATCTATGGAGATCTTGCGCCCCATCGCCCAGTTGGGGTGCTGACAGGCCCGCTCCGGGGTGACGCCCTCCAACTCGGCCGGCGGCATGGAGAGAAAGGGGCCGCCAGAGGCAGTCAACAGGATGCGGCGGACACCGGCAGCGGCGGCGCCGGTATCCGCCGCATCCCTCGGCAGACATTGAAATACGGCATTGTGCTCGCTATCAATGGGCAGCAGCCGGGCGCCGCTGCCGGCGGCCTCCCGGCGCAACAGGCCGCCGGTCATGACCAAGGCTTCCTTATTCGCCAGGATCACCCGCTTGCCCGCCCGCACCGCCGCCAGGGTAGGCAGCAGCCCCGCGGCGCCGACAATGCCGGCGACCACGCAATCCGCCTGCGGCAGCGCCGCCGCCGCGGCTATC
Organism: Gammaproteobacteria bacterium; assembly: GCA_028817305.1. Taxonomy (GTDB): domain Bacteria; phylum Pseudomonadota; class Gammaproteobacteria; order Porifericomitales; family Porifericomitaceae; genus Porifericomes; species Porifericomes azotivorans. The sequence goes on along the minus strand of JAPPPX010000070.1, from coordinate 5,105 downwards.
CCCTCGGCCCCCGACAACACCTCAAGCCCTGGGCAGCTCTGCCGCAGGCGGGCCGCCGCCGCGGCATCCGCCAGCGCCGCGCAGTCCGGCTGCCATTGCCGGCATTGCTCCCGCAGCCGCTCCGCGTCGCTGCCGGCCGCCAGGGCCGCCACCCGGTAGCGGTCGCGGTGCCGAGCCAGAACGTCGAGGGTATTGCGCCCCACGCTGCCGGTCGAACCGAGTACGCTGACCGCGATCACGTCACTCTGCGCAACAACCACAGGCCGCTGGCGAAGATCGGCGCGGCCGCCGCCAGACTGTCAATGCGGTCCAGCACCCCGCCATGCCCGGGCAGAAGAGAGCCGCTGTCCTTGCGTTTCGCGCTGCGCTTCAGCCTGCTTTCCAGCAGGTCGCCGACGATACTGAAGAAAAATGCCGCCAGGCTCAGCAACAAGAATGCCAGCGGGCGCCCCTCCCCCAGCCAGGCGGCGCCGGCGGCGGCCAGCAAGACTACAGCGGCGGCGGCGCTGAACGCGCCTTCCCAAGTCTTGCCCGGGCTTATGGACGGCGCCAGCGGGCGGCACCCCCAGAGCCGGCCGCCCAGATAGGCGGCACTATCGGCCGTCCATACCAGTATCAGCAGGTAGAGCAGCAGGAACGGCCCGCGGGGAGAGAGTCCGTGCAACCAAAGCAAGGCGACCCAGGCCGGCAACAGTGCCAGCCAGCCCAGGCCGGCATGGGCGTACCGGCGTGTGCCGCGCCGGTACGCGGTCGCCGCCCGGCACCGGAGCAACGGCAGGGCCGTCAACCACCAGGCGGCGCCTACGGCCACCAGCGCGACGCCGCCCGGCTGCCCGCGCAAGGGATAGAGCAGGCCCATAAGCGCCAGCGTCAACAGCAGGTAGGCGAGACCGGGGCCGGTTCCGGATATGCCGCACAGGCGCAGCCATTCCCAGGCGCCCACAGCCACGAAGACAGCCAGGAACGCAGCCAGCAGGGGCGCCGGCGCCCACAAAACCAGCGCCAGCAAAGGCACGGCCAGCGCCACCGCCGTGATCAGGCGCCGGAACATTCCCGTTCCCGTTCCCGCTCCGGAGCATCCAGGCCCCCGAAGCGACGCTGACGGCCGGCATACCAGGAGAGGGCGCTCTCCAGGTCCGCGGCGGCGAAGTCCGGCCACAGCCGATCCGTGAAGTACAACTCCGTGTAGGCCATCTGCCATAGCAGATAATTGCTGATCCGTTGCTCTCCGCCGGTACGGATCAGGAGGTCCGGGTCCGGCAGATCCGCAAGAGATAGTTGCCCCGCGATCAGGGATTCGTCTATCTCCGCGAGAGACAGGCGGCCTGCCAGCGCCTGTTGCGACAGCTTGCGACAAGCCTGCGCGATGTCCCAGCGGCCGCCGTAATTGACGGCAACCGTGAGCTGCAACCGATCATTGTCACGGGTGTTCCGCTCCGCTTCGGCCATGGAGCGGCGCAGGGCCGCGGGGAAAGGCTCCCGCCCGCCGATGAAGCGCAGGCGTATGCCCCGGTCGCAGAGTTCGCTCAACTCCCGTTGCAGCGATTCCCGGAATAATTCGAGCAGGCGGCGCACCTCGCCGCGGGGCCGGTGCCAATTTTCGCTGCTGAAGGCGAAGACCGTAAGCGCCCGCACCGGAGTGGCGAGAACCAGACGCACCATCCGGCGCAGAGTCTCTACGCCGGCGCGATGGCCGGCGACCCGCGGCAATCCCCGGCGCCGGGCCCAACGGCCGTTACCGTCCATGATGAACACCAAGTGCTGCAATTCTCCCAGTCCCCCGGACGCAACGGCCGGGGCAAAACGATGCAACGAAGAGTAGCTCATGGCACGAACTAAAACTCCAGCAATTCCTTTTCCTTTTCGGCGAGAATGGCGTCAATGCGGGCCACGGAGTCGTCCGTGGCCCGCTGCAGGCTTTCTTCGCCGCGGCGGCGGACGTCCTGGCCGGCGCCTTGGTCCTCGCCCAGCCCCTTGATTTCCTTGACGGCGTCACGGCGAATATTGCGCACCGCCACCCGCGCCTGCTCGGCCTCGGCGCGGGACAGCCGCGCCAACTCCCGGCGCCGATCTTCGCTGAGCGGCGGCAAAGGAACACGGATGGACAGGCCCGCCGCAACCGGGTTCAGGCCCAGGTCGGAGTCCCGGATCGCCCGTTCGACCGACTCCACCAGGCCCTTGTCCCAGACGTTCAGCAGCAGGGTGCGGGCATCGGCGACGCTTACCTTGGCGACCTGCCGCAACGACATCTCGGTGCCGTAACTGCTGACCCGGAGCGATTCCAGCAGATCGGGGTGGGCGCGGCCGGTACGCAATCGTTGCAACCCCCGGCGCAGGGACTCCACGCTCTTGCCCATGCGCTGTTCGGCGCGGCGGACAATCTCGTCTATCACGACGCCCTCCCGGCGCTGAAGACCAGCGTCCCCTCGTCATCGCCCTGGACGGCGCGCAGAAAGGACTGCCGACGGTTCATGTCAATGACCCGCAACGGCATGTCATTGTCGCGGCACAAGACCACGGCGGTGGCATCTATCACCTGCAACCGGCGCTCCAGGACCTCGTCGTAGTGCAAACTCCGGTAGCGGCGGGCGCCCCGGTCCTGAGAGGGGTTGCCGGAATAGATGCCGTCCACCTTGGTAGCCTTGATCAGCAGGTCGGCGCCGATCTCGACGGCCCTCAGGCTGGCCGCCGTGTCGGTGGTAAAAAAAGGATTGCCCAGCCCCGCCGCGAACAACACGATCCGCTTTCGCTCCAGGTGCCGGATCGCGCGGCGGCGCACGTAGTCTTCGCAGACCTCGTGGATCTGCACGGCCGACATCACCCGGGCGGGCATGCCGCGACGCTCCAGAGAATCCTGCATGGCCAGACAGTTCATGACGGTGCCCAGCATCCCTATCTGGTCGGCGGTCACGCGGTCCACGCCAGCCGCGGTGAGATCGGACCCCCGCAGGATGTTGCCAGCGCCGATCACCAGCGCAACCTGGCAGTCCGCCTGCCCAAGCAGCACCTCGATCTCTCCGGCAAAGCGGTCCATCTTCTCGGGAGAGATGCCGAAACCGGCATCTTCGCACATCGCCTCCCCACTGAGCTTGATAAGGATCCGCCTGTAAAGGGCCTTTCCAGCGGCCTTGGGCAAAGTTAAGAACCCCCGCGGACTAGCCGGAGGAGTCAGTCGCCATTCTTCAGCCCTTCGCCGACCTCGTAGCGCGCGAAGCTGTGAACGGTGGCGGCGGCTTCGTCCAGCACGGCGGCTACGGATCGCTCGGGATCCTTGACAAAACCCTGGCCAAGAAGGGTGACCTCCTGCAAGAACTTCTGCAATCGGCCAGCGATGATCTTCTCCATGATCGGCGCCGGCTTCCCGCTCTGCTCCGCCTGCTCGACCAAAATTTTGCGCTCCCGTTCCAGCAGTTCCGCGGGCATGTCCCGCTCGCTGACGCAGACGGGCCTCCCCCAACAGATATGCATGGCGATATCGCGGGCCAATTCCGTCATTTTCCCGGAGGCGCTCCCGGAGGCGGCGCCCCGCACATCCACCAGCACCCCGATACGGTTCCCGTGCTGGTACCCTCCGACCTGGCCGCATACTTCGCTCATGCGGAAGAAACGGCGAATCGTGACGTTCTCCCCGATCTTGGATACCAGTTCGCAACGCGCTTCCTCCACGCTGAGGTCTCCGTTCCGAAAGGACGCCTCGTTCAGGGCAGCGAGGTCGGCGGGGGTCGCCGCCAGAATACTGTCGGCAACGCCCTCCATAAATCTCTGAAAATCCGGGGAACGAGCGACAAAATCGGTTTCGCAATTAACCTCCAGCAGCAAATGGCCCTCGGCACGGACCAGGACCGCCCCCTCGGCTGCGATGCGGCCGGCACGGCGTTCCGCCTGCGTCTTGCCCGCCACGCGCATGGCCTGCATGGCCCGGTCCAGGTCGCCCTCCGTTTCCTGCAAGGCACGCTTGCAGTCCATGATTCCGGCGCCTGTACGGGCGCGCAGTTCCTTTACCTTGGCCGTTGCGATCTCCATTGCTTCCACTGCTCCCCTGCCCTCATGCCGACTGCGCGGCAAGCGGCGCAATACTATGGCGCAATACTATTCAGGGCGCGATTCAGGGCGCGCCGGCGGCATTGACCGGTCGCGCGGCGTCCGCGCCGCCGCCCTCGCTGACTTCCGTAAACTCGTCCGCATCCGCCGCGCGCTCGATCTCCCGGCGTTGCGCCTCCAAAATGGCATCCGCCACCCCCCGCAGATACAGGCGTACGGCGCGGCCGGAGTCGTCGTTGCCCGGAATCACGTAATCTATGCCGTCCGGGTCGCTGTTGCTGTCCACCACGCCCACCACCGGCACCCCCGTCCGCCGAGCCTCGCGCACGGCGATGCGTTCAAAGTTCACGTCAATGACAAACAGCGCGTCCGGCCGTTGTTCCAGGGCCTGCACTCCCTCAAAGTTGTGGCGCAATTTGTCAAGGGCGCGCTGGTGGCGCAACCGCTCCTTCTTGGTCATCTTCTCCGGGGCCGGCGCCTCGCTTTCCTCCTGAGCCGTGTATTCGCGGAGCCGATCGATGGATTTCCTGACAATCCGAAAGTTGGTCAACAATCCCCCCAGCCAACGCTGGTTTACATAGGGCATGCCGCAACGCGCCGCTTCCTCCGCAACCGCCGCCTGCGCGACCCGTTTGGTGCCTACGAAAAGCACCACCCCCTTGCGCGCCGCCACCTTGCCCAAAAAGACCAGGGCCTCCCGGTAGAGCGGCAGGGTCTTCTCCAGGTCTATGATATGCAGGCGGTTGCGTTCGCCGTACAGATACGGGGCCATTTTCGGATGCCAGTAGCAGGCCTGGTGCCCAAAATGCATCCCGGCATCAATCATCTCGCGCATGGTGATTTGTGTCATAGTCGCAACATCCGGCCCGCCGTTTGCGGACTCAGCTGGCGATTTATACCATAGGATGCGGCAGCACTACAAATAGCGGACGGGGCCACCGTAAACCCTCTGTGCAAAAACCCCGCGGGCATCCAGCGTATAAAGCCTACTCCGCCATTCCCATGCCCCCCTCGCCATTCCCGCGCAGGCGGGAATCCAGCGTATAAAGCGCGCGCTTCGCGCT
>JAPPPX010000102.1:11103-12641 GCA_028817305.1 Gammaproteobacteria bacterium | reverse complement strand
CGTCTTGCCGACTCCCCCTCAAGGGGGGAGTGATGCATATGATCCGCTTTTCTTGCCCTCGATTGCGTAACGGCTTGGGAGCGGTCCCCAGGCGTTATGGGTTCGGGGCGGTATCCGAAACGCCCGCGCCCCCCGCGCCGCCGTCGCGTTAGTTCTTGGGAGGCGGGCGGCCGGTGATGAACAGGTAGGCGAGGGCGGTGAGTGTGCCGCCAGCGAGAACCATTCCGTAGATTGCCTTGCCGATGCCGATCAGCACCAGCGAGCCGATGACGATGACCAGCGACAAAACGAACGCGAATATTTGCCCGCGTTCCGTGAGGCGCAAGGACCGCTCTTCCATCCTATGGTCATGCGTTTGCTGCTTTCCCGTCATGCCCGTGATGCGACGGGGCAACTCGGCATCTACCTGCGCGTACTTCACCAGGAGTTCGGGGTGGGGTATCGGTCCCGAAAAAAATTCCCCTTTTGCAACGACGAGGTCGCGCCTGCCGTCCTCCACGCCTTGATCGCCGTTGACGGGGGCCTCTTTCTGTATCTGCCGCAGGCCGGGTTTATCCCTCGGTGCGTTCTTCTTGCGTTTTTTGCGCATCGCCGCCGGGCTGTTCGAGGGTGTGCGATATGAGGGCGTAACTCAGGTATTCTCCGACCGTTGTCCAGTGTGCGCCGATGGCCCGTGCGCCGGTCCTGCGGCAATGGAGCGAACTCGAATACCGGTTTGCCGGGAACGGGTTGATGGACATGACCGCACGGCGCGCAATTTGCGCGAATGTAGCGGGGCGGGCGCTCTCGCAGTAGTGGAGGAACGTGCGCCGCAATGCCTCCCTGTCGCCGTCTTCCCGATAGCGATTCAACGCTATGCGCAGCACGGGTTTCGTGGATTTCGCGCGGCTGGCGATTGCGAAGCGGGGCCAGCGCTGCTTGGTTTCGGCGTACATGATCCGTCGTTTTTCGGCAGGCGAAGCCTGACTTTGGCGAATTCTCCACCGCAACTGGGCGAACTGTCAACTCTTGTATGTAAGCTGTAAGCCCAAAGCAGTAATGTCCTATTTCTCCAAAGTAGAAATGTCCTATTCCGGTGTTTGCGGGCGGGGCCTTTCGTTGACAATACGGCATTTGCACGGCCCTCGGGCCAGGAGATGCCCAGGAGATGCCATGACACAGGAGATTTGGACGATGTAGTCACGGGAAATAGACCGGATATTGCACGAGCGTCCCCGAGTATTCGTTCGCGCCGGATTTTACCCTCACCCCAACCCTCTCCCGGAGGGAGAGGGGGAAGAGGGCGCCCCTTCCTCACATCCCTCTCCCTCTGGGAGAGGGAACGAGGGTGAGGGCGGGAAATAGTGCACCTGGGCGCAGCTGCGCATTCGTCTCAGTGAAATCACGCGCTTTGTTATCCCCTTCGTGCAATATCCGGGCTAAAGCGCCTCCTGCGCCCACCGCCCTACCGCCCCACCGCCCAGGAGAACCGCAAGGACCGCATACCCCCCACCGGCGCGACATCGGGCTTGCGCCCTCGTCTTGCCGACTCCCCCTCA
>JAPPPX010000102.1:0-11063 GCA_028817305.1 Gammaproteobacteria bacterium | reverse complement strand
CATCGGGCTTGCGCCCTCGTCTTGCCGACTCCCCCTCAAGGGGGGAGTGATTGGGTGGAGCGATGGGAAGACGGTTTCCGCCGTCATCGCGCGAGGCGGACAAACTCTCTCGCCAAGGCCGTGATCCCCGCGTCACGCAGGGCGCCTGTCGGCGGGCGGCTGCTACAGGCTGTAGTAGAGGTCGAACTCCACCGGGTGCGTGGTCATGCGCAGGCGTTCGGCCTCCGCGCGCTTCAACTCGATGTAGCCCGCTATGAGGTCGTCGCTGAAGACGTCGCCGGCCTTGAGAAAGTCGCGATCCCGGTCCAGGGCCTCCAGCGCCTGCTCCAGGGAGCCGGCCACGGTGGGTACGCCCTCCTGCTCCTCGGGGGGCAGGTCGTAGAGGTTCTTTTCCAGAGGTTCGCCGGGGGCGATGCGATTCTGAATCCCGTCCAGGCCGGCCATCAGCATGGCGGCGAAGGCCAGGTAGGGGTTGCCGCTGGAGTCGGGAAAGCGCACCTCGACGCGACGGGCCCGCGGGTCGTTGCTCCAGGGGATGCGGCACGCCGCCGAGCGGTTGCGGCTGGAGTAGGCGAGCAACACCGGCGCCTCGAAGCCCGGCACCAGCCGTTTGTAACTGTTGGTGCCGGCGTTGGTGAAGGCGTTAAGAGCATGCGCGTGCTTGAAAATGCCGCCGATGTAGTGCAGGGCCGTTTCGGACAGCCCGCCGTACCCTTCACCGGCGAATACGTTGCGGTCTCCTTTGGCCAGGGATTGGTGCACGTGCATGCCGTTGCCGTTGTCGCCCACCAGCGGCTTGGGCATAAAGGTGACGGTCTTGCCGAAACCATGGGCCACGTTCTGGGCTACATACTTGAGGATCAAGAGTTCGTCGGCCTTGCGGGTCAGGGTGTTGTAGCGGGTGTCCACCTCGGCCTGGCCCGCGGTTCCCACTTCGTGGTGGTGCACCTCCACGGGCACCCCCATATCCTCCAGGGTGGCGCAGATGGCGGAGCGGATGTCCTGCATGGAGTCCACCGGCGGCACCGGGAAATAGCCGCCCTTGACGCGCGGCCGGTGACCCAGGTTGCCGTCTTCCATCCGGGTGCCGGTGTTCCAACTCCCTTCTTCCGAGTCCACCTGCCAGAAACCGCCGTTGATGCTGTCGCCCCAGCGGGCCTCGTCGAAGATGAAGAACTCCGGCTCCGGACCGAAATAGGCGTGCTCCGCGATCCCGGTGGATTGCAAATACACTTCGGCCCGCTTGGCCAGGGAACGGGGATCCCGCGCATATCCCTGCATGGTGGAAGGCTCCACGACATCGCAACGCAATTGCAGAGTCTCCTCTTCGTAGAAGGGATCCAGCACCGCCGTCCCGGGGTCGGGGATCAGCAGCATGTCCGATTCATTGATCCCTTTCCAGCCGGCGATCGAGGAGCCGTCGAAGGGCTTGCCGTTCTCTAGGAACCCCGCGGTGAGTTGGGAGACCGGAACGGTAACGTGCTGTTCCTTGCCAAGGGTGTCGCAAAAACGCAGGTCCGCGAATTTAACGTTGTGTTCGCCGATGAGTTTCTTGATCTCCTGAGACATGAGGTTTCTTCCTCCGCGGTCGGTAAAAGGTAACAGTAAAATGCCGGCGCCGTTCCGGTCCTCGTCGAACTCCGCCGACAATCTGAAGGAGCATTTTTCGTGCCATGCCTCGCATGCGCCGCCCGATTCCCGCGTCGCTCCCGCATCCTCCCGCAGGCATCCTTGCCGTGAACAACCGGCGGCAACAGGCAAAATACGACGGCGCCTGCACCCATGCGGTGCATCCAGCCGCCGCATATGCACCGGAAAAGTACGCGGCGAACCGCAGAGGAGTACGGCGCGTACCGTACGCCGCCCGCTCCAGAGAGCAGGCGGAGATGCCAAATGCCTTAGCCGGCGGACTCGAAAGGGAGAAAATCCTTCGCCATCAACTCCTCGATCGTCTCGCGGCGGCGCGCTTCGCGGACCGCGTCTCCGTCCACCAACAGCTCGCAGGGCCGGGGCCGCGAATTGTAATTCGAACCCATAACCGCCGCGTAGGCGCCCGCGTCGCAGAGCGCCAGCAGGTCGCCCTCGCGCAGGGACAGCGCGCGGTCCCGGCCCAGACAGTCGGCGGATTCGCAGACCGGGCCAACGATGTCGTAGCGCCGCCGGGGGGCGTCGCCGCCCTCGCGCACGGGCAGGATCTCGTGCCAGGCATCGTAGAGAGCGGGGCGCAGCAATTCGGTCATGGCGGCGTCGGTCACGGCAAAATTACGTTCCGGCCCATGCTTCAGGTACTCGACGCGGGTCAGCAGGATGCCCGCCGGACCGGCGACGGCACGGCCGGGCTCCAGTACCAACTCCAGGGAGTCGTCTGTTCTTTCCGCGGCCAAGGCAGCCGCGTAAACGGCCGGCGACGGCGGCCGTTCGGCACGGTAACGAATGCCGAGGCCGCCGCCGAGGTTCAGGTGACGCAATCGGCAACCGTCGGCGGCAAGAGACTCCGCCAACCCCAGGAGCTTGCGCATCGCTTGCCGGAACGGCCTCAGGGAGACGATCTGGGAACCGATATGGCAGGCCAGCCCATCGAGGCGCACTCCGGGGAGTTGCCGCACCCGGCGGCAAAGCTCCGGCACCTGTTTCCAGGGCAGGCCGAACTTGCTGCCGCTGGCGGCGGTCGCGATGTGCGCATGAGCCCCGGCTTCGATCTCCGGGTTGACGCGCAGGGCTACGGGGGCGCAGCCGTCTCGCGCCGCGGCAATATGCGCCAAGCGCTCCAGCTCGGCCACGGACTCCACATTGAAACACCGGATGTCGGCCTCCAGGGCCATGCGCAGTTCGTCGTCGCGCTTACCCACCCCCGAGAACACGGTGCGCTCCGCCTTGCCGCCGGCACGCAACACCCGTTGCAGTTCGCCGCCGGAGACGATGTCGAAACCCGACCCCAACCGGGCGAGCACCTGCAACACCGCCAGATTGGAGTTGGCCTTGACTGCGTAGCAGAGCAGGTGGGGGCACCCGCTCAGCGCCTGGTCAAAGCGCCTCCAGTTCCGCTCCAGCGCAGCACGGGAATAGACGTAACAAGGCGTGCCGTAGCGGGCGGCGATCGCATCCAAGGCGACCTGCTCGGCGTACAGAAGGCCGCCTATCCGTCGAAATGGCGCCATGTCCGCTCCCGCGGCGCTTGCGCATGCATCCGGGCATGCATCCGGGCCGCCGCGTCCCCTCCCGCCCCAGGTCCCGCCCCAGGTCCCGCCCCAAATCCCGCTTCCGGCGGCAGACGGAGCGGGCCCTTTTGCCCGCAGGCCGCCGCCAGGACCGCAAAGGCTAAAACGGCCTGGCAAAGACGGCGGCAGACAAGGCGGGAAAACTGCATTATGATCGCGGGCGGTCTCGCGGCACCGGGGAATGCGCCGAGCATATCACATGCCGATACGCCCGGGAGAGCGGCACCCGAAAGCGGCGCCGGGAGAGTAACGAAGTTGCCTCAAGGCTACGGACAATCGCTTGGGAAAGGCGTCCGATATGGAGATCGAACAAGAAGCAATCCTGCTGGAACCGACAGGTCCGAGCCGTGCGACTGTGCTCTGGTTGCACGGGCTGGGAGCGGACGGCGGGGACTTCGCTCCCGTGGCTGCGGAGCTGCGAATGCCGCGGGACCTGGGCCTTCGATTCGTGTTCCCCCATGCCCCGGAACGGCCGATTACCGTAAACGGCGGCTTGCGGATGCGGGCCTGGTACGATGTGCGCGGCACCGACATCAGCCACGACGAGGACGAGGAAGGCTTCCGGGAATCGGCAAGGCGAATCCATGCCTTGCTGGAAGGAGAGGCGAAGAGCGGCATTGATTCCTCCCGGACCGTGCTGGCCGGTTTCTCGCAAGGCGGCGCCGTCGCCTTGTACGCCGGCTTGCGCTATCCGCGGCCACTGGCCGGCCTGCTGGTGCTGTCCGCCTACCTGCCCCTGCCCGACCGCCTGGCCAGCGAGGCCGCGCCGCAAAACCGGGAGACTCCGATCTTGATGCTGCACGGCCAACTCGATCCCGTCGTGCCGCTTCCCCTGGCGCAAAGATCGCGCCAGCGCCTGCAGGAGTTGGATTACCGGGTAGAGTGGCGCGATTACTCGATGCCGCACACGGTATGCCCACAGGAGCTCTTCGAGATCCGCGCCTGGCTGTTGCGCATACTGGCGCCCGCGTGCCCCCCGAGTTCTTAGAAACCGCGCGGGCCGCTTCCGGGCCGGCGCGGCCCGGAACGCCGGCCGCGGGCGGCGCCCTCCCTGGGCCGGCGCCGCCTCTTGGGCGGTTGCAGCACGGCGAGCAGTTCGTCGGCGACGGGCTCCACCGGGAGCTTGTAGCCCAGAAATTGCTCGATATCCGGCAGGGAATATACGTACTCTTCGCAGGCCAGGCTCACTGCGTCTCCCCGGCCCCCGGCGCGGGCGGTGCGTCCGATGCGGTGCACGTAATCCTCGGGCTGAAACGGCAGGTCGTAGTTGAAAACGTGGCTGACTTCCGGGATATGCAGGCCGCGCGCCGCCAGGTCCGTGGCCACCAGGATTGGCAGCACCCCCTGGGAAAAATCCTGGAACAGCCGGAGGCGCTGCCGTTGCGGGATGTCGCCGGTGAGGATCGCCGCTTGGAAATCGTTGCCCTGCAGGCAACCGTGGACACGGTCGGCGCCGCGACGGGTATTGACGAATATGATGGTGCGTTGCGGGTTGATGCGCCTTAACAGCCCGACCAGCAGCGCCATCTTGTCTTCGTTGGAGATGTGGTAGAGTTGCTGGGAGACTCCGTCCACGGTGATCTTATCCGGGCGAATGCGAATCAATTCCGGGTTATTCATGTGTTCGTAGGCCAGCTCCGTCACCCGCCAGGGCAAGGTAGCGGTAAACAGCATGCTCAACCGCTGTTCGGGAGGCGGCATGCGCCGGAGCAGGAAGCGCACATCGCGGATGAAGCCGAGGTCGAACATGCGGTCCGCCTCGTCGAGCACGACCACGCTCAGGTCTTGCCAGCTAATGATGCGCTGACGATAGTAGTCTATGAGACGCCCCGGGGTGCCAATCAGGATGTCCACGGGCTGGCGCAAAGAATCGCGCTGCTGCTCGTAATCCACGCCTCCATAGACCAGCGCCAGCCGCAGGCCGGTATAGCGCCCGAGGGCCTGCGCATCGCTATGGATTTGCACGGCCAATTCCCGGGTGGGCGAAACGATGAGCGCCCGCGGCCGACCGGCCCGGAGACGCCCTTGGCCGCGAGCCAGAAGGTATTGCATTGCAGCAAGCAAGAACGCGGCCGTCTTGCCGGTGCCGGTCTGTGCCTGACCGGCCACGTCCCGTCCCGCGAGCAGCAACGGCAGGGCGTCGGCCTGGATAGGAGTGCATTCGCTAAATCCCAGCGATTCTATGCCGCGGGACAAGAATTCATGTAACGGAAGTGTCTCGAATCGCATGCAGTACTATTATGTATGGTCGCGCATCGCTCCTTCCCCGCCAGCGAGGGGGTGAGCGCGAAGTGCCAGTGTGAATGGCCCGCCTTGGTATGTCTGGCCCTGGGGATGGTAGCATAATTAGCAGGTACGAGTCGGCAGGAGGGTAAAACGCCCATGAGCGAGAACATTATTCACGTCACCGATTCCTCCTTCGAGGAGCAGGTGCTGAATTCCGAACAACCCGTCATCGTGGATTACTGGGCCGAGTGGTGCGGTCCCTGTAAGATGATCGCCCCAATCCTGGAGGAAATCGCCAAAGAATACGCGGACCGGATCGTGGTGGCGAAGATGAACGTAGATGAAAACCAGAGCATTCCGCAGCAGTATTCCGTACGCGGCATCCCCACGCTCATGATATTCAAGAAAGGGAATATCGCGGCCACCAAGGTGGGGGCGATGTCCAAATCCCAGTTGGGCGCGTTCATAGACAGCAATATCTAGGAGGCATGGACACAGCCCTTGCAAGGTGCTATCCTCCCGCTCCCGTGCCGCTCCCCGAAGCGTCTGAAGCCGATGGCTTCAGGCGCGCCAAAGAGGGAAAAGCGGCGGGGAGCCAAAAACGTCTCAGGCCGAAGGTGAACGGCCTGAATCTGGAATCGCCATGAAACTTACCGAGTTAAAGCGCCAGCCTCCACAGGAGTTAATCAAGCTCTCCCACTCCCTGGGCCTTGAAGGTCTTGCCCGTTCCCGCAAGCAGGACGTGATCTTCGAGATCCTGAAGACCAAGGCACAGCGGGGGGAGGACATCTACGGCGACGGCGTCCTGGAAATCCTGCAGGACGGATTCGGCTTTATGCGCGCGGCGGACAGCTCCTATCTCGCGGGTCCGGACGACATTTACGTATCCCCGAGCCAGATCCGCCGCTTCAATCTCCACACCGGCGACAACATTTCCGGAAAGATACGCCCGCCCAAAAACGGCGAACGGTATTTTGCCCTGCTCAAGGTAAACGAGATCAATTACGAGCCGCCGGAAAAAGCCAAGAGCAAAATCCTGTTCGAGAACCTTACCCCGCTGTTCGCGCACGACCGGCTCACCCTGGAACGCGGCAACGGCAGTACGGAAGACCTGATGCCGCGGATCATTGACCTGATCGTGCCGATCGGCAAAGGACAGCGCGGGCTGGTGGTATCGCCGCCCAAGGCCGGGAAGACCATGATGTTGCAGAGCATCGCCAAGTCCATAGCGGCAAACCATCCCGAATGCCACTTGATCGTTCTCCTGATTGACGAGCGCCCGGAAGAAGTAACCGAGATGGAGCGCTCCGTGCGCGGCGAGGTGCTGTCCAGCACCTTCGACGAACCCGCCGCCCGCCATGTGCAAGTGGCCGAGATGGTAATCGAGTATGCCAAGCGCTTGGTGGAGCACAAGAAAGACGTGGTGATCCTGCTCGATTCCATCACCCGGCTCGCCCGCGCCTACAACGCCGTGGTGCCTTCTTCCGGCAAGGTGTTGACCGGCGGCGTGGACGCGAATGCCCTGCAGCGTCCTAAGCGCTTCTTCGGCGGGGCGCGCAACATCGAGGAGGGCGGGAGCCTGACGATCATCGCAACCGCGCTGATTGACACCGGCTCGCGCATGGACGACGTGATCTACGAGGAATTCAAAGGCACCGGCAACATGGAGATCCACCTGGACCGGCAGATTGCCGAGAAAAGGATCTACCCGGCGATCAACATCAACCGCTCCGGCACCCGCAGGGAAGAATTAATTACGAAACCGGACGAGCTGCAAAAAATATGGATCCTGCGCAAGGTGCTGCATCCCATGGAGGAGACCGCGGCCATGGAATTCCTGCTGGAGCGGCTGAAAGCCACCAAGACCAACGCCGAATTCTTCCAGGCTATGAAGCAGTAACGCGCGGCGCCCCGTGGCGCCCGGGCGCGGTTCAATGCTCCCCTTTCAGGGAGCGATAATAGCGCTGGAGTATCGCCGCCACTTCAGGGCGCGCAAATTCTTCCGGGAGGGCCTCGCCCGCACTCAATAACTCCCGTACCCGGGTCCCGGAGAGGGATACGAAATCCTCGGGACGGTGGTCGCGGGCCTCCCGCATCATGACCACCCGCCCGAGCTTGCGAGAATAGGCGGTGTGATCGGCTTTGAAAATTCGTATCTGCAAGGCGTCGGGAGGAACCTGCGACTCGAAAATGGTCTGGGCGTCGAAGGGGCCGTAGAAGTTGCCCACCCCGGCGTGGTCACGCCCCACAATCAGATGGGTACAGCCGGCGTTCTGGCGAAAGATGGCGTGCAACACCGCCTCGCGGGGGCCGGCGTAGAGCATATCGAAGCCGTAACCGCTGATCAGCACCGTGTCGCGCGGGAAATAGCCCTCCACCATTTTACGTATCGCCGCATCCCGCACGGAGGCCGGGATGTCCCCCGGCTTCAGCCGCCCAAGCAGCATATGGATCAGGATACCGTCCGCCGACACCTCCGCCTGCGCCATTTTGCACAGCTCTTCGTGGGCACGGTGCATAGGGTTTCGCGTCTGAAAGGCCACCACCCGCCTCCAGCCCAGCTCCCCGATGGCCTGCCTCAGCTGCACCGCCGTGCGAAAGGTATCGGGGAAATCTTTTTCGAAATAACTGTAATTCAGCACCTGAACGGGCCCCGCCACGGCATAACGGCCCTGCGCCAGAAAGGTCTCAACCCCGGGATGGGAGCGATCCTGAGTCCCGAATACCGCACGGGCAATGCGGCGCAGCTGTTCCTGGCTCAGGGTATCCACCCGGGTCACCTCCTGAACGGCGAGCAACGGATTGCCCGATATATTCGGGTCGCGCAGAGCCAGCCGCGACAGCTGGGAGGGAGGCCGCTCGCGACAGAGGTTCAGGCAGGGCACCGGCCAGAACAGCCCGGCCGTCGTTCGCATCTCTTCCGCAACGCGCAAAGCGTCTGCCGCATCCATATAGCCCTGCAGGGGATGAAAATACCCTCCGCCCAACATGACCGCATTCGCCGCCGCCGCCGGGCCGAGCACCAGGGACGGCAATCGCGCGGCCTGTTCGAGCAGGGCCTGCCGCCGCGGCGGGTCCGCGACATAAAGAGGGCGGAGCGCATTGCCGCCTCCGTAGGGGGGGATCGGTATCCGCGGCGCGGTCACAGGACGCGCCTTAACGAGGGAACACGGCAGTCGGAACGACCCCCGCGTTCCCATACATCGCCGGGTTCCCGTTCAAGAAATTCCCGCCCGGGGGGATTCGGTACAGGACCGTTGCAGGGCCTGGAGTTCCTCCCGATCTTCCGGGCCAAGCCCTTCCGGCCCCTTGGCGATCAACGCGCGCAGCCGTTGCCGGTCGTGGCGTTGCCGCAACCGGGCCAAGGCGCCCTGCAACTCTTTCTCCAGGACGGCCTCCTCGTCAATCGGCGATGTCACCGCAGCCAGCTCTTGCAACCTCTTTTCGTAGCGGCTGCCGCGCCAATGCTCCAGGATGCCGGCGCAAGCGGCCTGGGGGTGGTCGCATACCCACTGCACCAGATCCGCCAGGAAATCGGCCCCCGGAACTTCGAGCCGCCGCAACGACTCCGGTTGCGCAACCCGCAAGGCCAGCGCCGGTCGTTGCAGGATCAGGGCAATAATGTTTCCGACCAGCGAAGACTCCGGGGGCCGTGCGGCCTCCGTCCGTAGCGGCGCCTCCGGTCGCGCACGGAGCTGCAGCTCCAGGAAATCGGCATCCATCCCCACCAGAGGCGCGAGGTCCTGCAGAATGAGGCGCCGCAGGAACGGGTCTCCCAGGCGCTCGAGGTACTTCGCCGCGCGGTCCAGCAAACGGGCCCGCCCCTCGCGGCTGTCCAGGGCCAGCCCCTCGCGCACCTTGCCGATCAGGAACTCCGACAAGGGAATCGTCCGGGACAAATCGGCAAAGCGAGCCGCCCCGACCCGCCGCACGAAAGTGTCCGGGTCTTCTCCTTCCGGCAGCAGCAAAAAGCGCAATTCCATGCCGGGGCGCAGCAGCGGCAAGGCGGTCTCCAGGACCCGGCCCGCGGCATTGCGGCCGGCCGCGTCGCCATCGAAACACAGCACCAGCTGCCGGCAAAGCCGGAACGCGGACTCCAGCTGGGACCGCGTGACGGCGGTCCCCAGAGCAGCGACCGCATTGGCGACCCCCCGTTCCGCAAGGGAAATCACGTCCAGATAGCCTTCCACCACGTACACCCGCTCAAGCGGGCCGCGCTCGCGCAGGGGCATGTGCGCCCCGTACAACTCGCGCCCCTTGCGAAAGACCGCAGTCTCCGGAGAATTAAGGTATTTGGGTTCGTCCGTGCCGATGGCGCGAGCGCCGAAACCTACCGGCCGGTCGCGGCGGCGGCCATAAACGGGGAACATGATCCGGTTCCGAAAACGGTCGTACATCCCGCTGCCGCGTTCTTTCGGTTCTTTCGCCAGCCCGGCCTCGACCAACAGCCGGCGCGCGGCCTCGTCGCCTCCCAGTTCCCGCAGCAGTCCATCCCAGCCGGGCGCGGCATAGCCCAAGCCGTATGCCTGGGCGGCCTGTTCGCCGATCTCCCGCCGGCGCAGGTAATCCCTGGCCTTCTTGCCCGGCTCTCCGCGAAGTTGCCGCCGGTAATATTCCGCCGCCCGTTGCAACAATGCGTAGATCTCCCGCAGCCGGCCGCCGCCATGGCCGCCGCCCCCCTCCCGCAACATCTCCATGCCGGCGCGATGCGCCAATTCCTCCACCGCATCCGGAAACTGCATACCGGCATGCTTCATGAGAAAGCCGATAGCGGTGCCGGACGCGCCGCAACCGAAACAGTGGTAGAACTGCTTTTCGGGGCTGACCGTGAAAGACGGGGTCTTTTCCTTGTGGAACGGGCACAGCCCCACGGAATCGCGCCCCGCCTTGCGCAGCGGCACGTAGCCGCCGATCAACGCGACGATGTCGGTGCGCTCCAAAACCTGCGCAATGAAAGAATCGGGGATCCTGCCTGTCATGCCGGGGGCCTCCGGGTATGCAGTATATACGGCCCCGCGGGAGGCACGACGGGGAAGGCGGCGCCCGCCGCGCCGTCCGGGAAAACCGCGCGGGACACGGGCAACCTCAGCCCAGCAGTTGCCGGACCTTGGTCGCGGCCTGCGCCATATCGGCACGCCCTTGCAGGCCCGGACGCAGGATCTTCATGACCCGGCCCATGTCCCGCACGGAAGACGCCCCGGCTTCCGCGATCGCGTCGCGGATCAGTTCCGCCAACGCATTCTCGCTCAGCGGCGGCGGCAGGTAGCCCTCCAATACCGAGAGTTCCGCCTCTTCCCGTGCTGCCGACTCGCCGCGGCCGGCACGACGATATTGCCCGATGGCATCCCGGTACTGGCGGACCAGCCGCTCCAGTTGCGCGAGGCTTCCCGCATCGTCGAGCGTCGTCCGGGAGTCGATCTCCTGCTGGCGCACCGCCGCCAGCCACATGCGCAAGGCGGTGACGCGCACCCGATCCCGGGCGCGCATCGCCGCCTGTAAATCTTTACTGAGCCGGTCCTTGATCGCGGCAGCCATGGCCAGCCGGAACGAATCGGCGCTTCACAGGCCGTGTAAAAAACCTATGGGCATCCAGCGAATAAAGCCTACTCCGCCATTCCC
>JAPPPX010000079.1 GCA_028817305.1 Gammaproteobacteria bacterium | reverse complement strand
AATATCCGCCATTCCCGCGCAGAGCTTGCCCCTGGCTTGAACAGGGGCGGGAATGGCGAAGTGGGGGCATGGAAATGGCGGAGTAGGCTTTATTCGCTGGATGCCCATAGGGTTTTTGCACAGACTGATTCGCCGCAATGAGGGTAGAGGGTGCGCGGCTCCTGCGACGAGGCCGTCGAGGCCACCCGCGCCTGGGCAATCGCATTTCTTTGCCGGTGGCGGCCTCATATCGTATGTATCCGATTTCATAGAGAATTTTGTAGGGTCTTCACGGAGACGGGATATTGCTCAGGTCGGCACGGGCCCCCGGCGCAGGCCCCGGTTGGGGTATTGCAAGGCGCCGTTGCCTCCGTTGTGGAGGCCGGGGAAAATATAGGCGCTACGGTCTTTTGCGGCAGGCAGGCCGCGATGGCGTGTAGCGAGGAGACCGGAGGGAGACTGCTTTGAGAGTTCGCTATTTACAGCACGTGCCCTTTGAGGGATTGGGCAGCATGGAGCCTGCGTTGCGGGACAAAGGCGCCGATTTGAAGGCCACCCGTCTATACGCCGGACAGCCGCTACCGGCAGTGGAGGATATGGACTGGCTCATCGTCATGGGCGGGCCCATGGGCATACGCGACGAGGAGGAATACCCCTGGCTGCGTCCTGAGAAGGCACTCATCGCCCAGGCGATCGAGGCCGGCAAGACGGTGTTGGGGGTATGTCTGGGCGCCCAGATTATCGCCGATGCGTTGGGGGCAAAGGTGTATCGGAATCGGCAACCGGAGATCGGCTGGTTCGACATTCGCCGCCTGCCCGAGGCGGCGGATACGGTTCTGGCGCAGGCGCTCCCGCCCCGGCTTGAGGCGTTTCACTGGCATGGCGATACTTTCGATATTCCTCGGGGCGCTTGTCCGCTCGCGGCCAGCCAAGCCTGTCGGAACCAAGGTTTCGTCTTGCGGGACCGGGTAGTGGCCCTGCAATTTCATCTGGAAATGACGCCGCAAACGGCCAGCGCATTGATTGAAAATTGTGGCGATGCGCTTAAGCCGTCCCGGTACGTTCAATCGGCAAGCGAATTGTTGTCGGATCGCCAGCGCTTCGCGGAGATTAACCGGGTCATGGGCGCCGTACTGGAAGCGTTGGGAGGGCAAGGCGCCTGAGCATTGCCCACCGTCCGCGGGCAATGCCGGATGGAACGGCGCTGTGTGACGGACGGGGCACTGCACAGCTCCAGGATGGGTGTGGGAAACCTTCATGGCGGCTCGTTATTTCAGCGTACCGCCTGGCACACGGCATATCCTTCCGGCACGGTTTTTCTGCTGGTGGGCGGCGGCACGGTTTTGCGGGGCCGTGCATGCCGATTACAGACTGGCGTTTTGCGGAGAGGGTGGGATTCGAACCCACGGTACGGCGGTAACCGTACACCCGATTTCCAGTCGGGTCCGTTCGGCCACTCCGGCACCTCTCCGGAAGAACTTCGATAATCGGATTATGGGAGGGTAAAGGAAAGCGCTGTTCCATACAATCGGCCGTCATCGCGCACCAGCCGTTATGCAATCGAGGGGAAGAAAAGCGGCTCTCTCTCGCATCACTCCCCCCTTGAGGGGGAGTCGGCAAGACGAGGGCGCAAGCCCGAAGTCGCGCCGGTGGGGGGAGCATCCAAAACGCCTGCTACGCCGCCGCAGCCAGGGGAACCGCAAGGGCCGCCTGCCCCCCACCCCCACCGCGGCAGCCGGCACCTGGCGGCTTGGCTGCTGCGACTCCCTCAAGGGGGGAACGATGGGAAGAATGAGGCGTGCGCCCGGCGGTTTTTTCGGGGGAGGCGCGGCGGCCGCAAGGACCCGGCGCGCAATCGTCGCAGATCGGCAGGGCGGTCCAGGTCCCGGCGCTGGGGCGCGAGCCAGTAGCGCAGTCCCTGTTCGCGGCAGCGCTCCAGCGTGCGCGCCATGACCCTGGGGCCACCCCAGGGAATGCCATGGAACAGCCGGGGTTGTGGCCGGCGCAGTCCAACGAGGTAATAGCCGCCGTCTGCGCAGGGACCCAGCGCCGCGTCGTAGCCCTGGTGCAATTTCTCCGCG
Source organism: Gammaproteobacteria bacterium (assembly GCA_028817305.1). Classification (GTDB taxonomy): domain Bacteria; phylum Pseudomonadota; class Gammaproteobacteria; order Porifericomitales; family Porifericomitaceae; genus Porifericomes; species Porifericomes azotivorans. The sequence goes on along the minus strand of JAPPPX010000079.1, from coordinate 10,771 downwards.
GCGGCGGCCAGGTCGGCCGCGGTCAGGGTAGGGCAGTCGCAGCCCACGAGCAGAGCGGCGCCTCCCCCGGCCAGCGCGGCGCTCAGTGCGGAATGCATGCGCGTTCCCAGGTCGTCGCCCTGCTGGCGCCGCAGAGGGATGCGCCGGTTGCTGGCGCAGGCCCGTAACCAGGGGCCTGGCGCTTTCCCGTAATAGCAGAGGATCACACGGCTCAGGCCGGAGCCGCGGGCAACTGCCAGCGTGCGCTTTACCATGGAACGATAGAGGGCAGCGGCGCCCGCGGCGCCCAGCGCCGGGACCAGGCGTCTTTTGACACGCCCCGGCGCCGGGACCCGGGTGAACACCAGGAGAGTGCTTTTTGGGAGAGCGCTTCTTGCCGCCGCCGTGCAGGTTTCCGCGGCGTTGCCGGGCATGGCCGCGTACGTCTAGCGGTAGAACCGGGCCAGGCGCGCCGGATTAACCCCTGCGGCATAGCCGAGGCGCAGCGCCCACATGAGCAGAACCGTATTCAGGATGCCGTCCCGTTCCCAACGACGGCTGGAAGTGAGCACGGTCTGGCGCAGGCACAGGGGGCGCCGGTATTTCCCCAGGCGCCTGCTGAGGGCAATGTCTTCCATCAGGGGAATCGGGGGGAAACCGCCCGCCGCGGAGAATAGCCTGTTGCCGACGAAGATCCCCTGGTCGCCGGTGGCGATTCCGGTGAGACGGGAACGCAGGTTCATTGCCTTTTCGATGCCCCGGAAACAGGGATGCCCGCCATCCAGGCGCACGTCGAAGCGCCCCCAATCGTCGGGAGTGACCGCCGCGAGCGCCGCTGCCGCATCTTCGGGCAGGCGCGTATCGGCATGCAGGAACACCAGCAGATCGCCGCGAGCCGCCGCCGCGCCGGCATTCATCTGGGTGGCGCGACACGGTTTCCCGGTAACGATCCGGTCGGTTAGCGGAGCCGCCAGCCTGCAGGTGGCGTCATCGCTGTATCCGTCGGCGACGATAATCTCGTGCCCTCTTTTCCGCAGTTTCTGCAGCGGTTGCAGGCAGTTGCGGATGCCTGCCGCCTCGTTTCGCGCAGGGATGACGAACGACAGGTTCACGGCCCCAGGGCCCCGCTGCAACTGCTTCCCTGTCCGGCCGTGCAGCCGTAGCAATGGTCGGCTACCCGTATGGGCCAACCCTGCAGATCCGCGTTCAGCAGATCGGCCAGCCGCATCCGTCGCGCGTTTCCCCGGGGGTATAGTCCCAGACCGAGCATCTGGTTGAAATCGCAGTCATAGACATAGCCCTGCCAGTCGACGCTCAGCAGGGTGCGGCACATCACCAGGGGCAAGTTTTCGTCCCGGTGGGCGGCCCGCAGCAACCGCAGGTAGGGATCGAACTCTCCCCTGGAGACCAGGGCGCTGCCGAAGCGGCGGATCGGCATGTTGCACAGGGTGAGCAACCGATCGAACTCGATGCCGTAGCGTTCCTTCAGCGCGTTCTTGTAGCTTGCCTCCAGTTCTTCCTGCGGCGGCGGCAGCGTCGGTCCCTGGGGGTTGTACACCAAGTTGAGCCTGCGCTCGGCATCTCCCTGGCCGTAGCCCAGTCGGTTCAGTCGTTGCAGCCCCCGGACGCTCTTCTGAAATACTCCCCGGCCGCGTTGGCGGTCAACGTTCTCTTCCAGGTAGCAGGGGAGCGAGGCGACGATCTCGACGTTGTGTTTGGCCAGAAAGTCCGCCAGCTCTTCCTGGCCGGGTTCCTCCAGGATGGTGAGATTGCAGCGGTCAATCACGTGGCTTCCTGCAGCGGTGGCCTCTTGCACCAGGAAACGGAAGTGAGGGTTCAGCTCCGGCGCGCCGCCGGTCAGGTCCAGGGTGGGAATGGCGGCGACGCGCAGGTAGCGCAGTACCAACTCCGCCGTCTCCCGGTTCATTTGCTCCTTGCGGCGCGGGCTGGCATTGACGTGGCAATGCGTACATTGCTGGTTGCAGGTGAGGCCGATATTGGCCTGCAAAGTTTCGAGGCGGCGGCGGCGTAGCGGAGGAAACCCTCGCGATTGCAGCAGTGGCAGAGTGTCGTGCATGGCAGGCCGTCTTTTTCGGATTCAAGATACCATGCGGCGGCTATAGAGTCATTTGCCTGGGAGATATGGGAACTGGAAAAGGTTTCCGGGGCCAGTATTCTACAATACCCGGGGCGCCCTCGCACACTTCGTCATAGCGGTCCCCAAATCCGCGCGTGGCTCGCGTGGAGAAGGAGCAGGGCAGGTCCCGCGGTGTGTAGCCGCGGGGGGTTCGGTACCGTTGCGGTTGGCCGCGCTATGCGCCCGATGGGCGCACGACAGCTGCGTCTGGCAAGGACGGGGCGTCTCGGGTAGAATATTCGCCATGGTCGTGACGCGGGGCCGTAGCTCAGTTGGGAGAGCGCAGCAATCGCACTGCTGAGGTCAGGGGTTCGATTCCCCTCGGCTCCACAAAAGGCCGGTGGCGGCCGCGGGACATTCTTGGCCGGTGGCGAAAGAGTTCTTTTCCGCGGTCTCTTTGCCCTGGTAGCTCAGCAGGATAGAGCGACGGCCTCCTAAGCCGTAGGTCCCAGGTTCGAATCCTGGTCAGGGCGCCATCGTTGCATCGTTTGCAGGCAGGGAGAAAAGCTTTGCGGAGCGCCCGGGCGGGAACAGTGCAGCCCCATATTGCCGGCTGTCGGTTGGCGGCGGCTCTGTCGCTGCTGTTGCCTTTCGTTTGCGTGCGGGCGGAAGGAGTTTCCGGGACACCTTCCGTCGGCGCGGAAGAGCCGCTCCTGGTGCGGGAGATCGCCGCTGGCGTTTATTTGCATGCCGGTCGGCACGAGCCGCTGACCAGCCCTCGGCGCGAAGATACGGCGAATATCGGCTTTATCGTTGGCCGGCGTTGCGTGGCGGTCATTGACAGCGGCGGTTCCGTGAGGATAGGACGCCGTTTGCTTGCGGCGATTCGCACGCATACACCCCTGCCGGTTTGTTACGTAATTAACACCCATGTCCACTACGACCACATCCTGGGTAATGCCGCTTTTCTTGACGAAGGATCGGAGTTTGTCGGCCATGCCGGGTTGGCCGGCGCGGTGGCCGGCAGCGAGGAATTTTTTCGCAGGGAATTTGCCGCCGAACTGGGACGGCGGGAGGTCGTGGCCCCCACCCGCCTGGTGGAACGACAGTTGCTCCTGGACCTGGGCGGCAGGAAGTTGCGGTTGCAGTCCTGGCCGGCGGCGCATACCGGCGAAGATCTCACCGTGTTGGATATGGAAACGGGGACTTTGTGGACCGGAGATTTGCTTTTCCGGGAGCGCCTGCCGGTTATAGACGGCAGCCTGAAAGGCTGGTTGGCGGCGATGGCGGAGATGGAGCAGTTGGCGGCGGTCCAGATCGTGCCGGGACATGGCCCGCCGGCCGGGCAATGGAAGGAGGCGGCAGCCGACCAGACACGTTACCTGCGGGCGTTGCTGGAAGAGACGCGGGCGATGGTCGCGCGCGGCGCTTTTCTGGAGGAGGCCCTTGATACGGTGGCACGGCAGGAAGAAGGGCGTTGGACATTGTTCGATCAGGGTCATCGGCGCAACGTCAGTCGCGCCTTTTTGGAGTTGGAATGGGAATAGCGCGCAGCTGCGCGGACCATACTGTCGTCACTGTCGTCGGCGGGTTTGACGGCGAGAGATTCGGCGGCATTGGTCGGCTCTGTCCCGTTGTTTCCGGTGTGTCTCCAGCGTGCGGGCGGACGCGCCCCCTGGAGGTTGGCATATGAGCGAGGTGCCGGGGCCGGGACGGAAGGCGCCGCCCCTGTACGGACGACCGGCGCGTTCTCGTGCCGGTTTGGCGGTGGCGCTGATCGTGTTGGCGGGTGCGGCCCTGCTGTTGTGGCAACGGGGCGTCTGGCAGCAGTTGTTGCCGAGTTCGGAGGAGCGCGCCCCCCCGGACTCCCAGCCCGCCCCGTCTCCCCAGTTGCGTTCGGAAGCGGAGCAATACCTCAAAGAGATTGTGCCGCGGCCGGAAGCGGTAACGGATGCCCGGCAGGCGGACGGTTTTGTCACCCCGGAGCATAAGATTAGGTTGCGGGACGAGCCGCGGTACCGGGAATTCGAACTGGGCGACCTGTTGCGGCAGCCGGATATAAACGAGGATACGCCGATCACGGTGCTTGAGGAGCAAGAACAGGTCGAATACCGCACGCTCCGCCAGTTGCTTGAGGACGGCGACGGCGACTGGGAGCGCGTTATCCATGCGCTTGAAGGAGAGCGTGTGGTGCGGCGCACCCTGCGCGAGCTGTCGGAGGAACTTGCCGTCGGCATGGACGATCTGTTGGCGGTTATGGTGACGAAAGAGCGCGCGGTGGACACTACGCCCGGCGCGCTATTGCGGGAGCGGGACGACATTGCCGGCGGCACGGTGAAAGTGCTGCAAGAGGGACGGCCCGAGCAGGTCGCCACCGTCGGCGAATTGCTGGCCGGACAGGAGGAGCTTGGGGAGGATAGCTTGTACTACGTGCATACCGTGCTCCCCGGCGACCATCAGGGGCTCTGGGGCATCGTCCATGACGGTCTGATAGAGAATTTTGCGCGCGGCATCGCCCTTCGCCGCAACGAGCGGATGGAACATTACCAGGTTGATATCCCGCGTTCCGCCGACGAACGACTCGAGGACGAGACCAGTTCTTTTCTGGGCGGTTTTGTGGATTCCAAGGTACGCGAATCTTATGTGTACAATTTCGAGGAGGGGCGCATGGGCAGGGATCCGGACACGATTCGCCCGGCCCAGGAGGTCGCCATTATCGGCTTTAGCAACGAGGAATTAATCCAGATTTACGAGCATTTCGCCACCCGCAACCCACAGTCCGCAAGCCCTGTCCGCTAGGCTTTGCCGGTTTGGGGTGGCCGCCGCGTACGGCGGCGGCGTCCCGTTCGGCTATTGGCTATTTCGAGATAAGCAGGCCCGTGGTTTGCGCGAGTCGGTTGACCAGGACGCGGATAAAGGCCCGGGAGAATTTAAGCTGTACCGCGGGGGAGAGTTTTGCCGCCAGGTTGGCATTGATCTTGACCAGATGGCTGTGATCGCCGGCGCTGACGGTGGCGGTGCGTTTGATGCCCGTCAAATAGCCCATCTCGCCGAAACATCCCCCCGTGTCCAGCCGGTCGATATCGACGCCTTCCTTGCTGATCTTCACGTTGCCGTTAATCACCAGATAGAAAGAGTCGTTGATCGTCCCCTCGCAGATAACCGCCTCTCCCGGTTTGTACTCCTCGCAAATGCAGATCTCCGTTACTTCTTTGATTTCCGGAGGAGTGAATTCGCTGAAGAATTGGATCTGCTGCAGGGAGTCCAGCAATTCTTCCAGCTTGGGCCCGACATTGAACTCTCCCAGGTTCTTGAACGTCTTGCTTAGATCTTGCGCGAGCTCCTCGCCGGTGCCGTAACGTTGCTCAGGATCCTGGTTCAAGGTGCGATCGATGACGAGTTGCAGGATGGGGGGCAGGTCGAGGCGGTACCTTGTCAGTGCCGGCGGCGCCTGCTGGTGTTTCCGGCACAATTCCTGCAGATTCTTTGCCGGGAAGGGGTGTTGTCCGGTCAGCAGTTCGTAGGCGATGACCCCCAGCGAGTAGAAGTCTGTGCGGTAGGATATTTTCCCGCCGCTTAATTGTTCCGGCGCCATGTACTGGGGGGAGCCCAGGATCTCCTCCTCCGGCGCCATTTCCCCGGCGCCATGCAGGACGTGGGCGACGCCGAAGTCGCCGATTTTCACCTCGCCCGTGGGGAACACCAGGATGTTTTCCGGCTTGATATCGCGGTGGATCACTTCGCGGCCGTGGATGTGATCCAGGGCAGCGGCGCACTTGTATATGATCTTTACGACCTGCAACACTGGCAACAGCTGTTCGGCGCTGGTGTATTTTTGCAGGGTGTGGGCGTTCTCGACCAGTTCGGTAACGATATAGCAGTGATCCTTTTCGACCCCGGCGTCCAGTACCTGCAGGATGTTTGGATGCCGCATCATCACGGCGGCATGCGCCTCGTTGAAGAAGCTTTTGCGCCTTTCGTCCCGGTCCTCGGCGCTTTCGCTTGGTTGCGCCGTGTTGTGGTGCAGGACCTTGACGGCCACCTTGCGGCCAGTGAGTTGGTCGGACGCCTGGTAAACCGTGCCGAAGCTGCCCTGGCCGAGGACAGAGATCAGATCGTATTTGCCCAGTTGGGCCGGCAGCTTCGGGAACGGCTCTGACGCCGATGCCTCCGCCCCGGATTGCTCCGCCCCGGATTGGGGAGGCGGCTCCGGCGGCAGGGGTTCTTCGCCGGTTCGGGGAGAAGGCTCCTGTATCGGGTCCTGTATAGGGGTTTCCATAGCGATGTCCGTTTCCGGGGCGGTGGCTCGATGCTCGTTCTCAGTCACTGCTTGGTAACATGATATTACGGAACCTCCGATCAATGCACCTGTGCGCGCTTCGGCGCTGGAGAATGTCGAGGCGAATAATTTTTTTATATATTTTTCAGTAACTTGCGAATATGGCGGTGACGGTGCATTGCCGATGCCCGCCAAGCGGGGCAAGCGACTCGACGCTTTGGGCAATGCAGTTGCGGGGAAACGGCAACCGTGGCGCAGGCCCGGTTCTTCTCAGGAGTCACCGCAACGGCAAAATCGGGGTATAATACAGTGAAGTTTGCCGGTAGCGCCTCACGGTACCTTGCAAGACCGAAGGCCAGGCAGGTAAGGAACAGAAAGAACGCGGACGGGCGCCAGGCGGCAAATGTCCGATTGCGCGGAACGGGAGGTGGCTATCCATGCCGGAGAAGAAGCAGGCCAGCGCTACGGGGAAATCCCCCCGCGCTCAAACCGAATCGCAGGCCAAGGCGGCCAAGTATCGGGAGCAAATCTGCCAACTGGTCCCGATTAACTCTCTGTGGAAGAAGTTCCAGCAGGAAGTGCTGAAAAACGTCAACATGTTGTCTATTGCGCCCGGCAAGTATTTGTTCAAGGAAGGCAGCCGGGATTTTTCCTCGTTCTACCTGCTCTCCGGCGAGCTGGCAATGGAGTCCAAGGCCCAGGGCCGGCGTCAGCTCGTTACGCCGGAAAGCGATGCCGCCAAGTATGCGCTGGCTCAGTTGCAGCCGCGTCGCTTCTCCGCCAGGGCGGAGAGCGATGTCGTTGTCGCGATTATCAACCGCGCCCTGCTGGAGAGGCTGATCGTCCTGCAAGAAAAGGAACAGAGCGACAGTACCGACGCGCGGGCGGGGGACGATGTCTCGGTGCAGACGCTGAAAGACCAGGACGGCGAATCCGAGGAAGGAGACTGGATGGCGAAGATGCTGCAATCGGAGCTGTTCAGCAAGGTTCCGACGGCAAACATATACAAATTGTTCAATCTCATGGAGACGTTGCAGGTCAACGCCAAGCAGGTCATTGTCCGCCAGGGGGAAAAAGGCGACGCCTACTACGTGATCCAGAAAGGGAAATGTGCCGTATTGCAGAAGATCACGCCGGCAAAGCCGCCGGTGAAGGTGGCTCACCTGGGGGTCGGGGACGCTTTTGGCGAAGAATCGCTGGTTTCCGAGGGGGCCCGCAATGCCTCCATTGTCATGATGACGCCCGGCGTTTTGAAACGCTTATCGAAGAAAGATTTCGTAGAGATGATCAGCAAGCCCGCGCTGGCGACCGTTTCTTATGCCGAAGCGGAGAAGATGGTCGGGAGCGACGAGGCGGTATGGCTGGATGTGCGTTTTCCCAGCGAGGCGGAGGCCAACCCTCTCAAAGGCAGCCTGAATATCCCCTTTTATCTGTTGCGGAGAAATCTGAGCAAGTTGGATCGCAAGAAGCGTTACGTGGTTTGTTGCGATACCGGCGAGCGCAGTTCTACTGCCGCCTTTTTGCTCACTCAGGAGGGGTTGAACTCCTGTTACTTGGACGGTGGATTGCAAGCCAGCAAACAATAGCGGGAACAGAGGGAGTTGGCAGGCCGCGCGGCCGCCTGTGCGCGGCGCCGAGTTGATACCGCGGCTGGAGGAGTTGGCCCGCCATGGCGATGCGGTCGTTGCCTGGCAGTTAGCCGAGTATTACGCACAGCTCCTCGAGGGAGAATCCGAGGCGGTTCGTTCGCGAGCGGTGGCGGATTGGTACTGCCGCGCCGCGGTACTGGGAAACCCTACGGCCCGTTACCGCCTCGCTCTTCTGTACCAGGAGGGGCGGCTGTTGCCCCGTTGCCTCCCATTGGCGGTTTCCTGGCTTTCCCTGGCGGCGGACCAGGGGCACACCGATGCGCAGGTCCTGCTGGGCTGGTGTCTGCAACGGGGTATTGGCGTGGCAATGCGGGAGGACCGGGCCATGGCCTGGTATCTGCGGGCGGCGACGGCGGGGCAGGTACAGGCCCGCTACAATCTGGGGCGCATGTACGAAAAAGGAGTGGGGGCGAAGCGCAGTTGCCGCAAAGCCTGGTATTGGTACCGTCGCGCCGCCGGGCAGGGTTGCGCCAGGGCGCAACTCCAGCTGGGTTTGCTGTGCTCGCGCGGTCCGGGCGCCTACAGGGACCCGGCTCGCGCCGTCTATTGGTATTCCCAGGCGGCGCTTCAGGGTTCCGTCAAAGCGCAATACAACTTGAGCGCGATGTATGCCGGAGGCGCGGGAGTGGCGCAGGACGATCGCCGCGCCGCTTACTGGTGTTTGCGCGCGGCCCGTCGGGGCTACCCGCAGGCGCAGTACAATCTGGGGCTGCTGTACAGCAAAGGGATTGGAGTCGGTTGCGACCCGGCGCGCGCCCGGGACTGGTACGAACGCGCCGCCCGGGCCGGTTATGTGCGTGCCCAGTATCAATTGGGCAGGCTTTATTCCCGAGCGCACTGGGAGTTTGCCGACGACCGCCTGGCTTGCTACTGGCTGGAGCGTGCCGCTCGTCAGGGTTCCGCCAAGGCGCAACTTCGCCTGGGGCTTCACTATGCGCGCGGTTGCGGCGTTCCCCTGGACTTCCCCCGGGCCTATGTCTGGTTGTACCTGGCGGCCCAGGCGCGGCTTGACGGAGTGGGCTTGTTCCTGGCCCAGGTTGCGGCCCATTTAACCTTGGGGGAGATCCAATGGGCTCGCCGCGCCTCTTTATTCCAACTCGAAGGCTAAAGCTTCGATAGGCCAATCAACGGCGGAGAGGTGCCGGAGCGGTTGAACGGGCTCGACTCGAAATCGAGTGACTGCCTGACAGCGGTCCGTGGGTTCGAATCCCACCCTCTCCGGCATAGACACTCAAAATTATACAATTTGGGGCGGCTTCATTCAGCGGTCAGGCTGGCTACTTAAGGAAAACGGGCAATAATTGTCAAGCAGAAACATCTTGAGTCTTCTCCAAAACGGCGGAAACTGCCGCCGCAACGATAACCGGAGGTCCCGCTATCCCTTGCCGGCCGGTTACATTCCCGGCCCGCCGCTTTCGGGCGGGGCCGGCGCCGCTCGCTCCGTCAGCCGCTCCATGACCCGCGCGGCCAGGTCCAGGCAGCGCGCCCGGACATGGCCCCAGTCGTCCCAGGGCGGGCGCAGACCCGTCAAATCCCGCAGCGGCCCGTCTCCCTCCGCTTCGATCTTGGGGCGCGGGTCGGCCAGCTGGCGCAGCAGCTGGCGCAGCGGCGACTTCGCAATGCCGCGGCTCGGACCGATCTCCGCGTAGCAGCGGTCGAAGGACATGAGCGCCTCCGGCGCCCTCTCGGCCAGTGCGGTCGCCAGTGCGGCCGCGTCCAGGTAGTCGCGCCCGTAATTGCGGGTCAGCGCGAGCCAGCCCTTGATGCGCAGCATTTCGGACGGCGAGGGCACCCGCAATGGCGCCCCGTCCGGCGCCTCGACGAGGCGCGTCTCCAGAGGCCGGCTGCGGATCAATTGGCGCACGCCGGTCGGTACGCCGTCGAAATTGCCCAGGAGAAGCACGCCTTGGACCCGGCGGGCCTCTTCCCATTCCGGCGCCGCGTCGAGGAGCGCCAGGACTTCCGGGAAGCGCTCGCGCAGGTCGCCCAGCGTGTGATCGGCGTCGCCGGACGCGCGGTGCCCGGCATGGACGGCGGCCGCCGTGCCGCCGACCAGCACGGCGTCCGGCAGGACCCGCTGCAAAGCGGCGGCCGCGCGCAGCACGGCGTCGAAATCCGCTCCCCCCTCTTTCACCCGTCGTCCGCGCCTTGCCGCCAGCGGGCCAGGCAGGCTTCGATCAGGCGCGGCTCCCCGTAAATCCAGGGATGCTCCTTCAAGTGCGGCGTCGCTCGCAAGGCCGCCCGGGCGGCCGGCCCCCAGGGGTCGCGGCGCAGTTCGCGGAACAGACGCAACACGTCCCGTTCCGATCCTCTCGAAAGCAGCGACTCGACGACGCCGGTGGTCCACCGGGTCGGGCGCCGATTGTGCAGGCGCAGGGAGGACGGATCCAGCGGCGCGATGCCCGCCCCGCGCCAAGGGCCGCCCGTCCCGTTCGTCGCCGTTCGCTCGCGCATTCCGCGATTATATCCGCCCGCACCGGCTCCCGGAACGCATTCGGCAATCGTGCCGCGGCGAAACCGGTCTCCAGGACCATGCGCCAATCGGCGCCATGGCGGACTTTTCGGACGGCGGCGGCGGGCGGCGGGCGGGTTCCCCGAGCCACTCGATTCATGAACGCCTGGCTCTCCGCCATAGCCCACAGTCGTTCCTGACGCAACCGCCGCTTGGGGCCCCGCCTCATTCTTCCCATCACTCCCCCCTTTACATCAAGGGGGGAGTGGTGCGTACGAAACAGTCTGTGCAAAAACCCTATGGGCATCCAGCGAATAAAGCCTACTCCGCCATTC
>JAPPPX010000017.1 GCA_028817305.1 Gammaproteobacteria bacterium | reverse complement strand
ACGAGCACAAGGTGTTCGCCCTGGGGGCGCTTTACGGCATCAATCCCTTCGATCAACGCGCGGTAGATTCAGGCAAGGAATAGGTCGCGCTCCCGGCGCGCTTGCCAGACCTCGGGGCTGCCCGATTCCTGCCTGCCCGAGGCTATTCGCACAGGCACGGCCCCGCACGCCGGCCGCCACCGCATTCAATCCCCGACGGAGAGCCGCCGCTCGTGGCGCCGGTAGAGCTCGAGGGCAGCGCGCCACAGCGCTCCCGGCCTGCCGCCGCCGACCGGGCAACCGTCCAGGCGCACCACCGGCGCAACCTGCATGGTCGAGCTGGTAAGCCATATTTCTTCCGCCGTCTGGAGTTGCGGCAACGATATGCCGGATTCCCGGCACTCCCGGCCGTCGCGATGCAGGGCCTCGACCAAGACATCGCGGGCGATGCCGGGGAGGATCGTCCCGTCCTTGCCGGGCGTGCGGACGATGCCGTCGTTGACCGCGAACACGTTGCTCGCCGCCCCCTCGGTAACCCGTTCCTCGCGCAGCAGGATCGCCTCGTCCGCCCCGGCCCGGGCGGCGCGGCGGCGCAACAGCACGTTGGGCAACAAAGTGATGGCCTTGATGTGGCACCGGCGCCACCGGATATCCTCGCAAACAATGGCGGCGAGCCCGGCGCCGTAATCGCGTTCCGCCACCTCGTCGCACATGGCGAACACGGTCGGCGGCGCGCCGGTATCCACCCAATGCGCCCGTCTGGACACGCCGCGCGTGACCTGCACGTACAGCGATTTCCGCCGGTAGTCGTGAGCCTCTATCAGCCGCCCCAGCACTTCCCGCCACTGGCCGGAATCAACCTCGCAATCTATTTCGATCTCCCGCAGGCTGGCGCGCAGCCGTTCCAGGTGGCGCTCCAGCAGACAGGGCCGCCCGTCGCGCACCGGTATCACCTCATATACTCCGTCCCCGAAGAGAAAGCCGCGGTCCAGCACGGAGACGCGAGCCTCCGCCAAGGGCAGGTAGCCGCCATCAAGGTAGGCTATCGCCATGTCGGGGGGCTTGGAACGGGCCTCATCGTACGGCGCCGCCGCAGGGGGCGTCGGCGCCTCAGCAGCCCTTCGGGCCGTACAGCGGCGGCGCACCCGGGGGACGGGTCTTGAAGCGGCGGTGCAGCCAGAAGTACTCGCTCGGCGCCTGTTTGATGCTCTCCTCCAGAAAGCGGTTCATGCGCCTGGCGTCCGCCAGATCGTCCCCGGTAGGGAAATCCCGCCACGGAGGGTGCAAGTGCAGGGTATATCCCCCCTCCTCGCGCATGTACGTAACGCAGGGCAGCACCAGGGCGCCCGTCGCTCTGGCCAGGCGGGAAAGCGAGGTCATGGTGGCGGCCTCCTCGACGCCCAGCAAAGGGGCGAACACCGTGCCGCCCCCCGGGGGCGCATTGACGTCGGGAAGGTAGTAGAGGGAATTCCCCTCCTTGAGCCACCGCAATACGCGCGAGAAGGGGTCGCGGTTCGAGAAATAAACGACCTGCAGCCGTTGCGCGGAGTCGCGCAGAAATTTCCGGGACAAAGGGCTATGCGGCTCCTTCATGAATACGGCCGCCTCGCGTTCGAGGCGGATGCGCAAAAAACCGCTTATCATGCCGAAGAAATGCGGCGCCAGGAAGATCACGGGACCGTCCCCGAGTTGTTTCAGGTACTGGCCCCCCTCGAGCCGTATAAAGCTGCGGCCTTCCTTCATGCGGGTCGCGATCAGCCAGAGAAAATCCAGGAAACTCACGCCGGCGGCGCGAAAGTTTTCCCTGGCAAATTGGCGTCTCGCATCCGCATCCAGCCGCGGGAAACACAGTTCCAGGTTGCGCATCACGATCTCCCGGCGGCGGGAGACAAGGCTGTGCGCCGCCCAACCGGCCATACGGCCCAGCAACGCCCGCGCCCGCGACGGCAGCCAGCGCAAGACCTCCAGGAACAGTAACACCGCCCGGTACAGCACTACCGCGTCATGAAGACAGCGGGCGCCCGCCCGCCGTTCTCAGTCCAGGGAAAAGACGCCATCAATCCCAAGATCGAACAGCCGGTCCACCATCCGCTCCGCTTCCCGCCGGTCCGCCAGCGGCCCGATCTGAACCTTGTACAGCCGGGCGTCGTCTCCCGCTTCTTCCCAGAAGATCTCGACCCGGGAGATGCCCGAATCGTTCAGGCGGCGCTCTATGCTCCTGGCATTGCGGTAATCCCGGTAGGCGCCCACCTGCACGAACAGCCGGTCTTCCCGGCGCGCGTCCCGCGGCGGCTCCGCGGCAGCTTCCCTGGCGGGCTTGGCAACAGGCTTCGAGGGCGGCTGCGCGGCGCCGCCATGCCGTCCCGCATCCCGTCGCCCGCCGCCAGCGTCCGCCGGCTCGAGCGCCCTGACCTCCACCATCGCCGTCCCCGCGGTATGCACGCCGATCTTAACCGCCGCGGCATAGGAGAGGTCAATGATCCGGTCGTCATGGAAGGGGCCCCTGTCGTTGACCTTGACGATGGCGCTCTTGCCATTCTCCAGGTTGCGCACTTGCACGTAAGTCGGCAACGGCAGTTCCTTGTGGGCGGCGGTCATCCGGTACATGTCGTAGGTCTCGCCGCTGGAAGTCCGCCGGCCGTGGAATTTCTTGCCGTACCAGGAGGCGATGCCCCGCGCCACGTATCCCTCGCTGCTCTCCATGACATAGTAGCGTTTGCCCAGGACTTCGTAGGAAGGAGGGTTCCCGTATTTGCTGCGCGGCTCCGGGCGCGGCACTACATCGGAGATGGATTCCGGGTCCAGGGTTCGGTAAGGCGCTTCCCGCTTGCTGTCCAGGAACCCGCAACCGCCGGCCAGCGCCAGCGACAGAACGCAGGCATACCCTGCCGGGCGCCGCGCCGGATTTTCGTCGTATCGTTTCATCGTTCCTCCCCACGCTCTCCGCGCGCGCCGCCGCCCTTCAGCAATTCCCCGAGCCGGGCCACGGCCATCGCATACAGGTCGCTACGATTGTAGCGTTTGATCACTCCGAAATTGTCGAAACCGGCCCAGTACTCGTTACCCCCGCCGGAGACCAGCCTGAGCACCTGCGCTTCCGCGTCCGCCAGCAGCGGCGCGCCGCGGACGAAAGGCAGGCGCTCGGTGCGGACGCGCAGCTCCGCGCCGTCGCCCTCCAGCTTGAGCCGGTCGTAGAGCGAGTCGTCCATCCGCAGCGGGGAGGCGACGGGACGGCCCCCGCTCCAGCCGTGCCGGCTGAGGTAGTTCGCCACACTGCCCACGGCATCTTCGTAGGACTGCCATATGTCAATATTGCCGTCGCCGTCGAAGTCCACGGCATAATTACGGTAACTGCTGGACAGGAACTGGGGAATTCCCATCGCCCCGGCATAGGAACCCTTGAGCGTCTTCGGCTCGAGCCCCCGCTCGCGCGTCAGGAGCAGATACTGCTCCAGTTCCTTCTCGAAAAACGCGGCCCGGGGAGGGTAATGGAAGGCCAGCGTGCCCAGGGCGGCAAGCACGCCGTGCCGGCCCTTGTTCTTCCCGTAGTAGGTCTCAATGCCGATGATCGCGGCGACGATCTCCGGGGGCACGCCGTAAACCTCCTCCGCCCTGCCCAGCACTTCCGCATGGCGGCGCAGAAATTCGACCCCCTGTTCCACCCTTTGCGGGGTAACGAAGATCTTCCGGTAATCTCCCCATGCCAATTTCTCGGCCGGCCTGCGAATCCGTTCCAGCACTTCGCGGGAAACGGAGACGCCGCGGAACGCCTCTTCCAGCAGTTCGCGGCTGTAACCGTGCTCGCCGACCATGCGCTCGACGAACAGGGCTACCCGGTCGCGGTCCAGCGTTTCGGCGCGGGCCGCCGCGGCCAGCAACGGCAGCAGCAGGACGGCCGCGAGCGCGCGCAACCGCGCGCCCCGGCGTTCCGCGGCCCGTTCAGCGACCATGCCTGGCCACGGACATGACAATGCCCAGCATCATGGCGGAACTCACCATCGCCGTCCCCCCCATGCTGACCAGCGGCAGCGGGACTCCCACCACCGGCAACTGGCCGGACGCCATGCTCATGTTCACGTACATGCAGAGAAACAAAGCGAATACCAGGGAGATGCACAGCGTGCGCCCGTACATATCCTTGCACCCCAGGGCGATAAAGGCCCCCCGCAGAATGACCGCGATATAGGCGGCCAACAGCGCCAGAAAGCCCATGAAGCCGAATTCCTCGCAGAAAACGGAGAATATGAAATCCGTAGAACGCTCCGGCAGAAATTCCAGGTAGGACTGGGTGCCGTTCAGCCATCCCTTGCCATACATCCCCCCGGACCCGATCGCGATCTCCGACTGCATGACGTGGTATCCGGCGCCAAGGGGATCCCTTTCGGGGTCGAAAAAGAACAGCAGACGGCGTTTCTGGTAGTCGTGCAGAAAGGACCACACCAACGGCACGCTCAAGAAAGACGCGATGCCGATCCCGCCGACCAACCGCCACGAAATGCCGACCACCAGCAGCGCGCCCAGGCCGACGGCGGTGAGCAGCAGCGCGGTGCCGAGATCGGGCTGCTTGGCGACCAGAAATACGGGAACGGCCAGGCAAATCAGCGCCAGCGCCGCCGTGCCCGCGCGCACCGGAAGCCCCCGCCAAACGGCCAGCCAACAGAGGAACATCGGCAGCGTGAGCTTGGTCAGTTCCGAGGGCTGAAAGCTGACGAAGCCCAGGTCAATCCAGCGTCGGATGTCGGTGTCGGAACTGCCGCCAACCAGGCTGAAGACCAGCAACCCGACGGAAAGCAGATACAGCAGCGGCGAATACCGGCGGTAGGTCTCGATATCCACCCGCGCAAACAGGATCATCGCCGCCAGGGCCAGGGTCACATGGAAAAGTTGTCGAGTCAGCTGCGCGGGATCGCCGGCGCTGGCGCTGTAGATGGCCGCCAGGCCGATCAGGCAAATGGACACGGCGCACAGGAAAATCGTCCAGTCCAGCCGAAAGCGCCGCCAGGAAAGCCGGGAACCGCGAGCGCCATGTTGCGGGAAGGCCATCGTCAGTTTCCTCGCGGTGCGGCGGGCGACGCCGGGCGGAACGAGGCCGGGCAAGAAGGGCGAACGGCGGCAAAGGCGATCACCGGGCTACCCCGACGGTCCCGAACCGGCGACCTGCCGCTCCAGGCGCCCCTCCAGGTACTGCACGAGCAGCCTTTTCGCCAGCGGCGCGGCAGTGGCGGAACCGCTCCCTCCATGTTCCACAATAACGGCCACGGCCAGCAGCGGCGCCGGTACCGGGGCATAGGCAATAAAAAGGCTGTGATCCCTGTGCTCCTCGGGCAGGGCCTTGTCGGCGTCCGTGTGCTCCAGGGCGACCACCTGCGCGGTGCCGGTCTTGCCGGCGACCGTGAAGCCGAGCCCCCTGGAAATCGCCCGTCCCGTACCCCTGCCGCCATGCACCACCCGAATCATCGCCTCTTCGATACTCTCCCACAACCCTGCGTCCCGCACCGGCACCGGGACCGGACGGGACCCGGCGGCGCCCTCGGCGGCGCCGCCGCCGAGCAACGACGGCCGCCGCCTTTCCCCGTGGTTTGCCAGCGCCGCGGTCGCCATCGCCAGCTGGAGCGGCGTGGCCAGCATGTAGCCCTGCCCGATGCCGGCCACCACGGTATCTCCAGGATACCAGCGTTCGCCTCGCCGTTCCCGCTTCCACTCCCGCGACGGCACCAGGCCGGCCTTTTCCCCCTCCAGGCCGATCCCGGTCCGCCGGCCAAAGCCGAAATGTCCCAGGAATTCGCCCATGCGCTCTATGCCGAGTTCCAGGGCCAGCCGGTAGAAGAAGACATCGCAGGACTCCTCTACCGCCGCCAGGATATCCATCCGTCCGTGTCCCGATTTTCGCCAGTCCCTGAACACGCGCGGCGGCCGGCCCGGCAGAGAGAACCATCCGGGACACCACAGGCCGGTCTCGGGGGCCGCTTCGTAGTGCATGCCCGCCAGCGCGAGGAACGGCTTGATGGTCGAACCCGGCGGATATTGCCCGGCAATCGCCCTGTTAAACAAAGACGCCTTGCCGGAACTCCGCAAGCGCGCGAACATGTCCCCGGAGATCCCCGCCACGAAGAGATTGGGATCGTAGGCGGGATAGCTGACCAGGGCCTTGATCCTGCCGCTGCCGGGTTCCACGGCGACGACCGAGCCTTTCTTGCCCTCCAGGGCGTAATACGCCTCCACCTGCAACGCGGCGTCCAGGTGCAGGCGCAGCGTCTGCCCCCGCCGCGGCGGGACGACCTCGAGCACCCGCACGATGCTCCCCTCCGCGTTCACCTCCACCCGCTGGTACCCCGGTTTGCCCTTGAGCAGGTGCTCGTATCTCTTTTCGATCCCGGCCTTCCCGATCTGCCCCAGGACCAGGTACTGCGCCCTGTCTTCCACCCGTTCGAGTTCGGCGTCGTCAATCCCGGATACGTAGCCGATCACGGGCATGGCGATGTCGGCCAGGGGATAATGCCGGCGGAACCGCACGACAATCTCGAAGCCCGGGAAAAAATGATTGTTGACCCAGAACCGGGCCACTTCCTGTTCGCTCAGCCCCCGCTTGATCGCAAAGTGCCGCCGGAACTTGCTCTTCCTCTGTCCGCGCACGGCCGCCGGCCCGGCATCCTCCAGTTCTACGATGCCCTGCAAGCGCGGCAGGGCGCGTTCCAGAGAATCCAGGTACTCCGTTCGCAACACGAGATCGTAGGCGGGGACATTGCCGGCCAGAAGAACCCCGTCGCTGCTGTAGATCCTGCCTCGCACCGGGGGGATCGGCACGATCTTCAGGTAGTTGCCCCGGGCGAGGGTGGAGAAATGCTCATGATCGAGTATCTGCAAGACAAACATCCTGCTGGCCAGAACGGCGGCCAGCAGGCAGATCAGCCAGCACAGCAGCCGGATCCGGCGGCGGGTAAGCAACTGGCCCTCCCGCGAAGGCCCCGGGTCCAGGATCAATCTTTCCATTTCAGGAGAACTTGCGCCTGAAGAACTTGCGCCTGAGGTCGCGAAGCACCAGGAACAGCCAGGGCCAGAGCACCATGCTGGTGATCGCCGGCAGCCAGTAGCTCCAATCCTCCGGGGGAACGGCGATTACCACCCGCACGACCAAGCCGATAAAGAGGTACAGGAACAGCAGCGCCAGAACCACGAGGGACTGCTGCACCAGGGGAAAATGCCGCAGTTGCCGGTACAGGCTGCCGATGCAATAGACGATGACGCAAAGCCCCAGCGGGTTTTGCCCCAGGGCGACACCTTCATACACGTCCAGTAATAACCCTAGCAGGAACGCCGCCGCGAGCCCGACCCGGTCGGGCGCCGCCATGCACCAGTAGATCAGCACCATGGGCACCCACAGCGGCCTCCAGTCCAGCGCCCAGGCAGGCAACGGCAGCGCCGTCAACAGCAACGCGACGACAAAGCTTACCGGGATAATGCTTTTGCCGCTAAGAAGCGCCTTCCTCAAAGCCCCCGCGATTCCTCCTGCTTCCGGACCAGCAAAAACTCTCGGCTGCTTTCGATCCGCGCTTCCGGAAACGCCTGGGCGCGGGAAAAGGACTCCTCTCTGGCGCCGCTCTCGACTTGCGTCACCCTGCCTACGGGATAACCGGTCGGAAACCGTTCCCCCAGTCCCGAAGATACCAGCAGATCTCCTTCCCGGATATCCGCGTCGCCCGGCAGGTACTTCAGCGACAGCCGGTCGCCGCCCGTACCGGCCGCGATCGCCCGCAGTCCGTTCCGGTGCACCGTCACCGGCACCGCATGGCGCGGGTCCGTAATCAGCAAGACGGTGCTGGTAAACGCATCCGCGCGGAACACCTGGCCCACCAGGCCGCGGGAATTCACTATCGGTTGTCCCAGGTACACGCCGTCCCGTATCCCCTTGTCAATGACCATCTGGTGCCGGTACGGGCGCAGGCCGATGGAAACCGCCCGCGTGAGGATGGTGGACTCGTCCGGGCGCAGCGGCGCCTCCAGCAACTCCCGCAACCGCAAATTCTCGGACTGCAGAGTCTCGTATTTCTGCAGCCTGGCATGGGCGAGCAGGTTCGCCTCCCGCAGCCTCTCGTTCTCCTCCAGGAGGTTTTTCTTCGAGCGCAGGCGGCCCGAAATCCACTCGGCGTATTCCATGGGCTTGTTCACGACCACATGAAAGGGATATACCAGAACGGACAGCACGGACCTTGCCCTGTCCACGTAACCGTACTTGCTGTCCGCGATCATCAGGGCGACGGACAGCACCGCCGCCACGCCGAAGCGGCGCGCGGAAACCTCGGCCTTCACCGCGGCCCCCCCCGCGCTCCCGGTCCCGGCGGCGCGGAATTATTCGACCGCATCCAGTATGTCCGCATCGCGGTCATCCCATACTTCCAGGTACCGGCCGCCCCCCCTGGCGACACAGGTCAGCGGATCTTCGGCAACCAGGACCGGCAACCCGGTCTCCTTCATAAGCAGCCGATCTATATTCCTCAACAAGGCGCCTCCTCCGGTCAGCACCAATCCCCTCTCGGCCACATCCGCCCCCAGCTCCGGGGGCGTCTTCTCCAGGGCCAGCCGCACGGCCTGCACGACACCGGCCAACGGCTCCCGTAACGCCTCAAGGATATCGCCGCTTCTGATCGTCAGGCTTCTGGGGATGCCCTCCGCCAGGCTGCGCCCCCGAATTTCGCTTTCCAAACCGTCTTCGCCGGGATAAGCATAGCCAATCTCCTGCTTAATGCGCTCCGCGGTCACGTCCCCGATGAGGATCTTATGGGACCGGCGGACATAATTGCAGATCGCCTCGTCGAACTTGTCGCCGCCGATGCGGATGGACTCCGCGTACACCAGCCCGTTCAAGGATAAAACGGCGATCTCCGTCGTCCCGCCGCCGATATCCAGGATCATCGAGCCGCGCGGGTCGCCGATAGGGATGCCGGCGCCGATCGCGGCGGCCTTGGCCTCGATCATGAGGTTCACGCTCGAGGCCCCGGCATTCTTGACGCATTCATGTATCGCCCGCTTCTCCACCTGGGTGGAACCGGACGGGATGCAGACGATCACCCGCGGGGCGGGCCGGAACCAGCCATTGTTGTGGACCCTGCGGAAGAATTGCTGCAACATCTTCTCGGTGGCGGTCAGGTTGGCCACCACGCCGTCCCGGATCGGCCGCAACGCCATCATGTTCCCCGGCGTCCGGCCCAGCATATGCTTCGCTTCCTCGCCGACGGCGCACACGAACCTGGGATTGAAGACCTCCCCGCTCCTCCTGATCGCAACGACCGAGGGCTCGTTCAGAACGATCCCCCTGCCGCGCGCATAGATCAGCGTATTCGCGGTTCCCAGATCGACAGCAAGGTCATTGGAGAAAATGCTGCGCGCCCAGTTAAGCACGGGCCAGGGCCGCCACGGGCAAGGCAGCGGACGGGGGCCGCGCCGCCATCCGCGCAAAACGGTAGATTACACTAAACATAATAGCAGTAATGCTATCAATCTTCTGGCCTTTCGGCAAGGAACCGCCCGTGCTAAAATAGGCGCAAAGCAGGCCGTCCCCTCCGTAACCCGATGGACTTCCAAGACTCTCAGATCCGCAAAGTCGCCCTCCTGGCCCGGCTGGCCCTGTCGCCCGCCGAGACTGCCGCCTACTCCCGCGACTTCTCCCGGATCCTGGACATGGTGCGGGAAATCGAGGCGGCGGACACGAAAGACGTCCCCCCCCTGCACCATCCCCTGGACATCACGCTCCGCCCGCGAGAAGACCGGGTAACCGAACAAGACCGGCGCGAGTCCTACCGGCGCATCGCGCCCCGCATGCGGGAAGGGCTCTACCTGGTGCCGCAATTCATCGAGTAGCCTCCCGCAGGCGGCAATGATCCCCGCGACGATCACCGCGATGGCGGAGGCGCTGCGCCGCCGCTCCCTGTCGAGCAGCGAGTTAACCCGTTTCCTGCTCGACAAGTGCAAGCGCCTCAACCCCGGCCTCAACTGCATGATCACGATCAGCGAAGAGCAGGCCATGGCGCAGGCCGGCAGGGCCGACGCCGCCCTGGCCGGGGGGGAAGCCACACCCCTGACCGGCATCCCCGTCATCCATAAAGACGTGTTCTGCACGGAGGGCGTCAAAAGCTCCTGCGGGTCGCGGATGCTAGACAACTTTATCGCCCCCTACAGCGCCACCGTCGTCGAGCGGCTGGAGCGGGCGGGCATGGTCATGCTGGGCAAATCGAATATGGACGAGTTCGCGATGGGTTCCTCCACGGAAACCAGTTTCTACGGGCCGACCGCAAACCCCTGGGACCGGGACCGGGTCCCCGGCGGTTCCTCGGGCGGATCGGCCTGCGCCGTAGCCTGCCGTCTGAGCCCCGCCGCCACCGGCAGCGACACCGGCGGCTCCATTCGGCAACCGGCCGCGTTGTGCGGCGTCACCGGTCTGAAGCCCACCTACGGGCGCGTCTCCCGCCACGGCATGATCGCCTTCGCCTCCAGCCTGGACCAGGCCGGGCCGCTCACCATCACCGCGGAAGACAGCGCGCTGCTGCTGCAAGCCATCGCCGGCCACGACGCCCGCGACTCGACATCGGCGCGCGAACCCGCGCAGGATTATGCGTCCGCGCTGGAAGACTCCATCGCCGGGATCTCGCTCGGCGTCCCGCGCCAGTGTTTAGGCAGCGATCTGGACGCGGGAGTGGGGACCGCGTTCACGGCGGCGCTGGACCAGCTGCAAAAGCTGGGCGCCAAAGTGACCGAACTGGACATGCGGCATATCCGGATGGCCGTCCCTGCCTATTACGTCATCTCCTGCGCGGAATGCTCCTCCAACCTGGCCCGCTACGACGGCATACGGTACGGCTACCGTTGCCGGGACACGGCGAATCTCGAAGACCTGTACCTGCGTTCCCGCGCCGAAGGCTTCGGCAGGGAGGTGAAGCGGCGGATCATGCTCGGCGCCTTCGTGCTGTCCGCGGGGTACCGCGAGGCATACTACCAGCAGGCGCTCAAGGTAAGACGCCTCATCCTGGGCGACTTCCTGGCCGCCCTGGAAAAAGTGGAAGTCATCGTCGCCCCCTGCGCGCCCACCCCGGCCTTTCCGCTGGGGGCCAAGATGGACGACCCGGTCACCATGTACCTCTCGGACCTGTTTACCGCGCCGGTAAGCCTGGCCGGGCTGCCCGCGGTCTCGGTCCCCATGGGCTTCAGCGACGGCCTGCCGGTGGGGATGCAGGCGATCGGAGGGCGCTTCCGGGAGGCACGGATACTGAACCTGGCCCACCAGTACCAGAAGGCCGTACAGTGGCACGAACGGGCGCCGACCGCGGCCGGCGGCGGCGCGAACCGGGAGACAGGCGGAGCGGCGCCATGAACGCAGTCCCGGAGCAGTGGGAGCTGGTTATCGGCCTGGAGATCCATATCCGGCTCGCCACCGACAGCAAGCTGTTCTCCGGCTCGGCAAACGCCTACGGGGCGGACGCCAACCGGAACGCCTCGGCGCTCGATCTCGCTCTGCCCGGCACCCTGCCCGTCCTGAACGAAGAGGCGGTGCGGCTGGCGCTGCGCTTCGGCTGCGCCATTGATGCCGAGATCGCGCCCCGCTCCGTATTCGCCCGCAAAAACTACTTCTACCCCGACCTGCCCAAGGGCTATCAGATCAGCCAGTTCGACCTCCCCATCGTAAAGAACGGCCGCGTCCGCATCCCCACGGCAAACGGAGAATTCAAATTCGTCGGCATCGAGCGCGCGCACCTGGAAGAAGACGCCGGGAAATCGCTGCACGAAGAATACCGGGGGGCGTCCGCCATTGACCTGAATCGGGCCGGGGCGCCGCTGATCGAGATCGTTTCCCGGCCGGAAATGCGCACGCCCGAAGAAGCGGTGGCATACATGAAAAAGATCCATGCGCTGGCGAAATGCACGGGAGTTTCCGAGGCGAACATGGAGAAGGGAGAATACCGCTGCGACGCCAACGTATCGGTGCGGCGGCGGGGGGAAACCCGGCTGGGCACAAGGACGGAGATCAAGAACCTGAATTCCTTTCGCTTCGTGGAAAAGGCCATCCGCTGCGAGGCGCGCCGCCATATCGGCATTCTGGAGAACGGAGGCGCGGTGGAACAGGCGACCATGCTCTACGACTCGGCGCGCGACGAAACGCAAAAAATGCGCGGCAAGGAGGAATCGGAAGATTACCGGTACTTCCCCGACCCCGACCTGCCGCCTCTGCAATTGTCGGCCGAGTATCTGGAGGAGGCCAGGCGCGGGATGCCCGAATTGCCGGACGCCAGGGCCGAGCGCCTCGCCGCCCGCTACGGGATCGCCGCGGCGGAGGCGGAATCGCTCGCCGCCGACGGGACGACGGCGGATTACTTCGAGCGGTGCGTGGAGGCTTCCGGGGGCGCGGTGCGGATCTGCGCCAACTGGATCGCCGGCCCCCTGAGCGCCGCCTTGCACCGGCACGACACTGCGATTGAGCAAAGCCCCGTCACTGCCCGGATGCTGGGCGGTCTGGTGCGGCGCATCGCGGACCGGACCATATCGGAGAAGATCGCCAAGGTTCTGTTCCAGTCTCTGTGGGACGATGGCGGCGACGCCGACGAGTTAATCCGCAAGCAGGGCTTGCGCCAAATCGAAGACGAGGGAGTCCTGGCCGACATGGCGGACGCGGTGATCCGCGAGCATCCGCAACAGGTGCGCCAGTACCGGGAGGGGAAGAAGAAGGTGCTGGGCTATCTGGTCGGCCAGCTGCTGAAGCGTTCGCAGGGCAAGGCCAACCCGCAAAAAGCGAGCCGCCTGCTGGAAGAGCGCCTGGCGGAGTAGGGCGCCACTCCTCCCTTGAGGGGGAAGATCGAGAAAGCCGAAGAATAGCGGATCATACGCATCACTCCCCCCTTCATCACTCCCCCCTTGAGGGGGAGTCGGCAAGACGAGGGCGCAAGCCCGAAGTC
>JAPPPX010000031.1 GCA_028817305.1 Gammaproteobacteria bacterium | reverse complement strand
CCGTCCCAGACAACGACACTTCCGGCGGAAAACCGGCGCTCGTGCAATATCCGGGCTAGAAGTACACTTACAGGTCGAATCCGCGTACATTACGTGCGGAATCGTCATCGAGAAGAGGCCCCCGGACCGCGAACGGGCTCTACTCATCTCACGAAACTGTGCACCATGCACCGGAACCGAGACACCCGAGACACGGCCCGCACCGTGGGCGCAGCCTGCGAACCGGGCATCTCTGCATCATGACACTGCTGCGCATAGGTCAGCTGGCAAAGGAACTGGGCACCACTCCCAAGACTCTGCGCTTCTACGAACAGATCGGACTGCTGGGCCACCCGACGCGCAGCGAATCCGGCTACCGGCTTTATGACCGCCGGGCGGCAAAGCAGGCGCGACTGGTGCTGGAATTGCGCCGCCTGAGGCTCTCCATCGGGGAACTGAAGGCGCTGTTCGCCGCGGAACCCCGGCAACGCTCGCTACGACAACGGTTGCTGGCGCTCATGGACGAAAATATCCGCAAAATGGAACTTGCCCTGAACATGCAGCAGGGACGCCGCGACGAACTGGCGGCTCGACATCAAATGCTCCTGTCCACGCCCCGCGCCCGTCCTCCGGACTGTATTTGCGACGCCCTGGGCGTAGATTGCGCTTGCGGCCAGGAGTCGCCGCGGGAACATTGACCCTGGGACGACCCTGTGGGACGGCCCCTGTAGATTCCCCCCCAACCCCGCTGCCGTCGCATTGCCAGCTTCGCTTTTCCCCTCTGCAACGGTTTCTTGACTTCAGGCAAGGCCGGCATCTAATATAGGGCCCATAGCTCAAGCAACCGATGCGCTCGGCATAGGAGAATAACGAACCGCTTCCCCCGGGAATCAGGAGGCCAAAGATGCAATCTACCATAAGCCAAATCAATCGTTGGGCGGCAAAGGGCTATATCGTTGCGCTCAGCGTATTGAGCACCGTTTTCCTGGTGAACCTGGCAACGGCCGAACCTCGCTGTGTACAGTGCTCGGTGCATCTGGTGACGTGGGCCCTGCCATACGCGCAATGGCTTGCTATAGGATGGATCGTCGCAAGCATCGGCTTTTTGTGGAATTCGCGTCTCGGCATACTCCGCATCGGTCGCCAAGTGCGGCAGAGCCTGCGTCAACTCCAGCCGGCACGGTCGGAGCGACTTGCCCATCACTCCGTGCAGAACTCTCCCCCGCAGGGGTAGATTCCCGCCATTCCCGCCCCTGTCCAAGCCAGGGGCAAGCCTGCGCCTCATTCTTCCCATCACTCTCCCTTGAGGGGGAGCCCATGCGGCCCTTGCGGTTCTCCCAGGCGGTGGGCGATGGAGGCGCTTTCGATGCTCCCCCCACCGGCGCGACTTCGGGCTTGCGCCCTCGTCTTGCCGACTCCCCCTCAAGGGGGGAGTGATGCGTACGAAAGCGGGGCTCCATGGCAGATAAGAGAGAGCCGCTTTTCCTCCCTTCGATTGCGTAACGGCTTGCGGCCCTACGGGGACGGCGCCTTCAGATCCAGAATCGGAGTCCCATTGACCGCATCCAGACCGCATACCCGGATCCGGTTGACGTTCACGCCCAGCACGTCCACAAGGCCGATGCCGATCGGGTTTGGCCGCAGCGGGCTGCGGTTGCAAAACACCCCGATCATCTCCTTGTTGCGATCCCCTCCCGGATAGACCCGTAAAACCTCTCGTTCGGACTGGTGCAACCAGTAGATCACTACTATGCGCCGCAGTTTCTCCAGGCCCGCCAGACCCAGACAGTATCTGGGAAAGATTTCCAGAACGGCCTCCTGTAGGCGGTGTTGCCCTTCTGGAGGCGGGTCTTGCACAGTCTTCAGGCTGGAGTGCACCACTCCGATCGCCTTCAGTGCCAAATGAGGGATGACTTCTTCATCTTGCCGCTTCATGAGTTGCCTCCCCACGCTCCCGGTTTGCCTACAATATCACAGGCACAACGAGGGCCGGCGGGGTGCCGAATCCTCCCCCCCGCACAGGCAACGGCCAGGCGCTGGCGGCGGCTGACCGTGCCGATGGAGCGCCGACTCGGCGGGGGCGCCCCGGGCAAGCGATTATTTGGGAAAAATTTTCCGCTATACTGGCCCCTCGCGCCCGCCGAGGCGGACCGTACAAAGGTTGTGAAAATCCCCCGGGGGGGCGGCGCCCCGTGCCGGGCAAGCAGGCAAAAGAGGCGGCAGACAAAAGATGAGCAGAATCGTGGATTGCGTCAAGCTGGGGAAAAAACTGGAGGGGCTGGACGCCCCGCCCTACCCTGGCGAGCTGGGCAAACGTATCTACGAATCCGTCTCCAACGATGCCTGGCAAGAATGGTTGCGCCATCAGACCATGCTGATTAACGAATACAAACTCACTCCCATAGACCCCAAGGACCGGCGTTTCCTGGAAAAAGAGATGGAGAAATTTTTCTTCGGCGCCGGTTCGGAAAAGCCCCCGGATTACCAGGCTCCCGCATCGTAATCCCGGCGGCTTCTCCGCGCGGCCCGCCATTGGCAGACATGCCCCCATCCCCAGGCCAGGTAGCTCAGTCGGTAGAGCAGGGGACTGAAAATCCCTGTGTCGGCGGTTCGATTCCGTCCCTGGCCACCATTTCACCGCAACGACTTGGCGGGGATTCGGGGAGCGCCACGGGCCGGACATGGCCGCAAAAAGCCGGGCCACAAGAACGCCCGCGGCATGGCGGGAGAGCCGGGGCATAAGCCCTTATAATCCCGCCGATGAATATCACGCAACTTTGCCGGCGGCATAAGCATCGCGCTCTGCCGCTGGCTTTTCTGGGCATCGGCGTTGCCGCCTTCCTGTTACTGAGTCAAAGGCAGCCGGCGCCGCTGCCAGGCGACGCCCGGGAGAAGGTCTGGCCGGTGACGGTGCAAACCGTCGCCTGGAAAACGTTGCGTCCAGCGCTAAGGTTGTACGGAGTGGTGGAGTCGCCCCGGGAAACCGTGCTGAGCGCCAGCGTTGCCGCCGAGATAACGAAAGTGCGCGTCCTGGCCGGCCAGGAAGTCAAGAGCGGCGATGTACTCGTCGAAATGGACGATGGAGATTTGCAGCTGCTGCTGAAACAGCGCCAAGCCGATGTGGCGGAGGCCAATGCCTCGATCCGAAGCGAGACCGAACGCTACGAAGCCGACCAAAAATCCCTGGAGCGGGAAGACATGCTCTACCAGCTCGCGCAAAAATCCGTCGAGCGCATGCGTCGTCTTGCCGAAGCGCAAAGCGGCTCCTGGGCGCAACTGGACGACGCCCGCGGCAGGCTGCAGCGGGAAGGGCTGCAGCTGGTCCAGCGCCGGCAGGCGGTGAACGACCACGAGGCGCGCCTGGCAACGCTGCTGGCGCGCAAAAAGCGCGCCGAGGCGCTGCACGACCAGGTGCTGCGCGATATAGAACGCACTACGATCCGGGCGCCGTTCGACGGCCGCATCACCGCGGTCCACGTATCTCCCGCCAACCGGGCGCGCGTCGGCGATTCCCTGGTCGCCATGTTCGACACTTCCCTGGTGGAAGTGCGGGCGCAAATTCCCGACCGCGACCTGCCCGGCGTGCGCCGCATGAGCGACAAGGGACAAGAGATTCGCGGCACGGCGCTGGTGGACGACATGCGCCTGGAACTGGTTCTGCATCGCCTGAGCGCAAACATCCGGCAGGGCCAGGGCGGCGTGGATGCGTTGTTCCGCCTGCAGGCGGATTTCGTGCCGGCACTCGGGCGCGTGGTGGAACTGACCCTGATGCTCGCGCCGGAGCCGCGCGTGATAGCGGCGCCAAGGCAAGCGCTTTACGGGCAAAACAAGGTGTTCAAAGTAGCGGACGGCAAACTCAAGGCGGCGCAGGTGCGCGTTGCCGGGCGCACTTTCCCAACCGACGGCGACCGCACCAATCATGTGCTGGTGTACTCTGACGAGCTGAGCGACGGCGACCGCGTAGTGATTTCCCCGCTGCCGAATGCGGTGAATGGCCTGCCGGTGCGCGTCGTCGAAACCGGGGCAACAGAAGCGCCGGCGCCATGACCTGGCACCATGACCGATTCGCATAAAGGGCTCATCGCTGTTTTCGCGCGCCACCCGGTGGCGGCCAACCTCAGCATGGCGATCATGTGCACCAGCGGCGTCTGGGCGCTGCTGCAACTCAACAAACAGTTCTTTCCCGACTTCACCTTGGGCACCATTACGGTGACGACGACATGGTCCGGCGCCAACGCCAACGATGTGGAGTCGTCCATCACCGTCCCGCTGGAGCAGGCGATGCGCAATGTGGACCTGGTGAAACGAATCTCCTCCACGTCGCGCGAGGGCGTCTCCATCGTGGTCGTGGAATTCAAGGACGGCACCGACCTCGATCATGCCGCCGATCAGGTGAAGCAGGAAGTGGACGGGGTAAACAACCTGCCGCCTGACGCCGAAGAGCCGAACGTGACCCGAGCCGTGGATTACGAGGACATCGCCAAATTGATCCTTGCCGGCGGCGCGCCGCTGCGCGACCTGGCGCTGCTGGCGCGGGAATACGAGCGCCAATTGCTGGATCGCGGCATTTCCAAGGTCACCATGGCCGGCCTGCCGTCGGAAGAAATCGCAATCCAGGTGCCGCAATTGAAAATCGCGGAGCTTGGCTTATCTCTCGTTGACATCGGCGAGCGGCTTTCTTCTTTTTCGCAGGACCTCCCGGGCGGGGCCGCCGGCCGCAGCGAAAGCCTGCAGCAGATTCGCTTTCTCAACCAGCGCCGCGGCGAAATCGCGTTTGAACAAATGCCGTTCGTCAGCGACGCCGATGGACGCGAGTTGCGCCTCGGCGACATTGCCGAGGTCACACGCCGCTCGCGCAGCGGTCAGGCGACGCTTTACTATCAGGACAACCCGGCCATCGAACTCACCTTGTTCCGGATCGAAAAAAACGACAGTCTGGAGGCGGCGCGCATTCTGCAGCGGTGGCTCGCCGACGTCCGCCCCAATTTGCCGGCCGGCGTCACCCTTGCCGTCGCCGGGGAAAGCTGGGTATTTTTGCAGCAACGCATCAATCTGCTGCTGAAAAACGGCGCCGGCGGACTAATCCTGGTGGTGCTGATTCTGTACCTGTTCACAACCGCGCGCATCGCATTCTGGATCGCAGCCGGCATTCCCATCTCCATTCTCGGAATGCTGTGCGTGTATTACTTTGCCGGCGGCACGATCAACATGCTCAGCATGTTTGCCATGATTATGGCCCTCGGCATCATCGTTGACGACGCCATCGTCGTCGGCGAGAACGTCCTGACCCGGTACCAGCGAGGCGCGGGGCCTCTGGACGCCTCGGTGGAAGGCGCAAGACACATGCTGGCGCCAGTGATCGCTTCATCCTGCACCACCGTCGCCGCATTTTTGCCGCTGCTGATCCTCGGCGGCATCTTCGGCGCCATCCTCGGCACCATCCCCACGGTCGTGATCTGCGTGATCGCCGCATCGCTGGTGGAGTGCTTCTTCATCCTGCCCGGTCACCTGCATCACTCGTTGCGCAAAGTCGGCAGCCACCGCCCCGCCGGCCTGCGCCTGCGCCTGGACCGCGCCTTTGACGACTTCCGCGAGAAAATTTTCCGGCCGCTGGCAACCGCCGCGGTGCAACACGCCTGGGCCACGGTAACCTTCAGCCTGGCCGCGATCCTCGTCACCGGCGGCCTGGTCGCCGGCGGCTGGACCAAGTTCACTTTTTTTCCCTCGCCCGAGGGCCGCATCATGACCGCCGAGGTAACCTTCGTCTCGGGCACGCCGCAGGCCGACGTCAGCCGCTACCTGAAGCACATGAAGCAAACCCTGGACGAAACGGAACGAGCCCTGGGCCAGGGCGAACGACTGGTATCCGCGGCCATAGTGAGGGAAAGAACCATCCGGCGCTTCGACGCCGCCTCCTCTTCCGGCGACCACTACGGCTCCATCTGGGTGGAACTCACCGTGCCGGACAGCCGCAGCGTACGCAATAAGCGCTTTATCGAAGAATGGCAATCACGCCTCATGGAGGCCCCCGGGCTGGAACAAATTACCATCGTGGAGGAGACGGCCGGGCCGCCCGGACGCGAACTGACACTGGAGCTCAACGGCGACGACACCGCCAAAGTAAAGGCCGCGGCAGAGGCGCTCGCCAACCATCTCTCGGGAATCCCCGGGGTATCCGGCATCGGCGACAACATGCCCTACGGCAACCGGCAGTTGGTAATGGAGTTAACCCCGGTAGGCCGATCCCTCGGCCTGACGGTGGCGGAGATCGGGCGCCAGTTGCATGCCGCCTACGACGGCTACGTGGCGCAAAAATTCTCCGAGGGCGTTGACGACGTGGAGGTGCGCGTGGTGCTGCCGGACCGCGAACGCAATTACCTGGCAAGCCTGGACGACTTCCCGGTAATTCTACCCGGCGGCGGCAACGCGCCGCTATCCTCGGTGGCGACTTACCATTCGCAACGCGGCTTCGACCTGCTCCTGCGCACCAACGGCAAATCCGCCATCACCATCGCCGCCGACGTGGACGCAAGCGTCAATAACACGGAAGAGATTACCGCCGGGCTGGCGAAAACGGTTTTGCCGCGCCTTAAAGAAAACCACGGCATCACGATCCGCTTCAAAGGCCACGATGAAGAGGCCGCGCAACTCCTGGGCGAAATGAAGCGCGGCGTATTGTTCGGCCTGATTCTCATCTATCTGGTATTGAGCTGGGTATTCAGCTCCTACGCCTGGCCGCTGCTGGTAATGAGCGTTATTCCCCTCGGCCTGGTCGGAGCGATCTGGGGCCACCTGTGGATGGGCCTGGACCTGACCATCCTTTCGCTGTTCGGATTTTTCGGCCTGGCCGGCATCGTGGTAAACGACTCCATCATCCTCGTCACCTTCTACAAAAAATTGCGCGACGGAAAAATGGCGCCGCAACAGGCGGTGATCGAAGCGGCCTGCCAGCGCCTGCGCGCAGTGATCCTGACCTCCCTCACCACGATTGCCGGGCTCACGCCCCTCCTGTTCGAGACCTCCCTGCAGGCGCAATTCTTGATTCCCATGGCCACCACCATCGCCTTCGGCCTCGCCTTCGCCTCCTTCATCGTGCTGCTGATGATTCCGGCGCTGTTGCATCTTTATGAAAGCGCGGCACAACGGTTCGGCGCCGGGCCCTACGCCACCGGGCGCCATGCGGAAACGGCCGCCTCATAACCGCCTTTCCCTATTGACAAAACATAATATATATGTGTTTATCCCCCTAACAACCCACGGTACGGAAAGGAGGAGGATTCTGTTATGCAATTATTCAATGTAAGCATCCCTTGTGGGACACCTTGGGGAACAAGGCTCTTCCCCCTGCTTCGATTCCAGCGATCCCTTGCCGCACTGGCATTCGTTGCCGTTGCCGGGTGGTGCGCGGTCGGCGCGGAGACGGCGTCGGCGCAGGACCGGGGGCGCGGCGGACCAGAGGGCAACTGGGCACTGGATCTCGGATTCGGCGGCGCCTACGCCCCGGACTACGAGGGTTCGGACGATTACGATCCCCTGCCGTTGCCCGTGCTGTCGCTCCGCTACCGCGACTGGATCGGAATCTCTCCCGACGATGGACTGAACGTGACCCTGGTGGACTTGGATCGGTTCACGGCGAGCGTTAACGTAGGCTACGACTTCGGGCGCGAGAACGATGAAGACTCCGCCGGAGGCTCGCTCGGCGGCATTGACAACGATGCGCTGATCGGCCTCGACAAGGTGGACGAGGCGGTCACGGTGGGCGGCTCGGTAGCGGCTTACGTAGGCTTCGCCGAAGCCTACGTCTCCCTGAACCAGGCGCTGGACGGCCCCGAGGGCCTCCTGATCGACTTCGGTTTGCAGACGCCCTTCCCACTCACCGCGGACGAGACCCTGTTCATGACGCTGGGCCTGTCCGCGACGTGGGCCTCGGACGATTACATGGAAGCCTACTTCGGCGTCAGCGATGCAGAGGTGACGGCGCGAAATATGGTACGGCGGACACGGCAGAGCCTCGTGGAGTACGAACGCTACGAGGCCGAAGCGGGCATCAAGAGTTACGGCGTGAATGCATCCCTGCAGTGGCAGTTCCGGCCCAAGTGGAGTGTGGAATTCATCGCCGAGTACAGCCTCATGGCCGGCGACGCGGCGGACAGCCCGCTGGTGGAGTTGGAGGGCGACGACAACCAGTTCATCGTCGGCTTGGCTGTGGCGCGCCGCTTCACCTGGTGAGGCGGCGGGGGCAGCCTCCGGCATTGCCCCGGCGCCGCGGACGGTCTCCGATGTCCGCCCGATAGGAGCGGACGACTCCGGGAGCGGGGGAGCCCGGGCGGTGCGCTCCCGGAACGCGGGGAGAACGCGGCTTGCGCGACACGGCGGCCAGAAAAAACTGACGCCAGGAGACGATGGGGTTATATTTGCCGCGGTTGCCGGGCGCGCGGCGGCGGTCGGATCGGGCGCGCCAGGGCATGTTGCGAGCGCATCACGACAGATAAGCGGCGGCGGGCCGAGGAGGAAAGCAATGTTGTACAGAAAAATTTGGTTATCGGGGGCAATATTGGCGGCGGCGGCGCTGCCCGCGGGCGGAGGGGCGGCGGAGAAGCCGCAGGTGTTGCTGGAGACCAGCGCGGGCAATATCGTGATCGAGCTGTTCCCCGACAAAGCCCCGGAGTCGGCGCGCAATTTCCTGGCATACGTGGAAAGCCGCTATTACGACGGACTGATCTTCCACCGGGTCATCCCCGGCTTCATGATCCAGGGGGGCGGCTTCAAGCCGGGAATGGAGCAGCGGGAAAGCACGCGCAGCGCCATCCGCAACGAAGCGGACAACGGCCTGCGCAATCGCCGCGGCACCGTGGCCATGGCGCGGACCTCCGACCCGCATTCCGCCACGGCGCAGTTCTTCATCAACCTCGTGGACAACGCCTTCCTGGACCATACCGCCAAGACTCCCAGGGGTTGGGGGTACGCCGTCTTCGGGCAGGTGGTAGAGGGCCTGGAGACTGTGGACAAGATCGCCCAGGCGGATACCGACCGGGCGGGGCCGCACGGCGACGTGCCCGTGGAGGACATCGTCATACGCCGGGCTTCCCTGGTGAGCGCAGCGGAAGAAGGGGCCGAGGAAGCGGAGCCAAAACCTTAGGACACAGGTCCGCATAGCAGGCGAGAAATCCGGGCGCCGGCCTCCTGTAGGGCTCTACGGAGACCGAACGCCTTTCGGGAACCCCCGCTGCTTCGCAAGAGAGTAGGAGCCCTGCGCGGGGCCCCCTCTCTACCCGGCCCGTTCGCCGGCCTGCAGATCGGCGTGGTAGGAGGAACGGACCATCGGTCCGCTGGCTACGTTGCGAAAGCCCAGGCGGCGCGCGTAGCGGGCCAGCGCGTCGAACTCCCCGGGGGACGCATAGCGCTGCACCGACAGGTGGTGGGGGCCAGGCTGCAGGTATTGCCCCAGGGTCAGCATGTCGCAATCGTGACGCCGCAGGTCGGCAAGCACTTGGCGCACTTCCTCGTCTTCTTCGCCCAGCCCCAGCATCAGCCCGGATTTCGTGGGGATACCGGGGTGGCGCCGCTTGAACTCACGCAGCAACTCCAGGGAACCGCGGTAGTCGGCCCCCGGCCGCACGCTGCGGTACAGCCGCGGCACGGTCTCCAGATTGTGGTTAAATACGTCGGGCGGAGCGACGGCGAGGGCGTCCAGAGCCGCCGCCTGCCGCTTCTTGAAGTCAGGCACCAAAATTTCCACGCGAATCCCGGGTACGCGGCGGCGCACCGCAACGACGCAGGCGGCGAAATGGCCGGCGCCGCCGTCGGGCAGGTCATCGCGGTCCACCGAGGTAATGACCACATAGCGCAGGTTCATGCGCGCCGTCGCCGCCGCCAGCCGTTCCGGCTCTTGCGGGTCGGGGGGCAGCGGCCGGCCGTGGGCGACATCGCAAAAGGGACATCGGCGGGTACACAGGGCGCCCAAGATCATGAAGGTGGCCGTTCCGCGGGAGAAGCACTCTCCCAGATTGGGACAGGCGGCCTCTTCGCAAACGGTGTGCAGCCGTTGCGCGCGCAACAGGGACTTGAGCCGTCCCACCTGCCCTCCCGCCGGGACACGCACCCGGATCCAGGGCGGTTTGCGTGCCGGCGCGCCGGGACGCGGACGCAGGCGCGGGGGCAATCCGGCCACCTTGGCCTGGCCCCGTTGCGGCACGGAGCGGTCTTTGGAGGCGCGCCCCCGATTCATGCCGCCGCCCGTCCCGGCGACGCGCCGCCCTGAGGATGGCGGTCCGGATGGCAATCCGGCAGACCGCCTGGGCGACAATCCGGGCGGCATTCCAGTTGGCGGGCCAGGGTCTGGACCAGCAGCGCCGCGACCTGGCGCACGGATAAGCGGACCCGGAGATGCGCCAGGCAGGTAACGCGCAGCCCCGGGATGCCGCAGGGCTCAATGCCGGCAAAGGGAGTCAGGTCCAGGTCCACGTTCAAGGCCAGACCGTGGTATGCGCAACCCCGGCGCACCCGCACGCCCAACGCGGCGATCTTGGCCCCGGCCACATACACGCCGGGGGCGCCCGGGCGCCGCTCCGCCGCCACTCCCAGGTCGGCCAGCAATTCTATGACCGACTGCTCCAGCAGGCGCACGTAGCGGCGTATGGCAAGCCCCCGGCGACGCAGGTCCACCAGGGCGTATGCCAGCAATTGGCCCGGCCCGTGGTAGGTCACCTGGCCACCGCGGTCGGAATGCACCACTTCGATGCCGTCGGAGGCCAGCACATGCTCGCGGCGCCCCCCCAGACCCAGGGTATAAACCGGCGGGTGCTGCAGCAACCAGAGTTCGTCGGGACAATCGGGGCCGCGACGATCGGTAAAGTCCTGCATCGCCCGCCAGACGGCACGATAACCGCACTGCCCCAACTGACGGACGCGCAACGGGCGGCCCGCCGCATGGGCGGGAGACGATGGTTGTACAGGGGTCGGCTGCATGGGATTAATGTAACTTGCCCAGCGGCAGCGCGCCAGGGCATATGTGGTGAATCCATCAGCCGGTTGCAACGGCAGGATTCCGGTTTACAATGGCCGCGCATCCAGGGGGGCCGCGCATCCAGGGGCCGCCGCAGGGAGGAGGCCACGCAAAATATGGAAATCAAAGATAAAGCAGCGATCATCACCGGCGCCGCCAGCGGCATCGGCCATGCCGTCTGCATGGATTTGGCGCGCCGCGGCATCCGCGCCATCGCCATGGTGGACCAGGGGCCGCGCGTACGCCAGATGGCCAAACTGGTGGACCAGGAGGCCAACGCCCCGATCGCGCTCCCTTTCCAGGGGGACGTCACCGACGAATCCTTCCGTAAAGAGGTCTTCGACCGGGTCGGCGCGGATGTGGGGACGCCGCGGATCTGCGTACCCTCGGCGGGGATCACGCGCGACGCCCTGACGGTCCGCATAGACAAGGAAAGCGGCAAGGCGCAGATCTACCCTGCCGATACCTTTCGCACGGTGGTGGAAGTGAACCTGATCGCGCCGATCTACTGGGCGATGGAGATGGTGGCGCGCATTGCGGAAGAGCGGCTCGCCAACGGCCTGAAAAAGTGGCAACCGGAAGAGCGCATCCAGGGCACGACGATCTTCATCGGCTCCATCTCCTCGCAGGGCAACAAAGGGCAGATCTCCTACGCCTCCACCAAGGCCGGGCTGGAAGGGGCCGCCGCCACCCTCACCAAGGAGGCGATATACCATGGCGTACGCTGCGGGGTCATCCATCCGGGCTTCACCGACACCCCGATGGTGCGGGCGCTGGGGGCGGACTACATCAACAAGCACGTGCTCCCCGCCACCCAGCTGGGCCGGCTGATCCGCCCGGAGGAGATCGCCGACGCGATCTGCTTCATGATCGCCAACTCGGCGGTCAGCGGCGAACTGTGGGCGGACGCCGGCTGGCACCCGGACGCCGTCTAGCCGCCCCGGCGCGCGCGCCCGGCCGCGCAACGGCATAGCGGCATAGCGCCGCCTCCGGCAGCGCCGGTCCGTGCCGTCCGGACGGCCCCCCGCCCCAATACCCGCACCCAATACCCGCACCGGATCGGCTATACTTTCACGTATCGGCACATTGCCGCCGCTACATGGAGAATACAGCGAATGCGCATCATCTACACCCTCTGCCTGCTGGCCGCCGCCGCCACCGCCGGGGCCGAACAGCATGCAACCCCTGGCACGCTCATCCGTACCGACGGCAGCGAAGAACCCGCAAAGGCCCGTTGCCTCAAAAGCTGCGCGGAATGGGGCGAAAACTGCATCACGGACCACCGCGGCTCAAGCCGCTGCTACCGGGTCTGCAAACGCTTCGGCGAGGAGTGCTTCGAGGAAAAGGAAGAAGAGCAGCAAGAGTAGGCCGGGTCATTTAAGCGGGCATCTCAGAAGCGCTTCATATAAACGCGAATTTCCGCAATTCTCGAAGCCCCCTGGCCTTCCCAGGGGCGCGACCGACGCGACCGAGTAAGCGGCCCAGCGGCACGGTTCCTTGTTGCCCTGCGACAGGGCCTAGAAACCGTTGCTGAACCGATGGCAAAACTCGGACCGTAGCACACGACCCACCTGCCGCCCTACCATGGCAGACCCGTATCCCATCGTTGCAGTGAACCCGGAATGGATCGTCAACCCGGAGGACATGGGAACCAAGCAGAAGTTCTGGTATCGCAAACCTCGCAACCCAGCGAAATGGCTTTTCAAATATCCCCGGCCAAACACAGGAGAACACTGGGCCGAGAAAATTGCCGCCGGGGTTGCTTCTGCGATTGGGGTTAGACACGCAAAGGTAGAACTGGCAACATTTCAAGGTACGCAAGGCTCGGTAACAGAGTCTTTTGTCGGTGGCAACAGGACGCTATGGCACGGCAACCAGATGTTGGAGGTGGCTCATTTACTTCTTCTTATCCAATTCCGCAAACTTCCCAAAATATGCAACTCCA
>JAPPPX010000104.1 GCA_028817305.1 Gammaproteobacteria bacterium | reverse complement strand
GCGGGAATGGCGAGGGGGGGCATGGAAACGGCGGAGTAGGCTTTATTCGCTGGATGCCCGTAGGGTTTTTACACAGACTGGAAAGCCGGAATCCCGCATAGAAAGCGCGCGCTTCGCGCTCCTTTGCAGGAATATCCGATGAAGGCAGGGGCAGGCCGTCCGGCGCTGCAATGCGCGCGTCTCGCGCTCCTTGTAACGTTGCGTCCGACTGGTCTTATATATGGCGGCCCCATCCAGCGCTTGGAATCGGGCGGAGGGAACTGCTACCATGCGGCCCGCGCGGGGCGACAGGAGGCGGGAAACGCAAGGTTGCCGTTGCCGCACGGGAAGAAGCGCCGGGCCCCGTTCGATGCAAGCCCTGGCTGGAGCCGTTCCATGCAGACAAATTCGCCCGCAAACGACGCCCTCTACGAATCGAAGCTGTCCGGTCTCCGTCTGCACCGCCGCGGCAAGGTAAGGGACCTCTACCTGCTGGACCAAGAGCACCTGCTGATCCTGGCCACCGACCGCATCTCCGCCTTCGATGTCGTCCTGCCCGACCCGGTGCCCGGCAAGGGCGCGATCCTGACCCGCCTCTCGAAATTCTGGTTCCGGCGCACCGCCTCGGTGATCGGCAACCACCTGGCGGAATTCCCCTTGCAGACGCTGCTCGCCGAAGACGGGGAACGCCGCCTCGTCGAGGAGCGGGGCACGGTCGCGCGCCGGTTGCGCCCCCTGCCGATCGAGGCCATCGTCCGCGGCTACCTGGCGGGGTCCGGCTGGCAGGAATACCAGCGCGACGGCACCGTATGCGGCATTCCGCTGCCCCCCGGCCTGCGCCATGCCGAACGGTTGCCGCGGCCCATCTATACGCCTTCCACCAAGGCGCCCGTCGGCGGCAAGGACGAAAACATTTCTTTCCAGCAGAGCGCCGAGCGCATTGGTCTGGAGCTGGCCGATGGCTCGCCCCAAACCGGTTCGCGGGAGGAGGCCGCGCGCGCCGGCCAGGCCCTGGCGGAAAAGGTGCGCGAGACCAGCCTCCGCCTGTATTCCGAGGCCGCCGAGTACGCCCTGGAGCGGGGGATCGTCATTGCCGATACCAAGTTCGAGTTCGGCATAGACGCCGCCGGCGAACTATTGCTCATAGACGAGGCGCTGACCCCCGATTCGTCCCGCTTCTGGCCCGTGGAGCACTACGTCCCGGGGGAGAACCCCGCCAGTTTCGACAAGCAATTCGTCCGCGACCATTTGGACTCCGTAGGCTGGGACCGGCGCCCCCCCGCGCCCTCGCTGCCGCCGGAAATCATCCGCGCCACCGCGGCCCGCTACGACGAGGCCTGGGAACGGCTGGCCGGGTCGTCGCCCGGGGCGGGCGCCAACGCGGGGCAATGAACCGCCCGGCAACGCGCCGGGGCCCGTCTCAGGCGACCCGTTCGACCTCGGCGGAATAGCGCCCCAGACAGGCCAGGCTGTTGCAGCGTTCCCGGTGCAACAGCGCCTGTTGCGCCGCGCGCGCGTTTTCCTGTCGCCCCCCCCACCGTTGCAGGCAGGGCGCCTGCAGGGCGCGGCCGTAAGAGAAGCTCAGGGGCCAGGGCAACCGCGGCTCCCCGGCATTTCCCGCCGCGTTCATCGCGTTCAGGTGCTCGGTGGCCTGGACCGCTTCCTGGCCCCCGGACAGGAACACCACCCCCGCCACGGAGTCTGGCACGCAGTGTTTCAGGCATTGCAGGGTCTGCGCCGCCACCTCTGCCGTCGCCGCCTGGCGCGGGCACTCCTTGCCGGCAACGATCATGTTGGTTTTCAGCAGCAGCCCCTCCAGGTCCACGCGCTGCACGCACAGTTCCGCGAAGGCTGCGTTCAGGATGCGCTCCGTTTCCCGCCGGCAACGGGCGATATCGTGATCTCCGTCCATCAGCACCTCCGGCTCCACGATGGGCGCCAGACCGCACTCCTGGCACAAGGCCGCGTAGCGGGCCAGGGCGTGGGCGTTCGACTGGACGCAGCCCTCGCTGGGCAACCCCGGCCCCAGCGCGATCACGGCGCGCCATTTGGCGAAGCGCGCCCCCAGGGACCGGTACTCCTCAAGACGCTGCCGCAGCCCGTCCAGACCCTCGGTCACCTTCTCGCCGGGGTGGCCGGCCAGGGGGTGGGCGCCTTTGTCCACCTTGATGCCGGGCAGGATTCCCTGTTCCTCCAGCGCCCGCGGGAAGGGCGTCCCGTCGGCGGTCCGCTGGCGCATGGTTTCGTCGAACAGGATCATGCCGCTGATATATTCCGCGGCGCCCGGGGTCATGATCAGCAATTCCCGGTAGGCGCGCCGTGTCTCTTCCGTGGACTCCAGGGCAATGCTCTCGAAGCGTCGCCGGATCGTGGGAAAACTCTCGTCTATGGCCAGGATTCCCTTGCCCTCGCGGGTCAGGAGGCCCGCCGTCCGCCGCAATTCCGTCGCTGCGCTGGTCTCGCTCATGGGCACGGATTATATATTATGTGGCGGCCCCTCCACGAATGTATTGCGATCCATAGCGCCGCATATATATAATTTAGCTGCATGACAGACGCTGCAGATACCGCCCGCAAAGGGGAGAACGGGCGGCGAGCGTGTAGAACGCCGGCGCCGAAGGCGCTTGTCTATGCGCCCGCGCGGACGCGAACGCGCTCATCATAGGGAACCGCGCCAAACTCCTTGCGACCCAGCGACGAGTGAACCGCTCACAACCGTTGCCATATTACGCGCGGCCCTGGAGAATCTGGCGGCCGCTATTTGCGGGACTCAGCCACCGCGACAAGGCCCTGCGCCTGTCCGTCGTTCTCTACACCCTGCTGCTGCTGTCTCCTTACCTGCTGACCAACCACATCGCGCATTCCCGCGCCGGCGGCGAATCTCTGCGCGCCGCGCAACTCGACCACCACCCGGACGTCTTCCGCGTCTCCCGGCAGGACGAGCGCACGGTCTGGGACCCGAAAACGCTGTTTGTGGACAAGGACGGGAGATTCCTCGATTACCAAATCCCTTTTATAGACTGGACTATCCTGATTTATATCACTATTTTCGCCTATTACTTCCTGGGCCCCCTGTCCGCGCCCGCCGGCTGCCGGGGGCGCTGGGAGATGCTGTTGCTGATCCAGTCCGTGGTGCTGATTTCCCTGGCGGCCAACCTGTTTTTCCTGTTCCTGCCGGCACAGACGGACCTGCGCTGGCAGGTGGAGGAGCACAGCTGGTTGACTCCGCTCTACCAGGCGTTTCACTGGCTGGACCGGCCCTTTAATTCCTGGCCCAGCCTGCACGTGGCGCAGACGATGCTGGTCGTCTTCTGTGTGCGGCACTGGTGGTTGGCGCAGAACAAGAAATGGCGGAGCCACCTGCTGTGGCCGTCATGGCTATTGCTGGCGCTGAGCGTCCTGACGACGAAACAGCACTTCATGTGGGACCTGCTGACCGGTTTGCTGCTCGGGCTTTGCGGCTGGCTCTTTCTGTTGCGCCCGGGGCTGCATTGCGTGCGCCGGGCGCCGGAGCACCTGCACCCGGATATCCTGAGGCGGGCGGCATAGCCCGCCGGGACGCGGGCATAGGCCCGCCGACATGCGGCGTTGCCCGAAGCGGGAGAGCGGTCATGCGCGGCCGGCGTCCGGGCCATTGCAGCCGGTCCCGAGGATCCTCGAACGGCTGCCGCCCGCGGCGGAAGTGTTGCACTTGCGGATCGAATTCAGGATAATGCGCGCCGCCTGCCGGAGTGGTATCCGGTTCGGCCATCGTTTTTCTTTGATAGTGGCCCGTGATTCGGGGAATGCGGACTGGTGCCAAAGGCAATAGAAACAAGGAAACTCCACAAGCACTTCGGCAGGATCCATGCCGTGCGCGGTATTTCGTTCTCCGTGGACCGGGGGGAAGTGCTGGGCTTTCTGGGGCCGAACGGCGCCGGGAAGTCCACTACCATGAAGATGATCACCGGCTTTCTGGAGCCCAGCAGCGGTTCCGTCGAGGTCTGCGGCTACGATGTGGGCAAGGAGCCGATTCGCAGCAAGCGCGCCATCGGCTATCTCCCGGAGGGGGCGCCCTGCTACGGGGAGATGAGCGTCATAGATTTTCTCGGCTTCATCGCCGATGTCCGGGGGCTGAGCAAAGATTACCGCCGGGAGCGCCTGGACAGGGTGGTGGCGGAGATCCAACTGGAATCCGTGCTGCACCAGACCATAGAGACCTTGTCCAAGGGCTTCAAGCGGCGGGTCGGTTTGGCGCAGGCGATCCTGCACGACCCGGAGATCCTGATCATGGACGAGCCCACCG
This sequence comes from Gammaproteobacteria bacterium, assembly GCA_028817305.1. Taxonomy (GTDB): domain Bacteria; phylum Pseudomonadota; class Gammaproteobacteria; order Porifericomitales; family Porifericomitaceae; genus Porifericomes; species Porifericomes azotivorans. The sequence continues at coordinate 8,742 of JAPPPX010000104.1, read as the reverse complement.
ACGGGCTGGACCCGAACCAGAAGCACGAGGTGCGCACCCTGATCAAGGGCATGGCGGAGCAGAAGGCGATCATTATTTCCACCCACATCCTTGAGGAGGTGGACGCGGTTTGCAGCCGCGCGATCATCATCGCCGCCGGTCGGCTGCTGTTCGACAATACGCCCGCCAAGCTGCGCGCCCGCTCGCCGGACGGAGATATAGACGGCGCCTTCCGCGCGATCACGATGCGGCACTACAAGGAACGCGGGGAGGCGACCCAGTTCTGATGCCGCTTTCCGCCCGCAACATCCTGACCATCCTGCGGCGCGAGCTGTACGGGTATTTCTCCACCCCGATCGCCTACGTGTTCATCGTCATCTTTCTTTTTCTGATGGGCATTTTCACCTTTTACGTAGGCAGCCTGTACGAACGCAACCAGGCCGACCTGGCGCCGTTCTTCAATTTCCATCCCTGGCTGTACCTGCCTCTGATCCCGGCGCTCTCCATGCGCCTGTGGTCCGAAGAGCGCCGCAGCGGCTCCATCGAATTGCTGATCACCCTGCCCATCTCCACCGCCGACGCGGTGATCGGCAAATATCTTGCCGCGTGGATCTTCACGGGCTTTGCCCTGGCGTTGTCCTTCCCCATGTGGATCACCGTGAACTACCTTGGGGAGCCGGACAATACCGTGATCCTATCCGGCTACATCGGCAGCCTGCTGCTGGCAGGGGGGTTCCTCGCCATCGGCGCCTGCGTCTCGGCCCTGACCAAGAGTCAGGTGGTCGCTTTCGTGATCAGCGTGGTCATCTGCTTTTTGTTCATCATGAGCGGGTTCCCCCTGGTGCTGGACTTTTTCCGGGGCTGGGCGCCGCAGGCGGTGGTGGACGCGATCGCCTCCTTCAGCTTCTTTTCGCACTTCGAGTCCATTAAGAAAGGGGTGATTGACCTGCGCGATCTGATCTATTTCGCTACCCTGATCGCCGTCTGGCTGTATGCGAATGTCGTCGCGGTGGAGCTGAAAAAGGGGACCTGATCGGTGCGGCTGCGAGTGAACAAACAATTCCTGTTGTCCGGCACCGGCCTGCTGCTCGCGGCGGGCCTGTTCCTGGCCGTCAACATTATCTCCAATCTTTGGTTCCCTTATTTCCGCCTGGACATGACCGAGAGCAAGCTGTTCACTTTGTCCGACGGCACCCGCAACATCCTGCGCAAATTGGAGGAGCCCATCACGCTGAACCTGTATGTATCGCGCAAGCCGCTCGCGGAGTACCCGCTGCTGTCCAACTACGCCGTGCGCGTCCGCGACATGCTCAGGGAATACCGGGAACATGCCGACGGGATGCTGACGGTCAACGTCATTGACCCGGAGCCGTTCTCCGAGGCGGAAGACCAGGCGGTCGCGGAGGGGGTGCGCAACGTGCCGGTGGGCGGCGGCAAAAACCAAGCCTACCTGGGGCTGGTCGGCGTGAACTCCACGGACGACCGCAGGGCGATCCCTTTCCTGGCGCCCGGCAAGGAGGCGTCCCTGGAGTACGAGGTTACCAAGCTCATATACAATCTGGCCCATCCCGAGAAGCGGGTGGTCGGCATCCTGAGCGGGCTGCCCATCTTCGGCGAGGGGCCGCGGCCGGAGCCCTGGTCCATCGTCAATACGATCCGGGAATTCTTCGAGCTGCGCGACCTGAGCGAGGCGCCCGCCGACATTGCCGAGGACATAGACGTGCTCATGCTGATCCATCCCAGGGATCTGGAGGAGGACGTGCTGTATGCGATTGACCAGTACGCATTGCGCGGCGGCAAGCTGATGGTGTTCGTCGATCCCCTGTCCGACTTTGACCTCAACGCCCCGAGGGAAGACACCAGCGTCGCGCCGGAGGTGGCTTCTTCGTTGCCGCTGCTGTTCGACGCCTGGGGGATCGAGATGCTGGAAAACAAGGTGGCCGGCGACCGCAGTTTCGCCATGCGGGTGCAGCACCGGGACGCGCGCGGGCTGCGGGAAGTCTATTACCTGCCGTGGCTGCGCCTGGAGAAGAAGGGGGGGACGCTGGACTCCGAGGACTTCTCCACCAGGGATATCAAGCTGCTGCACCTCGGCGCGGCGGGCATCCTGCAGCGCAAGGAGAAGGCGGCGGATCAGCCGGTCGCGTCCATGGCGCCCATCGTCCAGACTTCGCAGCAGTCCACGATCCTGGAGCGGGACCTGGTGATGTTTCAACGCGACCCCGGCGTCATCCTGGACGCCTTCAAATCGGAGGACCGGCAGCTGGCGCTGGCCGCCCGGCTGGACGGCAACGTGTTGTCCGCCTTCCCGGAGCGCGGCGACCCCGATACCGGGGACGAAGACGAGGACGCGGGCGAGGACGAGGAAGACGCCTACGACGATCCCTCCGGGCATGTGGCGGAAGGCGAGTTGAACGCCATCGTGGTGGCCGATACCGACCTCCTGCAGAACCGCTTTTGGATCCGCATCCGCCGGATCTTCGACATCCAGATCCCGCAGACCATTGCCAACAACGGCGATTTCGTGGTCAATTCCCTGGAGAACCTTTCCGGCAGCACCGACTTGATCAGCCTGCGCAGCCGGGGCGAGTACGCCCGGCCCTTCACTCGCGTGGACGACATCCGCCGCGAGGCGGAGGAGCGTTTCCGCGACAAAGAGAAGCGCCTCAAGGAAAAACTGGAAAAGACCGAAGAACGCCTGCGCGAATTGCAGAAGGAGCAGAACGGGGGCGGCAAGATTCTCACCCCCGAACAGTCGCGCGAGATCGCCAAGTTCAAGAAGGAGCGTTTGAAGACGCGCAAGGAGCTGCGTGCCGTACAGCACGATCTGCACAAGAATATCGAATCTTTAGGCACCAAGCTGCGCTTTATCAACATCATCCTGGTGCCCCTGGTGGTGGCCTTGCTGGCGGTGCTGCTGAACTTTCTGCGTTTTCGCAGGGCCGCCAGGACCGCCAGGGCCGCTGCCGCCGAGGACTGAAGCGGAGGCCGGATCGTCATGCGTACAGTTCTTTCCCTGCTGGTCCTTACGGTTATCGCGGCGGTCATCGCCGTGGTGGTCGTGCGCGAGCACGACGCGGTGTATGTGGCCGAGAAGCAACTGCTGCTGCCGGACCTTAAGGACCGCGTCAACGATGCGGCGCGGGTCGCGATCAAAGGCTACGACGGCGAGGTAGTGCTGGAGCGGGTCAAAGACAAATGGGGCATTTCCGGACGCGGCCAGTATCCCGCCAATTTCGTGGCGATTAAGACCCTCCTGGTCGGGCTCGCGCAGGCGGAGATGATCGAATACAAGACCGACAACCCCGACCTGTATTTCAAACTCGGGCTGGCCGGCATCGCCGTGGAGGGATCGTCGTCGCGGGAGATCGAGGTGCAGGACGAGGCCGGAGACCCGCTGGCCTTTTTGATCGTCGGCGACCAGCAGCGGCTCGGCGGCGGGCGGGCGCTTCCCGCCTACTACGCGCGTCTTCCAGAAGAGCCCCGCAGCCTGCTGGTCCAGGGAGAATTGCGCGCCTCCGTCGAGGTGCGGGACTGGCTGGAGGAGATGATCCTGAACATCGCCTCGGATCGCATCCGGGAGATCAAGATCTGGAACACCTATGAAAATGTGCATATCTTCAGGGACAGCGAGGAAGAAACCGACTTTCAACTGGCCGAAATCCCGGAGGGGATGAAGCTGAAAGCGCAACTGACCTTGAACCGCATGGGCACGATCCTGGAAGAATTTCGCATAGACGACGTGGTTGCCGGGGATGAATTCGAGTTCTCCGAAGAAGGAACGGCGAAGACGGAGATTCGCACCTTCGACGGCCTGCTGATCCGCGGCCGGGCAGAGCAACGCGAGGAGAAGGCGCACGTCGCTTTCGCGTTCTCCGCTACGGAGCCGTTCTCTGCCGGCGGAGACGGGGGAGACGAGGAGGCCGGGGAGGCCGAGGGCGAAGGAGCAGCGGCGGCGAAGGCGTCGGAGGAAGCAAAAGACGAAGCGAGCGAGGCAGCCGCGAAAGCCGCCGACCCTTCCGCGCCCGCCGAGGTTTCCAGCGAAGTGTTGCGCGAGATCGAGGACTTGAACCGCAGGCTGGGCCCGTGGGTATTCGTGGCGCCCTATTTCAAATACGATATGCTGGCGCGCCGGATCGGCCCGTTGGTAGAAGATGCCGATGCGGGTACAGATACGGATGCGGATGCGGACACCGATGCGGACACCGGGGCCGGCGACGAGGCGCCGCCCGTTGCGCCTCCTTCTTGAGCCGCGCCTGACTCGCGTAACTCGCGTAACTGGCGCGCGTAACTGGGGCCGGCGCCGGCGGCCCCGCGCCCCTCGTCTGGCCCTTCGCCTGCCAGGCCAGGCGTGAGCCCCGCCGGGTAAAGCGCCCCCAGTAGAGTGCCCCCAGCAGAGCGCCCCAGGTAGAGCGTCTATTATGCCTGCAACCGGAACGCCCCTCGGTTTCCAGGAACTGATCTTCCGCCTCCAGGACTTCTGGGCCCGGCAGGGGTGCATTATCGAGCAGCCCTGCGACCTGGAGATGGGCGCGGGCACCTTCCACCCCGCCACCTTTCTGCGCGCCCTCGGCCCGGAGCCGTGGCATGCCGCCTACGTGCAGCCGGTCCGGCGCCCGGCCGACGGACGCTACGGCGACAACCCCAACCGCTTGCAGCACTATTACCAGTTTCAGGTGCTGCTCAAGCCTTCTCCCGAGCGCTTCCAGGAAATCTACCTGGACTCCCTGCGCGCCCTGGGCATTGACCCGTTGCGGCACGATATCCGCTTCGTCGAAGACAACTGGGAGTCGCCCACGCTGGGCGCCTGGGGTCTGGGCTGGGAAGTCTGGCTGGACGCCATGGAGATCACCCAAGTCACGTATTTTCAGCAGGTCGGGGGCTTGAAATGTCTCCCGGTATCCGGCGAGATTACCTACGGTCTGGAACGGATCGCCATGCACCTGCAAGACAAGGACAGCGTTTACGACCTGGTCTGGGCGGCCCGCGCCGGCGCTGGCGCCGTTCGTTACGGAGAGTTGCACCGCCAGGCGGAGGCCGAAATGTCGGCCTGCAACTTCGAGCATGCGCGCAGCGAGCGGCTGCGCCGCTGGTTCCAGGACTGTCGCGACGAATGCGAGCGCCTCGCGGCGGCCGGGCTGGCATTGCCGGCCTACCATGCGGTGGTGCGCGCCTCGCACCTGTTCAACCTCCTGGATGCCTGCCGCGCCCTGTCCGTGACCGAGCGGCAGCGCTTTATTCTGGAGATCAGGCAATTGGCGCATACCGTCGCCAAGACGCACCTGCGTTCGCGGGAGGCCCTGGGCTTCCCCCTGCTCGGCAAAGAAGGCGGCGCGGCTGCCTGAAAGGCCGCCGCCGACCCGCCGCCCGTTCCGTCCCCCCCCATGTCTGGCCTCAAGACTCCCAGCCTCAAGACTCCCGGCCCCAAGACCTCCGGCCCCAAGACCGCGGACCTGCTGCTGGAGATCGGCACGGAGGAATTGCCTCCCGCCTCCCTGCGGCAACTGGCCGGCGGGCTCGCCGCGGAGACGGAGGCCGGGCTGCGGCAATGGGACCTGTCCTACGGCGACTGCCGCTGGTACGCCACCCCGCGCCGCCTGGCCGTCCTGGTCGCCGGCGTGGCCTGCGAACGCCCCGGCACGGAGACGCTGCGCCGCGGCCCCTCCCTCGCCGCCGCCTACGACAAAAAGCGGCGCTTTACCGCCGCCGCCAGCGGCTTCGCCAGGGCCTGCGGCGTCGCCCCCGAGGCGCTGGAGATTGACCAACAGGCCCAACGCCTGGTGTTCCGTTCCCGGGAGGCGGCGCAACCCGCCGCGGAGCTGCTCCCGGCCCTGGTCCGGGAGGCGCTGGCGCGGCTGCCGCTGGCGCGGCCCATGCGCTGGGGGGCGGGGCAGGCCGAATTCGCGCGCCCCGTGCGCTGGGTGACGCTGTTGTTCGGCGAGACCGCGCTCGCAGCCGAGGTATTCGGCCTGCGCGCGGGCCGTTGCAGCTACGGCCACCGCTTCCATCATCCCGGCGCCATCGAGCTGCCCCGCGCCTCGGACTATGCGCGCCTGTTGGCCGAGCCCGGCCGCGTATGCGCGGACTACCGGGCCCGCCGGGAACGGATCCGGGAACTGCTGGCCGCCGCCGTCGCGGAGCTGGGGGGGCGGGCCGACATGCTGTCCGAAGCGCTGCTGGAAGAAGTGACTTCCCTGGTGGAGTGGCCGACGGTGCTCGCCGGCCGTTTCCCCGAGCGCTACCTCGAGCTCCCGGAAGAACTGCTGGTCAGCGTCATGCAGGAACAGCAACGCTTCTTCCCCGTCTTCCGGCCGCGGGGCGGGCTGATGCCCGCGTTCCTGTCCGTGCTCAACATCGCCCCCGCGGATACCGCGCCCATCCGCCGCGGCAACGAGAAGGTCATCGTGCCCCGGTTCCGCGACGCCGAGTTCTTCTGGCGGCGCGACCGGGCGCGGCCGCTGTCGGATTACCGCGAGCGTTTGCGGGGGCTCGTCTTTCACGAAAAACTGGGCGCCATGAGCGACAAAAGCGCGCGGCTGGCCGACTTGGCCGGCTGGATGGCGGAGACGCTGGGCGCGCCCGCGGCGCCGGCGCGCCGTGCCGGCGAACTGTGCAAATGCGATCTGCTGAGCGAGTTGGTGGGAGAATTCCCGAAATTGCAGGGGATCGCGGGCGGGTATTACGCCCGCTGCGGCGGCGAACCGCCGGAGGTGGCGCAGGCCATCGGCGAGCAATACCGCCCCGGCTTCGCGGGCGACGCCATCCCGGCGACGCCGCTGGGCCGGATTCTCGCCCTGGCCGACCGGCTGGACTCCATCGCGGGCATCTTCGGCATCGGCCAGGCGCCCACCGGCGAGAAAGACCCCTACGCCTTGCGCCGCGCCGCCCTGGGAGCCATGCGCATCCTGATCGAGGGAGAGCTGGCCCTGGGGTTGCGGCCGGCGATTCGGCGGGCGCTGGCGGCCTACGGGACGGCCCTGGCCGCGGCCGGCGACCGCGAGGGCGCGGTCTTCGCCTTCATGATGGAGCGGCTGCGCGCCTGGTACCAGGAAGCGGGCGTCAAGCCGCAGGTCTTCGAGGCCGTGCGCGCGGCCGGCGAGTTCGCGCCCCTGGACTTTCACCGCCGCATCCTGGCCGTGCGCGCCTTCCGGGAGCTGCCCGAGGCGGCCCGCCTGGCCGCCGCGCACAAGCGCATCCACAACATCCTGCGCAAATCCGCCGCCGCCCGGGATGCGCCCCAGGGAGATGCGCCCCAGGAAGACGCGCTCAAGGGGGACATGCCGCTACGCCAGAAGCTGTTGCAACAGGAGGCCGAGCGCGACCTCGCCCGCGACTACCGGGAATTGCAACAACAGCTGCGCCCCGTGCTGCAAGCGGGCGACTACGAACAGGCCCTGCGCCGGCTGGCCGGCCTGCAAGACGCTGTGGACCGCTTCTTCGACCAAGTTACCGTCATGGACGAAAACCCAGAGTTGCAGCGCAACCGGCTGGCGCTGCTCCAGGGGCTGCACCGCCTGTTCAATGGAGTCGCCGACCTCTCCCGGCTGTAAGCCGGCGCCGCCCTTTTCCGCGGGCGCCCGCCTGCGGGCCGTCGCCTACTACGCCGGGCAGGCGCTGGCCACCCTGCTGTTCGCCCCCTGCTGCGTGCTGCTCTACCCCTTCCCGCACCGCTGGCGCTACCGCTTCACGCGGCAATGGACCCGCTTCGCCCTGTGGTGGCTCAAGTGCGTCTGCAAGCTGGATTTTCAGGTGCAGGGCCGGGAACACGCCGCCGCGCCCGCGATCATCGCCTGCAAGCACCAGTCGGCCTGGGAGACCTTCGCCCTGCAGCTGGTATTCCCGCCAGTCGTCTTCGTGCTGAAGAGAGAATTGCTGCGCATCCCCTTTTTCGGCTGGGGCCTGGCCGGGCTGGACCCCATCGCCATTGACCGCGGTTCTCCCGGCGCGGCGTTGCGCGCCATCGTGCGCGAGGGGCAGGAGCGGCTCGCCAGGGGCCTGTCGGTGGTCATTTTTCCCGAGGGCACGCGGGTCGCGCCGGGGCAGCGGGGGCGCTACGGCCCCACCGTCGGGTTGCTGGCGCGCAAGACCGGCTGCCCGGTGATCCCCGTAGCGCACAATGCCGGCTGGTACTGGCCCCGCAACGGCTTCCTCAAGCGCCCCGGCGTCATACGCATGGTCGTAGGGCCGCCGATCAAGGCCGGGGATCGCAGTGCCCGCGAGATCGCCTCCCTGGCGGAGGAGTGGATCGAGAGCGCCGCCGCCCGCCTTCCCCGCCCGGATTAGCCCCGGTGCGCCTGCCGGTTCGTCCTCCTCCGAGTCATCCAGAAAGAGTACGTTGCGATCCCCCGAACGGAGTACAATAGGGCCATGACCCAGGCGAACATAGAGTTGCTGGAGGCGCTGGAGAGCGCTGGGGCGCCGAAGGAGCGGGCCCGTGCAGCTGCCACATCCGTGGCCACCGCCGCCGACATGGCGACGAAGGCGGATCTGGCCACGCTGGAGGCGCGGCAGGAGGTAGCGCGGGCGGCGATGGAAACGCGGCTGACGCGGCAACACTACGGCGGCTTGGCGGTGCTGCTGGCGGCGATCGCGATTGCGACGGCGGTAGGCTAGGCCCGCCGTCCCCTCTTTTCCATCCCTGTATAGCGAGCGCGTTATCGCGAGCGCTGGCGCGCTTCGTTGGAGCGTACGGATTTTCCCTGCGGAGGGGTACAATGAGGTCATGACCCAGGTGAACATAGAGATGTTGCGGGCGTTGGAGAT
>JAPPPX010000067.1 GCA_028817305.1 Gammaproteobacteria bacterium | reverse complement strand
TGCGCGTTCCGCGCTCTATTTGCGCTGGATTCCCGCCCCTGTTCAAGCCAGGGGGGAGTGATGCGCGGGAATGGCGAGGTGGGGGCATGGGAATGGCGGAGTAGGCTTTGTTCGCTGGATGCCCATAGGGTTTTTGCACAGACTGCTGCGCGGGAATGGCGGAATAAGAGAGCCGCTATTCCTCCCTTCGATTGCGGAACGGGGCTTGCGGCGCGGCGGGGGCAGGGGGCGGACAGGATGGGCGGGCGGCGAGGCAGGCGCGGAGGCCGCCGAGCGGGCCAAGCTACTCGGCTGCCGTTTCGCCCGCGCCGACCCGGAAGCCGCCGCGCTCCGCCCCCGCTGGCTCGGCGTCGGCATTGTCCTTCGGGGCAACCGAAATGTTCAGCCCGCGTATCAGCAAATCGAGCTTGGCGTCCACCGCGGCGATTTCCCTGCCGAGCTCCACCTTCACTTCGGCGATCTCCACCCTCACCTCGCCGATCTCTTGTTGGAGTTCCGCCTTGACCTCGACGACGCTCTCGCCGACTTGCACCACCTTGTTGGCAGTCCACCCCCAAAGCCCCAGCAGGGCAGCGAGCATCGCGGTCCCGACGAGTTCCAGAATCCAGGTCTTTTCCAGCGGTTCCATGTTGCTTTCCTTGCTCATTTTGCGCTCCTTCGCAGCTGGGACCCAGGCAGGGGTCCAAGGGCGAGTATGCGCCCGCCGCCGCCCGCCAGTCAATCCCGGCCAGGCGGGTGCCAGCCGTTACGCAATCGAGGGGAAAAGATTCCCATCCCCGCCATTCCCATGCCCCCACCTCGCCATTCCCGCGCAGAGCCTGCCCCTGGCTTGAACAGGGGCGGGAATGGCGGATATTTGCCATTGTGGTGAAACCATACGCCCCGTCGCTATTTGCTGTACCCCGAAGTACAATGCCAACGCGCTAATGTCTCTACGATCCCCGCGGCGGCCGCGGCGGCAGCGCGGCAGCAATGACGAACTCTACGGAAACCCTGATCTGGATTGATTTGGAAATGACCGGGCTCGACCCGGATCGGGACCGCATCCTTGAGATTGCCACCCTGGCGACCGACGCGGAGTTGCGCGAGGTAGGGGAGGGGCCGGTGCTCGCGATCCGTCAGGACGAGGAGACGCTGCAGCGCATGGACGAATGGAACCGCAGCCACCACGGCGACTCCGGCCTGCTCGAACGGGCGCGTAACGACGGGGTCGGCGAGCGCGAGGCGGAACGGCGCACGCTGGAATTTGTGCGCGGGCAGGCGCCGCCGAACCGCTCTCCGATGTGCGGCAACAGCATTTGCCAGGACCGCCGCTTTCTGTACCGCTGGATGCCGGAACTTGAGCGCTATTTCCATTACCGCAATCTGGACGTCAGTACGGTCAAGGAATTGTACCGGCGCTGGGCGCCAGAGTTGCCGCCCTTCGCCAAGCAGAGTCAGCACCTGGCGCAACAGGACATCCGGGACTCCATCGAGGAACTGCGCTTTTACCGCCAGCGCTTTTTCCGTCGCTGAGGGCGCCTTGATCCAGGCGGGCCCTACATTGCCGCGGGAACTGTATCTCGCCGAACAGGCGCGCGAGATAGATCGCATCGCCGCCGCCGAACACGGCATCCCCGCGCTGACGTTGATGGAACGCGCCGGACGGGCCGCATACCTCCTGTTGCGGGCGGCCTGGCCCGGCGCCCGTCGTCTGCTCGTGTTGTGCGGGGCGGGCAACAACGGCGGCGACGGCCTGGTACTGGCCCGGCTGGCGCGTGGCGACGGCTTGTCGGCGCGCGTGTTGCGTCCGTTCTCCGCGCCGCCGCCCGCCGACGGCATCCTGGCCACCGTCGAGCAGCGGTGGCGGGAGGCCGGTGGGGAGAGTGCCGCGTTGCCCGCGGCGCCGCTGGCGGATGCGGATGTCGTGGTGGACGCCTTGCTGGGCACCGGGCTGAACCGGGAAGTCGGCGGCGCACTGCGAGTTGCGGTGGCGGCGGCGAATGATTGCGCGGCGCCCGTGCTGTCGCTGGATATTCCTTCCGGCCTGCACGCCGATAGCGGTTGCCCCCTTGGGGCGGCGGTGCGGGCGCGGGCCACGATCTCCTTCATCGCCCTGAAGCGGGGCTTGCTGACCGCCGCCGGGGGAGAGTATTGCGGCCGGCTGTATTTTGCCGGGCTCGGGGTGCCGCCCGCCATCGGCCGCGGCCTCGCGTCGGCGGCACGGCGCCTGGAGCTCGCCGATTGGGAAGGACTTTTGCGGCCGCGGCCGCGCCATGCTCACAAAGGCGCCTTCGGTCATGTCCTGGTGGTCGGAGGAGAGCGCGGCTTCGGCGGCGCGCCGCGACTTGCCGCCGCCGCTGCCGGCCGCGTGGGCGCGGGCCTGGTCTCTGTGGCGACCCGCAACTGCCACGCGCAAGGGAGCGGCTATCCCCCGGAGGTCATGGCACATGGGGTAGAGGAGGCCGCCGCGCTGTCTCCCTTGCTGGCGCGGGCGACGGCGCTGGCGGTGGGGCCGGGGCTGGGGCGCGCCCGCTGGGGCGCCCGCTTGCTGGCGCGCGCCCTGGAGGCGCGCCGGCCCCTGGTGCTGGACGCCGATGCCCTGAATCTTCTGGCTGAAGACCCGCAGCGCCGCGACGATTGGATCCTGACCCCCCACCCCGGCGAGGCGGCCCGTTTGCTGGGTTGCGGCAACGCCGAGGTGCAGGCGGATCGTTTCGCCGCCGCGGCGGAGTTGCGGGTCCGCTACGGCGGCACGGTTGTGCTCAAGGGCGCGGGCACCCTGGTCGCCGATGCGCGGGGGATGGCGGTGCTGGACGCCGGCAACCCGGGGATGGCCGTAGGCGGCATGGGCGACCTCCTCACCGGCGTGATCGCCGCCCTGTGGGCGCAGGGGCTGGATGCCGGCGAGGCGGCCCGCCTGGGCGTTTGCCTGCATGCGGCCGCCGGCGATGCCGCCGCGGCGGCGGAAGGCGAGCGTGGCCTGCAAGCCACGGACCTGTTGCCATGGTTGCGGCGGCTGGCGAATCCCTGTCGCTGAAGGTCGCCGGGGCGGAGGCCATGGAGCGGCTGGGCGCCTGCCTGGCGCCCTCTTGCCGCCAGGGCGCGCGCATCTACCTGCAGGGCGAACTCGGCGCCGGCAAAACCACACTGGTGCGCGGTATTTTGCGTGGCCTGGGACATGCGGGCGCCGTGCACAGCCCCAGCTATGCCTGGGTGGAAACGTATGCGCTCCGCGGTCTGCCTCCCGTCTATCATTTGGATCTGTACCGTCTGCAAGGCGGGTCGGAGGCGGCGGAATTTTTGGGAATACGGGAATATTTCGCCGAAGATGCGCTGGTCCTGGTGGAATGGCCGGAACGGGCCGGCGATCTGTTGCCGCCGCCGGATTTGCTGGCGCAGTTGGGAATGGCGGCTGCCGGACGGCGGATTCGCTTATGCGCGGATCGTCCTTCCGGCGATGGCTTGCTAAGGGCCGCTAGATCATTTATTCTATAAAAATAATATCATAAGATGCTTTTATGATAATGAACCTTAGATCGGCAGGAGAATGGCGCACTGCGAGGGGCGGCCAAAGCCTGTCTCGTGCCGCCGCCGGCGTTCTGTTGTTTGCCTGCGGCCTGCCGGCGGACGCCGCGCAAGTGAAGGGGCTGCGCGCCTGGGCGGCGCCGGAGCATACCCGCGTGGTGTTGGATCTCTCGCAACCGGTGCGCTACAAGGTCTTCAGCCTTCAGGATCCGCACCGTGTGGTGTTGGACCTGCAACAGGCGCGGTGGCACGGTCGTTTCCCCAGGATCGCGCGGGCGGACCACTATCTGCGGGGGCTGCGCTCCGCGCCGCGCGGCAACGGCGATTGGCGGCTGGTGCTGGACCTCAAGCGGCCGGCGAAGGCGAAGGATTTCCTGTTGCTGCCGAATGGCCGCCACGGTCACCGCCTGGTGCTGGACCTGTTGTCGCCGCAACGGCGAACGCCGGCGAAACGCATGTCCGGCAAGGGAGGCGCGGCCCGCAAGGGTGGATACAAGATCGAGTCCAGAAGCAGGCCCAGGAGCGCACCCAGGGGCGCACCCAGGAGCGAACCAGGGAGCGAGTCCAGGAGCGCAAAGTTGTCGCCGCCGTTACGCCGGGGGCAACCGTTGCCCGAGGCGCAGCCCCTGCGCGATGTCATCGTGGCGATTGACGCCGGCCACGGCGGTGCCGACCCCGGCGCGACCGGGCCGCACGGCAGCCGCGAGAAGGTCATCGCGTTGCAGATCGCCAGGCAACTGGAGAAGCGGTTGGCGCGGATGCCGGGGATCCGCCCCGTGATGGTGCGCAAGGGGGACTATTACATGAAACTCGGCGCCCGCGTGCGCAAGGCGCGTGAGCGGAAGGCGGACCTGTTCGTTTCCATCCATGCCGATTCCTTCCGCGACCCGCGGGTGCGCGGCAGTTCGGTGTATGTGCTTTCCCGCAAGCGGTCGAGCAGCGAGCATGGCCGCCTGTTGGCGCAGCGCGAGAATGCCGCCGACCTCATCGGCGGGGTGAGCATTTCCGACAAGGACGACTTGCTTGCCTCGGTGCTGCTGGACTTGTCGCAGACTGCCGCCCTGGAATCCAGCATCGAGGCCGCCCAGCTGGTATTGGCTCAGCTTCGCAAGGCGGCGCCGGCCGGCCGGGTGCACAAGCGGCACGTGGAGTCTGCCGGATTCATGGTTTTGCGCGCTCCCGACATCCCCTCTATCCTGGTCGAGGCTGGCTTTATCTCCAACCCGCAGGAGGAGAAGCGGTTGTTGGACCCGGCGTATCAGAACCGGATCGCGCATGCCATCTCCCGGGGAGTGCTGGATTTTTTCTCCCGCCGCGCGCCGGAAGGCACTTTGTTGGCGTCCCGGCGCCAGGCGCTGAGCCAGAACTGACGCGCAAGGCCCAGGCAACGGCCACAAGCCGTTACGCAATC
>JAPPPX010000072.1 GCA_028817305.1 Gammaproteobacteria bacterium | reverse complement strand
CCGCATACCCCCCACCGCAGCAGCCGGCGCCTGGCGGCTTGGCTGCTGCGACTCCTCCTCAAGGAGGGAGTGATGGGAGGAGTGATGGGAAGAACGAACGACCTCAGCGGACGGTGATGGAGATGCGCTTGGACAGCAGTGGCGGGATGTGCGGCACGTGGTTGTGGTCGCCCAGCAGGAGCTGTAGCGTGTGCCTGCCGGGGGGCAGCTCCAGCATCGTCTCGGTCTGACCTTTGCCGAAGTGCAGGTGGTGTTCGTCGTTGGGGATGGGCCGGTCCAGCGGCGGCGGCGTGGTGTTCACCAGCAGGTGGTGGTGCCCGGTTCCCTCCCGCATGACCCCTGCCGGCGCGACCCCCATATTTCGCAGCCCGAAGCGCACGGCGACCGGACTGGCCGCCGTCTCGCCGTTGGCGGGAGTGATAAAGTACAGCACCGTATTCTCCGGGGCGAGGCTCCGCGCATTCGCCGGGGCGGGGGTCTGCGCCCAGCCGACGGCGGGCGCCAGCGCCAACATCGAGGCCAGCGCCAATGCCGGCGCCAATACTGGGGCCGTTGCCGCATTTCTGTGCCGCATTCGGATTTCCTCCCTGGGAGACCGTTGCCGCGAAGTGTATAATAAAACGCTTGGCATCTGAATCTTCCATTGCTTCTGCCACGGATTCGGCGGCGGTTTCCGCCGCGAGCCGTTCTACGAATGGCGGGGGAGACGGCGGCGCGGCGCCTTTGATCTCCATCCGGGACCTGCGCTTTCGCAGGGGTTCCCGGCTTATTCTGGACGGGGTGGACGTGGACATCCGGCGCGGCGCCGTCACCGCCGTGATGGGGCCGAGCGGCTGCGGCAAGACGACCCTGCTGCGTCTGATCGGCGGCCAGCTGCGCCCGCTCTCCGGTAGCGTGCGGGTGGACGGGCACGAGATCGCCCGCCTGGACCGGGCCGCCTTGATGCGGCTGCGCCGGCGCATGGGGGTGTTGTTCCAAAGCGGCGCGCTGCTGACGGACTTCGACGTGTACGACAACGTGGCCTTCCCGTTGCGCGAGAACACGGACCTCCCGGAGCCGATGATTCGCGACTTGGTGTTGCTGAAACTCGAGGCGGTGGGTCTGCGCGGCGCGGCGTCTCTGATGCCGGCCCAACTCTCCGGCGGCATGGCCCGGCGCGTCGCCCTGGCGCGGGCGGTGGCCCTGGACCCGATGCTGATCATGTACGACGAGCCCTTCGCCGGCCAGGACCCGATCACCATGGGCGTGCTGATGCGCCTGATCCGGCGCATGAACGAGTGCCTGGGCGTGACCAGCGTCGTCGTTTCCCACGATGTCGCCGAGACCTGCTCCATCGCCGATTACGTCTATGTTCTCTCCGGAGAGGGGCGGCTGGTGGGCAGCGGCGCCCCGGACGAACTGCGGCAGCGCGCCTCTCCCTGGGTGCGGCAGTTCATGGAGGCCCTGCCGGACGGGCCGGTCTCTTTCCACTACCCGGCGCCGGCCTTGACCAGCGCGCTGCTGGAGGAGGCGTGAGCGCGTTGCCGGAGGCGCAGCGGCGCCCCGTCCCGCCGGTCGCCGCCCTGCGGGCGCTGGGCCGCCGGGGGCTGGAGGGTTTCCGCCGCCTGGGCCGCGCTCATCTGTTTCTGGTGCGACTCCTGCGCGCCTCGCCCGGCGCCCTGGCGCGCGGCGGCGAGCTGGTGCGTCGGATCTACGCCGTCGGCGTGTTGTCGCTGATCATTATTACGGTCTCCGGTTTTTTCGTCGGCATGGTTCTGGGTTTGCAGGGCTACAACACCCTGGTTGATTTTGGCGCGGAGGAATCGCTGGGGGTGATGGTGGCCCTGTCTCTGGTGCGGGAACTGGGGCCGGTGGTGACGGGTTTGTTATTCGCCGGGCGGGCGGGCTCGGCCCTGACGGCCGAGATCGGGCTGATGAAAGCCACCGAGCAACTCGCCGCCATGGAAATGATGGCGGTGGACCCCGTGCGGCGGGTGGCCGCCCCCCGCTTTCTGGCCGGTTGTCTGTGCATGCCGCTGTTGGCCGCCGTCTTCAGCCTGGTGGGCATTTACGGCGGGCACTTTGTCGGGGTCGGTCTGCTGGGCGTGGAGGACGGCGCGTACTGGTCGCAGATGCAGGCGGCGGTCGAGTGGTTCGACGATATACTGAACGGGATAATCAAGAGCGTGATCTTCGGTTTCGTGGTAACCTGGATCGCGGTGTTCGAAGGCTACGACGCCGTGCCGACCTCGGAGGGAATTGGCCGCGCCACGACCCGGACGGTGGTCAACTCCAGCCTCGCCGTCCTGGGCTTGGACTTCGTGCTCACGGCGCTGATGTTCGACTAGCGGGCGTGGCGGTTACCGGCGCGGCGGCGGCGCGATATACGGCAATATACGGCAATGGATGACGGAGGCGGATGACGGGAAGATGTGGCAGGCGACCATAGAAGTACTGGTGGGTTTGTTTATCGCCTTGGGGCTGGCCGCATTGGTATTGCTTGCGGCGCAGGTCAGCGGTATCGGCGAGACGGTGACGGCGGAAGGGTTCCAGGTCACGGCCCGGTTCTCCAACGTCGGCCAACTCCGGCCCAAGGCCCCGGTGAAGATGGCCGGGGTGACCGTGGGCAGCGTGCGGAAGATCGAATTGGATCAGAACGATTTCTCCGCCCTGGTGCTTATGAGCATTGCCCCCGGCTACGACCAGCTGCCCCTGGACACCGCCGCCCAGATCTACACCTCCGGTCTGCTGGGCGAGCAATACGTCTCTCTGAAACCGGGTGGCGAAGACGACTTTTTGCAGGAAGGGGACGAGATTATAATCACCTCCGATGCCGTGGTACTGGAAGATGTGGTCAGCAAGTTTCTCTACAGCAGGGCGGCGGGCGACGAGTAGGGCCGCCGCGGGCCGCGCCCGGTTCGTCCTACGGCGATGGCCGCGATGGCCGCTGGCGCTGCTGCTGGCATTGCCGGCATCTTTGCCGGCGCTTTTCCCCATGGCGGCGGTTGCGGAACCTGTCGCCAGCGAGGCCGAGGCGGTGGTCCGGGAGACGGCGGACGAGGTATTGCGCCGCCTGCGCGCGGAAGACGACGTGATCGAGCGCGACCCCGGGCAGATCTACGGCATTATCAGCGAGCTGATCCTTCCCCGCTTCGACTTCAGGGCCATGTCGCGGTGGGTGCTGGGACGGCATTGGAAGGAGGCCGACGAAGACCAGCGCGCCCGCTTTGCGGAACTGTTCCAAAAGCTGCTGGTGCGCACCTACGGCCACTCCCTGCGGGGCTACAAGGAGCGGGAACTGCGCATCGTGTCCCACAAGCCGGGCCGCCGCCCGGGCCAGGCGATCGTCAATACGGAGGTCGTGCAGCCGGGCGGCGACAATATCCCCATAGCCTACCGCATGCGCTGGCGCGAGCAGAACGGCTGGCAAGTGCTGGATGTCAAGATCGCCGGCATCAGCCTGTTGACCACCTACCGCAACACCTTTGACGAGAGCGTCCGGCGCGACGGCCTGGACGGGCTGATCGCGCGCATGGCCGCCCGCGGCGGCGACGGCTTTGAAGCGGGCCGGGGCAAAGACCCGGGCGCGGCAGGCCGGGGAGAGGGTTCGTGAGCGGCGTACCCCGGCTCGAATGCGCTGCCGAAGGCGCCTGGCGGCTCGCCGGCGAGGTGCATATAGACACGGTCAGGGCCCTGAAGGAAGAGGCGGACCGCGCCTACTCCCGTTCCCCCCCGCGCAGCGTCGATCTAAGCGGCGTGACCCGGATGGACAGCGCCGGCCTGGTGCTGTTGACGGACTGGCTGCGCCAGGCGCGGCGGTTGCGCCGCGACCCGCCCCGGTTCCTCAATGTCCCGGAGCAGCTCCGGGGTCTCGCCGGCCTTTATGGCGTGGGAGAACTGCTGCGTGACTGAGAGTCTTCCCTCCGCGGCCGCGGTCGCCGCCCCCGTTGCCGTCGCCCGCAAGCGGCGCCGCCATGCGCCCCGCTGAAGTCAAGTCCCTGATCGCCCGGGGGCTGCCCGACGGCAGCCGGGTCGAAGTGGGCAGCGAGGATGGCCTGCATTTTCACGCTGTCGTGGTGAGCGGCGCCTTTGCGGGCGAGGGCCACGTCCAGCGGCACCAGCGAGTGTACCGCTGCCTGGACCAGCAATTGCAGAGCGGCGAGATCCACGCCATCTCCCTCAAGACCTGTACGCCGGAAGAGTGGGAAAGCGAAGGGCGGGACCTGTCCCCGTGAACCGCCTCCCAAGCCGCCCCCAAGCTGCCCCATGCGCTGCCCCGTGCGTTGCCCCGTGCGTTGCCCCGTGAACCGACCGCGCGCGCCATGGACTGCCCCATGGATTGCCTGATTATCCATGGCGGCTATCCCCTGGAGGGCGAGATCCGCATCTCCGGGGCAAAGAACTCGGTGTTGCCGGTGTTGGCGGCCACCTTGCTGACCGACCAGCCGATGACGATCAGCAACGTGCCGCATTTGCAAGACGTCACCACCACCATCGATCTGATGGCCCAGATGGGCTCTTCGCTGACGCTGGACGAACGGATGCAGGTCGCGGTGGTCAACGACAAGCTGCAGAACTTCTTCGCCCCTTACAACATGGTCAGAACGATGCGCGCCTCCATCTTGGTGCTGGGGCCGTTGCTGTCCCGGTACGGCAAGGTGGACGTCTCCCTGCCTGGCGGCTGCGCCATCGGCACCCGGCCGGTCAACCTGCACCTTGCCGGCCTGGAGGCGATGGGCGCCAAGGTGCGCGTACAGGACGGCTACATCCGTGCCTGGGCCAAGCGTCTGCACGGCACCCGCCTGCGCATGGCAATGGTCACGGTCACGGGCACGGAAAACCTGATGATGGCCGCCACCCTGGCGCAAGGCGTCACGGTGATCGAGAACGCCGCCCGCGAACCCGAGGTCGCCGACCTGGCCCGTTGCCTGCAGCGCATGGGCGCCAAGATCGAGGGCGCGGGCACGGACTGCATTCGGATCGAGGGGGTGGACGCGCTGTCCGGCACCGACTACGAGGTGTTGCCGGACCGCATCGAAACCGGGACCTATCTGATCGCGGCGATCATGACCGGCGGGCGGGTGCGGTTGCGCAATACGCGCGCCTCCCTGCTGGAGGGCGTCCTGCCCAAACTGCGGCAGGCGGGCGCCGAGATTGACTGCGAGGAGAACGCCATTTGTCTGGAGATGCGCCGCCGCCCGAAGGCGGTGGACGTATGCACTGCGCCCTTCCCCGGCTTCCCCACCGACATGCAGGCGCAGATCACCGCGATGAACTGCATGGCGGAAGGCGCCGGCACGATCACCGAATCCGTGTTCGAGAACCGCTTTATGCATGTGCAGGAATTGCGCCGCATGGGGGCGGAGCTGCGCCTGGAGCAGAACCGCGCTTGCAGCGTCGGGGTCGAAAAGCTGGCCAGCGCCCCGGTGATGGCTACCGATCTGCGCGCCTCGGCCAGCCTGGTGTTGGCCGGCCTGGTGGCCGAGGGCGTGACCCGGGTGGACCGCATCTATCACATAGACCGGGGCTACGAGACTATCGAGGAGAAACTGGCCCAGTTGGGGGCTCGGATCAGACGGGTGCCCGTGCCCCTTTCCTCCTCCGCCAGGGTCGCCGCCCCGGGGCAAGTCTCCGCCTGAGCCGGGTGCCCCCGGGCCGCCGCCTGGCGCCGCCATGAGCGAACCGCTGACCATCGCCCTGGCCAAGGGGCGCCTGCTGGAGGGCGCGCTGGCATTGCTGGCGCGGGTCGGCATCCGGCCCCGCCCGGACGCGGATCCCGCGCGCCGCCTGTTGCTGGAGACGGCAGACCCGGCGTTGCGGCTGTTCGTGGCCCGCTCCATGGACATCCCCGCGTACATAGAGCATGGCGCCGCCGACCTGGGCATCGTCGGGCGCGATATTTTGCTGGAGCGCCGGCAAAACGATTTCTTCGACCCGCTGGACCTGGGGATCGGCCGTTGCCGGCTGGTTCTGGCCGCGCCGCGGGGGCAGGCCGTCCACGACCTGGAAAACCTCAGGGTGGCCACCAAGTACGTGCGCACGGCGCGGCGCTATTTTGCCGGCGGCGGCCGGCAAGTCGAACTGATCCGTCTCGGCGGGGCGCTGGAGCTCGCGCCGTTGCTGGGCATCGCCGACTGCATCGTGGACCTGGTGGCCACCGGCCGCACCTTGAAGGCGAACGACCTGGTGCCGGTGGACACCGTCGCCGAGATCAGCGCGCGATTGGTAGTCAACAAGGCATCCATGCGCTTCAAGCACGAAGCCCTGTCCCGGCTGATCGGCCGCCTGCGCGAGGCGGCGGCCGGGGACGGCGGGCAGCAGGGCGCGGAGGCGACATGAAGGACGGCACAGGGGACGGTATTCGGATTCGCCACCTGGACGCCCGCGCGCCGGACTTCGACGCCGGCTTGCGCCGCCTGCTGGCCGCCGCGCGCCCGGCGGCGGAGGTCGTGGCAACCGCCCGTGCCATCGTCGAGGATGTGCGCCGGCGCGGCGACGCCGCCCTCATGGAGCATACCCGCCGCCTCGACCGCCACGCCGTCGCCGCGCCGGCGGACCTGGAGATCCCGCCGCGACGGTTCCGCGCCGCCCTGGAGGAGATCCCGTCCGAGTCCCGCGCCGCCCTGGAGCAGGCGGCCGAGCGCATCCGCGCCCACCACCGTCGCCAGCGGCTGGAATCCTGGCGCTACCGGGACGAGCAGGGCGTCGTCCTGGGCGAGAAGGTCGCGCCGCTGGAGCGGGTGGGCGTGTATGTCCCCGGGGGCAGGGCGGCCTACCCCTCCTCCGTGCTGATGAACGTGTTGCCGGCGCGGGTGGCCGGGGTAGGGCAGGTCGTTATGGTCGTGCCCGCCCGGGAAGGCGGCCACGACCCCCTGGTGCTGGCCGCCGCCGCCATTGCCGGGGTGGACCGCGGTTTTGCCGTCGGCGGCGCCCAGGCCGTGGCGGCCCTGGCTTACGGCACGGCCACCGTTCCCCGTGTGGACAAGATCGTGGGCCCCGGCAATGCCTATGTCGCCGCTGCCAAGCAGCTGGTGTACGGCGAGGTGGGCATAGACCTGCTGGCCGGTCCCTCCGAAGTGCTGGTGATCTGCGACGGCGACGCCGACCCCGAGTGGGTGGCAATGGACCTGTGCGCCCAGGCGGAGCACGACGAGGACGCGCGCGCCATCCTGATCAGCCCGGAAGAGTCGCAGTTGCAAAGCGTTCGGCAAGCCCTGCAGCGGCGGCTGCCGGAACTGGAGCGCGCCGACATCATCCGCGTTGCGCTGCAACGGCACGGCCTGACCATTCAAGCGCGCGACCTGCGCGAGGCCGTAGCCGTCGCCAACCGCATCGCCCCGGAGCATCTGCAGCTGGCCGTCGCCGACCCCGAGTCCCTGCTCGAAGACGTGCGCAACGCCGGGGCGATCTTCCTGGGCCACTACAGCGCCGAAGTCCTGGGGGACTACTGCGCCGGGCCCAACCACGTGCTGCCCACCGGCGGCAGCGCGCGTTTTGCCTCGCCGCTGGGCGTCTATGACTTCCAGAAACGCTCTTCGCTGATCCGTTGCGACCGTGCCTCCGGCGCTTTCCTGGGCGGCCTGGCGGCCCTGCTGGCGCATGGCGAAGGGCTGACGGCGCATGCCCGCGCCGCCGAGTTGCGCGTTGCCGGGGCGCGTCGGGAGCGCCCGGAGACTTCCGGGCGTGACTGAGCCCGGGCCGGACGCGCCGGCGACAGCGCGGCTGCGGCGCTGGCTGCGCCCGGCCGTGCTGGCAATGGAGCCCTACGCTGCTGCCGCGCCTTTGCCCGCCGCCGCCAGCGAGCCGGCCGCCAAGCTGGACGCCATGGAACTCCCCTACGCCCTGCCGGCCGCCCTGCGCGCCAGCTGTCTGCGGCAGCTGCGCGCCCAGCCCCTGCACCGCTACCCCGATGCCGATGCCGGCGCCCTGCGCCGGGCCCTGCGCGCCGCCCTGGATATCCCCGACTCCCTGGCCCTGCTCCCCGGCAACGGCTCCGACGAACTGATCCTCTACCTCACGCTGGCCCTGGCCGGTCGCGGGCGCAAGGTCCTGGCGCCCGAGCCCACCTTCGTCATGTACCGCCGCGTCGCCGCGATGGCCGGCATGGAATACGTGGGCGTGCCGCTGCGGCCGGGCGACTTCGCCCTGGACCCGGAGGCCATGCGCGCCGCCATTGTCCGCCACCGCCCCGCCATCGTCTGGCTGGCCTGGCCGAACAACCCCACCGGCACCTTGTTCGACGAGGAGGCGGTGCGCCAAATCGTGCGCGCCGCGCCGGGGATCGTGGTGGCGGACGAGGCGTATTTCCCCTACTCCCGCAGGACCATGCTGGGCGCCGTATCCGAATACCAGCACCTGCTGATCCTGCGCACCCTGTCCAAGATGGGCCTGGCCGCGCTGCGCATAGGCGTCCTGATCGGCGCGCCGCACTGGCTCGAGCAATTGGAAAAGCTGCGCCTGCCGTACAACGTCGGCGCCCTGAATCAGGCCTGCGCGGCCCACCTGCTGGGCGCCAATGGCGCCGATTTCAGCGCCGATTTCGAGCCTCTGCTGGAGCGGAACCGCGCCGCCCGGCAGAGGCTGTACCGGGCCTTGCGCCGCCTGGACGGCGTCGAGGTCTGGCCCAGTCACGCCAACTTTCTGCTGCTGCGCCTCGCCGCCCCCGCGGATGCCGTGCACCGGGCCTTGCGCCGCCGCAGCGTCCTGGTCAAGAACCTGCACGGCAGCCACCCCTCTCTGCGCCAATGCTTGCGCGTCAGCGTCGGCGCCGCGGCGGAGAACCGCCTCTTCATGCAGAGCCTGCGGGAAGCCCTGCGGGCGCATGGCGGCGGCGCTTCCCCGCGCACGCGGAAATGACGAAAGGACGCAAGGACGCAAGCGATTCCCATCGCCTGCCAGCCGCTTTGCTTGCCTTCGATTGCGGAACGGCTGGTGGGGCTGGCGGGCGCGGACAAAGATTTGAAAATTGGGGCAGGAGGTTCTATACTTTCATAAGCGGCTTTCCGCCAGAGACCGCCAGAGAGGTTTCGGAGGCGTGCGGCGCTATCGCGTAAGTTCAAGTTGCCGATGGCGCGGTACGGGGGGTGGTGCGAAGGCGAAGGTGAAGGAGGGGATGGCAATGGCAGACGATGTTGCATTGCGGTTCGATGCGGGTTCTTGCTTTGGGCGGCGGGCCCTGGGTTCGGGGAATTCCGATTTTCCACGGGCCAGGCTTGTGCGGGCCGCCTGCGCGTGGATCGTCCTGTTCGGCTTTTTGGGGGCCTGGGGGCCGGTCGCGGCGGCGGACTACGATTACGAAAAAATCAAAGAGAAGTATTACGCCGATCATCCCGGCAAGGGCAAATATTCCGATCTATGGGAGCCGATTCCCATCCAGCAATACTGGAACCCGGTTACCTTCTACCAGCCTCCCGACACTCTCAAGGCGACGACCAAGCGCGAGGACTGCGTGACTTGCCACACTGCGATTACCGGAGGGTGGGTGCATTCGTGGAAGAAGAGCACCCATGCCAACTTGGATGCTTTGCGCCAACTGTCCCCGGAAGACCCGCGCTATTACAAGAAGGCCGAGCTTGAGGAGGTCGAGAAAAACCTGGCGCTTCGCGGCGTGCTGAAAAAGGGCGAGCAACTCAAGGAGGTCGGCTGCATTGACTGTCACGGGGGCGTAGGGAAGCAGGCCATAGAACACCATGTGGAGTTGCGGATGCCGGACCGGGCCGCCTGCGGCGAGTGTCACGTGCGGCAGTTCGCGGAGGCCGAGTCGGAGAAAGAGCAGGAGTGGCCGCAGGAGCAATGGCCCAAGGGGCACCCTTCTCATGCGATGGACTGGAAGGCGAACGTGGAGACCGCGGTCTGGGCCGCCATGCCGCAACGGGAGGTCGCGCAGGGTTGCGACATGTGCCATTACCAGCAGAACAAGTGCGACGGTTGCCACACCCGCCATGAGTTTTCCGCTGCGGAGGCGCGCAAGCCGGAGGCCTGCGCCACCTGCCACAACGGCGTCGATCACAACGAATATGAGAATTACATGTACTCCAAGCACGGGGTGATCTACCAGACCAGCGGCAAGGACGAATGGAACTTCGAGGTGCCCTTGAAGGATGCGCTCGCGAAAGGGGGCTACACGGCGCCCACCTGCGCCACCTGCCATTTCGAGTTCAACGGCGAATTCTCGCACAACCTGGTTCGCAAGGTGCGCTGGGGTTTCAACCCCACGCCGGCGATCGCCGATAATCTCGGTCATGAATGGTTCGAGAGCAGGAAAGAATCGTGGGTGCAGAGTTGCAGCGCCTGCCACTCTCCGCGCTTTGCCAGGATTTGGCTGGATACTGCCGACAAGGGGACGATTCAGGGACTTGCGGTGGAGCAGGAAGCCAAGAAGATCGTGCAGGCCCTCTACGACGAGGGCCTCATGACGGGGCAAAAAACCAACCGTCCGACGCCGCCGGCCCCAATGGAGGATGCGCCCGGAGATTTCTTCTCGCTGTTCTGGGCGGAGGGCAACAATCCTTCGCTGGTGGATCGCGCCCACGCGGAGATGTGGGAACAAGATCTGATCAAGCACTACAAGGGTTTGTTCCACGTCAATCCCGGCGGCTTCACTTACACGGAAGGCTGGTCTCAGTTGCTTGAGCGCTACACGGAGATCCAGCAGGAGAATACCCGGATCCGCGAGATGCACGCCTTGCAGGAGAGGCTGGCAAAGATCGAGAAGAAGTGACCGCTGCATCCCGGGAGGGAGGCGCTTGGGCAGGGGGCGGTTGCCGTTTCCCTGGAGCGGGTCTTTGTCGGCGGTGATGTCTCTGCCTTGAACGTTGCGGGCAAACCAGGGCGCAGGGCGTTGCTGGTCGGCGGATTGGGTCTGGCCGGTCTTCTGATCGTTGCGATCGCGTTGCTTGAGCGCCGCTCTCCTGCCCCCGTGCCGCCACCCGGGCCTGGATTTGACTATATCGAGACGCGGGTTCCGTTGCCGGCGACCGAAGGTTCGCAGGGGCCGCGCCTGGAAACGCACTATCCGGTCCAGGCGCTGACCGCCTACACGGTCGAACCGGGCGCGGGCCCGCGGTACCGCCTCTTGGTTGCCACCTACCGGGACGGGCAAGGCGCATCCCGCAAGGCGCAGGTGTACTTGCCTGCCGCCGATTCCTCCGTTGTGCAGGAGGCTCTGGACGGCCCCAGTCTGGACCGGGTTCGCGGAGGCCATTGGAATGCCATGGCCGCCGCCGTAGGCAGGCACACTGCCGAAGACGCCTTGTTCGTTGCCTGGTGGGACAACGCCCAACGATTGCACCTTTATACCGGGCGGGAAATCTGGCTGCGGCTTCCTGCGCCCGAGGCTTATCGGAGCGACGGCGAGCGGACGCTGTGGTCCGCGGTCGGGGGCGGCTTCGCGCGGGATGGCCGCCTCGCCCGGCTGGCCGGCTACTTGCTTGACGATGCGGATGCGGCAGTGGCTTCTTTGCGCGCCGAACTGCCGCAGGACAGGCATGCCTACCTGTTGGTCGCTACCGACGACCTGATGCGCTTGCAGGAAATGGCAAACTTGAGTGGCCGGGAGATCCCGCTGGAGACGCGCGTATTTCCGTTTACGGGGAACGTGCATGGCGCCATCAGTTCGGTTAAGGAGTGGGCGCGGGAAGGGGGCACGGGCAGCTACCTGGTACAGCCCATGCCGGGGCAGCGGATTCGAGCGTGGCGCATTGTCGAGCCATCTTTCCAGGAGACGCTGCTGGCGCGCCTGTTCCCCTTTACCTCTTCCCTGGATCGTCTGCCCCAGGGGCTGAAGTTGGTGTATCGCTCGGACTGGGGCGGTTATCTCAGCATTTACGCGCTATCGTCCTGAGCCGGGGCCGCGGGCCGCAAAGCTCGGCCCGAAGGTTCGGCGCTATTTCGTCGCCGCAGCGGGCCTTGCGGTTCTCCTGGGCGATGGGGCGCAGGAGGCGCTTTAGCTGCTCCCCCCACCGGCGCGACATCGGGCTTGCGCCCTCGTCTTGCCGACTCCCCCTCAAGGGGGGAGTGATGCGCGGGAATAGCGGGGTGGGAATCTTTTCCCCTCGATTGCGTAACGGCTTGAGGGAGTTAAGCCGGCAGGCGGATATGCGGCCCGGACAGACCTCCCAGGGCCGCCGGTTCGTGGGCGGTCAGCACGATCATGCCGCCTGTCGCGCAGTGCCCGGCGAACATTCGCTGCAACAAAGCCCGGCCTGCCGGGTCCAGGGAACTGAACGGTTCGTCCAGCAGCCAAAGGCGCGCGCGCCCTAACAGTAGCCGGGCCAGGGCGACCCGGCGCTGCTGGCCGGCGGACAGCCGCCCCGCCAGCGTATCTCCCATGCCGGTAAGCCCTACCTGCGCAAGCACCTCTGTCCAGGGCGGTCTTTCGGGCGTTCCCGCCAAGGCAAAGGCGAAGCGCAGGTTTTCCAGAACGGTGAGGCCGCTCTTCAGGCCGTTCTCGTGTCCCAGATAGCGCAATTGCGCGAGGAACGCCTCGCGCCCGGACGACACCCGGGCGCCATGCCACAGCAACTCTCCCGCATCCGGTTCCAGCAGGGTGCAAAGGATTCGGATCAGGCTGCTTTTGCCGCTGCCGTTCGGGCCGACGATCTGCAGCGCTTCGCCAGGCGACAAGGTAAAGGAAATGTCCTGAAAGATAGTCTTGTCGTTGCGTATGCAGGATATGCGAGCCGCCTCCAACACGATGTCGTCCTCCGTCCGGCGCGAGTGCCGGGGACGGCGGGAAACTTCCCGCCGCGGCGGGCTATGTTGTCTGCCGGCAAGAAGAACTGTACGCGCGCCGCGGCTCCTCCCGCCCAAGGCCCGCGCGCCTTGGTATCATCGCACAAAGCGGGCGCCCGCGGGAGGCGGCCCGCCGGCCCCCAAGCCGTTACGCAATCGAGGGGAAAAGATTCCCACCCCGCCGCCCAACCTGCCCCGCTATTCCTGCCCCCGTTAATGCAGTTAACCCGGATATTGCACGAAGGGGATAGCGAAACGGCGGAAAATCCCCGATAATGTAAGCAGTTAAACCCAAACACCAGGGAGGTTCCGCCGTGACAGAATGTTACCCCAATCGCAT
>JAPPPX010000117.1 GCA_028817305.1 Gammaproteobacteria bacterium | reverse complement strand
GACACCTTCAATCTGAATGCGGCGCTGACGGGGACGGCGAGCGGCGATGCCGGCGCCGACGCCTTCAACCTGGGCGCCATGGGCAGTGCGAGCGCGGGTCTGGACGGCGGCGGCGACACGGACACGCTGACGGGGCGGGACGCCGCCGCCACCTGGACGCTGGCGGCGGTGGGGAACACATATGTCAGCGGCTCGCTGACGCAGTCGTTCCGCAATATGGAGGTTCTGACGGGCGGCACGGGGGTGGACACCTTCGACTTCGATGTCGCCGACGCGGCGGTGACGGCGAACGGCGACAGCGGCGACGATATCCTGGATTTTGCGACGCTGACGTCTGCGCTGACGGTGACTCTGGACGACACTACGATCGGTGCGACGGATATGGCCACCGGTATCGCCATACTTTCCGGATTCGATGGCAGCGTGGCAGTGACCGGCGGGATGACGGTGGCCTTTAGCGGCATTGGCGAGATGCGGGCAGGCGGCGCGACCGCGGACGCGCTGCGGGGCATGGCCGCCAACTCGGCGGGTACCGATATGTTTACAGTTTCAAGCGCGGGGTCTGGGGCCTACATAAATCTGGGCCGTACTGCATTTATGACGGGTACCCGTTCTTCGCAGCAATTGGATTTCTCCGGATTCGAATCCCTGCAGGAACGCAATAATCGCTCCGGGACCGAATTCGATTTCCAGGCCTTTGCTGGCGTGGAGATAGCCGGCGATGGCAGGGGCCTCGATAGCGTTATGCTCTTCGACAGCCTGCCCTCCAGTGCGGTGTCGGCGATAACGGTCGCGCTGAGCGGCGCGAGGATGGCAGGATATGAGGGCAGCGTGACGGCTGTCGGCAGTTCGGATACGGTAGCGTTTCGAGGCATTAATGCTGTCAGAACGGGCTCTGCCAGGCCGATGGACACCCTGCGCGGCCGGGACGTCGCCGCCACTTGGGTGCTGGCGATGGGGACAGAGCTGAGTCGCTATGAGAGCGCCGACAGCATGACCCCCGCGACCACGCGTACCCTGTCCTTTCGCAATTTCAGTAGCCTGGTTGGCGGCACGGGCAGGGACACCCTGCAGGGCCTGGATGCCGTCGGCGCCTGGACGCTGCCCGGTACGGGATTCATTTACCAGATCGCGGAGGAGCAGGAGGTAGATGACGGCATGGGCGGCACGATGACGGTAACGACAATGACAACGGTAACGCCCCCGGCCCTGAGTTCCTTTGAGGCCCTGCGGGGAGGCAACATGGCGGACACCTTCACGGTGAGCGGCACCAGCCCTTACGGCCTGGAGGGCGGCGCCGGCGCGGACGTGTTGGATTTCTCGGCGCGGACGACGGCGGTGGAGGTGGCGCTGAGCGGGGTGCCGGACGCGGACGGCTTCGGCGGCAGCGTCGGCAGCGTGTCGGGCGGCACCGTGGTCGGCGCCTTTAGCGGCATCCGCGAGATTCGAGGCAGCATGACGGCTACGGAGGACGAGTTGGCGGGATTGGGCGCGGGCGGCGTCTTTACAGAGGATGCGACAACGATGTTCCCGACGGCATATGCCTTCAACAGCCAAACGCTGACGCTGGCCAATTTCGAGAGACGAGTCGCCAATGCGGCGGCCTTGCTGAATCTGGCCAGTATGAGCGGCAACTTGATCTTCACCCTGACCGCCGGCACGGCGTCCGGCTACTCCGTCAGCTGGCAGGTGGCGGGCGGGACGGCGACTACTGCAACCGGCATCACGGAGATTCGTGGCGGCATGGGCGCCGAGGACCGTTTGATTGGCCTGAATGCGGATGCCGAATGGACGTTGGCGGCGCCGCAAGCCAGCAGTTACGACACTGCCGGCGCGCCTACGCTGCAAATACGCAACATAGAAGAGCTGCAAGGCGGTTCCATGGCGGACACCTTCAACTTGGGCGCGTCCGTGAGCATGCTGGACGGCGGCATGGGCACGGACACGCTGGCGGGCCGGGATGCGGCCGCCACCTGGACGCTGGCGACGGGGGGAACCACGTATTCCAGCGCCGCCAGCGGCATGTTGACGAGTCTGAACCAGCCCTTCCAGAACATAGAGAACCTGCGGGGCGGCAGGGGAGTGGACGCCTTCGTCTTCGATGGCGGCAGTGCGGCGATGGTGGACGGCGGCAGCGGCACCGCCTTCATGGACGTGCTGGACTTTCGCAGATTGGCCGCGGATGTGAGCGTGACCCTGAGCGGGGAGCCGGACAGCGAAGGTTTCGGCGGCAGCGTGGCGGGCGGCGCCACCTTGGATTTTGACGGGATTTTCCGGATTCGGGGGAGCGAGGGGGCATTGGGCGGCGGTAATCAGAACCGCCTGCAGGGCGCGGATTATAGTAGCGGCGCCGTTGAATGGGAGCTGGATGCGGCAGGGGGAGGCGATTATGTAAGAACGGCAGCGCAGATTTTACGCTTCGACAATTTCCCGGTTCTGGCCGGGGGTACGGGGATTGATCGCTTCCAACTTAACTCGGGCGGCAGTGCGGCCCGCATTGCGGGGGGGGCGGGGGCTGATGCCTTTACCTTCTCGGGCGGCAGCGTGAGCGATGGAATAGAAGGCGGCATGGGTGCGGATATAGCGGACTTCGGAAGTTCGGCGGCGGCGCTGACGGTGACGCTGAGCGGTACGCCGGGCGCGGCCGGCTTCTCCGGCGCCGTAGAGGATATGGATGCTGACGTGGTCGCCAATTTTCAGGGGCTTGATGCTATTTTAGGCTCTTTATCATCCATGGGCGACCGCCTGACGGGGCTGAATATGGACGCCGATTGGAGATGGATCCGTGAAGGGAGTCCCAGTAATGTTTTCGGCAGATACCAGATTGACGACAGCGGGATGACAAGGGAGTTTGGCTTCCTGAACATTGATTTCCTGAGCGGCGGCACCGGAACCGACCGGCTGGACTTCGGCGCCCTGACGGAAGCGACGGATGCGGTGACGGTGACGCTGAGCGGCGCGCCGACTGCGGCCGGCTTCGGCGGTGCGGTGAGCGGCGGCGTGACGGTGGGCTTCGCCGGTGTGGACGCCCTGACGGGGAGCGAAGTGATGACCCCCCCCCCGCCCGCCCTCCCCGTGCCGATGGATCGGCTGGCGGGCCTGGATGCGGTCGCGACCTGGACGCTGCGCGCGGCGGGCAACCGCTACCAGAGCGCCGATGGCGACGGCACGATGCGGGAGCTGAGTTTTCGCGGCTTCGAGCACCTGGATGGCGGCTCGGTGGCGGACGCCTTTATGGGCGATAACGCTCATGCGGGCAGCATTTCGGGCGGCGCCGGCGCCGACGTCTTCGCCCTGGACATATTGGGGAGCGCGACCATGCTGGACGGCGGCATGGGCCGCGATGCCTTGCAGGGGCAGGATGCGGTCGCCACTTGGACGCTGACCGGCACAAGCTTCAGTTACACGGTGATGGGCGGCGCTGCGGTGACGCCGCCGGCCGTTACCTCCATCGAGGCCCTGCAAGGGGGTTCCATGGCGGATACCTTCGCGGTGACCGGCGCCTACGCGGGCGATCTGATGGGCGGCGACGGCGACGATGTGTTCCAGATCGGTACGGGCGCGGCGCTGACGGGGAGCCTCCTGGGCGAGGGCGGCGCCGACACCTTCGATTTCGGCGGCGGCAGCGTGTCGGGCGCGGCGGTCGGCGGGGCGGATGCGGACGTGCTGGACTTTGCGGACTTGACGCCCGCGGTAACGGTCACTCTGAGCGGGACGCCGGGCACGGCCGGTTTCGACGGCGCAGCGGCGGGCGGCGTGACGCTGAGCTCGTTTACCGGCATTCGGACGCTGGTGGGAGGCATGGGTGCGGACAGCCTGTCGGGTCTGGCATCCGCCGCGACCTGGACGCTGGCTGCGTCGCACAGTTACGCGAGCGGCGGCGAGACGCTGGGCTTTCGCGGCATAGAGAACCTGCAAGGCGGCACGGGGGTGGACCGCTTCGTGGTTGACGCGGCGTACACGGGCGATCTGATGGGCGGCGGCGGCGCGGACATGTTCACGTTGAATGCCGGCGGCAGCGTGACGGGCACGGTGGCCGGCGGGGCGGATGCGGACGTGCTGGACTTTGCGTCGTTGACGACGGCGGTGTCGGTGGCGCTGGACGGGACGCCGGGCGCGGACGGTTTCGGCGGCGGCGTGTCCGGCGGCGCCGTGGTCAGCGCCTTTACCGGCATTCGCGAGCTGCGCGGCGGCGCCGCGACGACGGATGGCCTGGCGGGGCTGGACGCGGCAGCGACCTGGACGCTGGGGGCCGCGAACCGCTACCAGAGCGGGGGGCAGGCGCTGGATTTTGCCGCCATTGAGACCCTGAGCGGCGGCACGGGAGTGGACGCCTTCACGCTCAGCGAGGCGCACCCGGGCAGCCTGTCGGGCGGCGGCGGCACGGCCGAGGATGTGCTGGAATTGGCCCCCGCCTCCGGGTGGGCGGCCTTGTTGCTGACCCCGACGGCGCAACGGCTCTATTCCGGCGACGACACGATGTTGAGTGCCGACTTATTCGTCCAGAGCCTCGACGGTTTCGAGGCGTTTGCCGCCGGGGCGGACGCCAGCGCCTACGCGGCGGCACTGCCGGATACGCTGGGGGCGAACCTGGCGATTAACACGCCGATAGGCATGGTGCCTGTTGCCGGCGAGGAACGCCTGACGCTGCCCGTCCTGCGCGATTTTCTGGGGCCGGTACTGCTGGGGGGCATTCCCCAGGTCGTTTCGTTGGGCGGCGATGTCACCCGGTTGCCGCTGCCGGTGAGCGACTCCGGCAGGGTGTTGCCGGCGCTCCCGGCACCCGTGCCCCCGGCAGCCGCGTTCGTAGATGACCGGGGCGTCGGCGCCGGCCTCCTGACCATTGCCGGGCCGGTGGCGGTCCCCGGGAGCTTGTTCCTGTTGGGGCGGGATGTCGCGCTGGCCGCCGATATCGCGGCGGGGGCGGTCTCTCCCGGCGATAGCGATGCCCAGGTCGCCGGCTCCGGCCAGGAGGTCGTGATCGTGGCGGCCGGTACGCAGGGCGTTACGACAAGCGGCGATATAGAGGTGTTGCTGGACGGCGATTTGGTTCGCAATGTTCGCGGCAGCGGCGCCCTGGTCGTCGCGGGCGGGGCCGTCGAGCAGGCCGCGAGCCTGAGGTTCTATCTGGGCGTTATGGGTCCGTTGCGCTTTGCGCAGGGCGGGGGCCAGGGCGCTCCCACGATCAATCCGGGCAGTG
Organism: Gammaproteobacteria bacterium; assembly: GCA_028817305.1. Lineage (GTDB taxonomy): Bacteria > Pseudomonadota > Gammaproteobacteria > Porifericomitales > Porifericomitaceae > Porifericomes > Porifericomes azotivorans. Next base: position 7,948 of record JAPPPX010000117.1, on the reverse strand, counting down.
TGTTCCAGGGCGTGTCCTTGTCGGTGCTGGAGAATACTTACATCCAGGCCCTGAACCTGAACGTGGTGGAGCAGGTGCTCAGCGCCATCAATCCGGCGAGCGACCTGCTGAACCTGATTTCCCTGTTTATCATAGATCCGTCCTTGTTCGAGACGGAGCTGGAGTTGTTCAGCCTGATCGGCACGGGCATCTCCATGTATCTCTCCCAGTGCGAGGAGCTGGAAGGCTGCGCGCCGCCGCTGGAGTTGAGTGACCTGGATGCGTTGATTGCGGAGGTGCAGGAGGCCCTGGCCGGGTTGCGCGAGGAGCTCCGGCGGGCGCGGGCGGAAGAGGCGGATGCCTCCGAATCCCGGGGGCTGGACAAGCGCTTGCTCGGCTACGAAAAGGTGCTGCAGGACTACCTCAAGTTGCGCGAGGAGTTTATCGAGTACTTCGGCGGCGGGGAGGAAGAACTGGACGAGGACGGGTTGGAAGAAGAAGACTTCGACCCTGGCGATGAAGCCCCGCTGCCGGAGGCCGGGCGGGGGGCGCCGCTCCAGGCGCTGCTGGTCCCGGCCCGCGGTCCTCTGGCCCGCTGAACAGACTCGCTGAACAGGGGGCCGCCGCTTCCTCCCTGGGGTGGTTGCAGCGCCTTTCTCCCTTTTTGCCCGCCGCCTTCGTTATAATTCCAGGTCCGGACGAACGCGCCCCCCGGCGGCGCGTCCTGCCCCGGTAGCGTCATGAACGATACGAAGGAACTCATTGCCGAACTCCGCGAGGGGCGGATGGTGGTCCTCATGGACGACCAGGACCGCGAGAACGAGGGCGACCTGGTGATGGCGGCCTCGCTGGCGCGGGCGGAGCATGTGAACTTCATGGCGCAGCACGGGCGCGGCCTGATCTGCCTTACCTTGACCCGCGCCGATTGCGAACGCCTGCACCTGCCGCTGATGTCCGAGCGGGGCTTTGCCCACCACGGCACGAACTTCACGGTATCCATAGATGCCGCGCGGGGGATCGCCACGGGCATCTCTGCCGCCGACCGCGCCCGCACCATTCGCGCGGCGGCGGACCCGGCCAGCCGCCCCGGCGATCTGGTGCGCCCGGGCCATGTGTTTCCCTTGATGGCGCACCCCGGCGGGGTGCGGGTGCGGGCCGGGCATACCGAGGCTGGCTGCGACCTGACCCGCCTGGCGGATTTGCCTCCCGCGGCGGTGATCGTCGAGATCCTGGGCGCGGACGGCAGCATGGCCCGGCGCCCGGAACTGGAGGCCTTCGCCCGCCGCCACGGTCTGAAAATCGGGACGATTGCGGACCTGATCCGCTTTCGGCTGCAACACGAGAAGACGGTCCGGCGCATCGTGGAGACGCCTCTGGCCACACGTTTCGGAGAGTGCCGCCTGGCGCTTTACGAAGACGATGTGCGCCAGGACGTGCACTTGGCCCTGGTCTTCGGCGAGATCCGGGAAGAGCGTCCCACGCTGGTGCGCGTGCATTTGCAACACCCCGTTCACGACTTGGCGGCACAGGCGGGCGGGGCGCCGGGCGGCTCGCTGTCCGCCGCCACCCTGGAGTATCTTGCCCGCGAGGGCGGGGTCGCGGTGCTGCTGTGCAACCAGATCGGCAGGAGCGAATTGCTGGCTCAGGTGGAACGGTTGCGAGACTCCGGGGGCGGGCGCCCCGGCGCCTGGCACCTTCCCGGACAGCGCGACCTGCGCACCATCGGTCTGGGGGCGCAGATCATCTACGACTTGGGGGTGCGCAAGATGCGCGTACTGAGCGCCCCCAAGCGCCTGCATGCCCTGGCCGGATTCGGCTTGGAGGTGGTGGAGTACGTGGAGGGACCGCAGGAGCCAGCGGCGGGCTGGACAGTGATCGAAGGCCGTTCCAGCGGGCGCTTGCAGGGCGAAAAGCCGCCGAAAACGCCGAAAAAACGCTCTTTATAAGAGCGATTTTTACGGAGCGCAGTCCTTCGTGAGAGGGGCTGCGCGCGCCGTGACGATGCCCTTCGGGACGCGCCCGGCCTGTTGCTTTTCTCCGCTGCCGGCGGGGGACGGCGCTACGGCGCGCCTACCTCCAGTACGCGCGCCTGTATCCGTCCGATGAGTTGCAGCAGCGGCGTGAGGTCGGAAATTTCCGCGCCGTCAATCAGGCGGATATGGGTAACGTCCACGGGGAATTGCCCCAGCGTGGGATCGATGCTTTGCCAGGCGTTGCCGTCCCAACTCTCTGCCCAGGTGTGGTAGAGGAAGCCGTTTCGCCGCTTGGAATAGACCAGGCCGTTGACTACCCGGGTGGGGATGCCCAGCGTGCGTGCCAGGGAGGTGTAGAGAAAGCTCTGCCCCTGGCACTCGGCGTTGCGCTGTTTCAGCACGTCCAGGGCGGTGAATACGTCCACTGCGTCGTCGCCGATGTTGTCCCGGATCCAGGAGAACACGGCGCGCATCCGCTCGCCCGGGTCTTCCAGCCCGCCGGCGATATCCGTCGCCAGCAGCTCCAGGGTGGGATGGCCAGTGGGGAGGATCGGCGTGTGCTCCAGATATTTTTGCAGTTGATGTTCGTCCGGCGGCGCCGGCTCGCGGTGCGCAACCGTTGCCAGGACGCGGCAGATTACATCGCCGTTGTCGGCCGGGGCGCACTGCTGGCGCGAGTTCGGGACCGGCAGCAGGAACTCTCCCATGCCGCTCAACGCCAACGTCAGCGCGCTGGCCCTGCGGGGGTCGGCGATCCTCCGGTCGGCAGGCACCAGGCTGTAGTTAATCAGGGTTTCTTCCCTGTTCAGGGCCGCCTGGACCAGGTAGTTCCGCGCCTGCGCTTCCCTTTGCAGGAGGGCGGTCATGACGCCGTCCAGGCTGCTCTCCAGTAGCGGCTGTCCCTTGGCGCCAATCCAGGCGGTCGCTTCCTGGGCGCGGATCGAGGTCTGTAACCGGTAGGCGCCGCCGGCGAATAGATTACTGCGTTCGTAACCGGTCACGTACTGCCGCACCTCGCTCAGTTGCCGGTCTTCCGCATCGTAAACCCAGTAGCGGTAATTTACGCCGGGCCTTATGCCCTGGACCAGGGGGTAGAGCAGCAGGGCGCTGCGCGGATATACCGGCTCCTGCCCCAGGTCCAGGGCCTGTTCGTGCACACCGGCTGCATTGACGATCTGGAGCTGCAGCCGTTCGCCCTCTACCCGGCCGCGCAGCTCAAGGTTGCTGCCGTCCAGGGAATAGCGGTATTCGAATTCCCGCAGTTGCAGATCGGGGGCGATCCGATCCAGGGCAAACATGCGGAACCCCTTGTTGCGGTCGAGCAACCGCATCTGCAGCGCCGTCTCGGATTCGATGACGTGACCTTCGCCCTCGCGGCGCACCGCGACGCGGTTAAACCCGATCTTCTTGCCGTTGAAGCTGAGCCCTGTCCAGTATTCCTGGTAGGGGAGCGTCTCCAGGGAATAGCGCAACACGCCGGAGGGCGGTTCCTCCGGAGAGAAATAATAGCGTCCCTGGCAGCCGCCCAGCAGCAGGGCGCAGGCCAGCAGCGCCGTGCCGCGCCGGCGGCGGGAAGGAGGCGCCGCGCGGCCTGGCGGGGCGCCGCCTAGCTGGCCGCGAGGCGGCGCAATACGTAGGGCAGGATGCCGTCGTTGCGGTAGTAATCCCATTCTTTCGGGGTATCAATTCGTACCGTCGCGGGGAAGCGCTGCTCCCGTTCGCCGTTGCGCATGACCACCGTGACCCGGGATGCGCCGGGTGTCAGTCCCTCGAGGTCGAATTCCTCCGTGCCGGCGATCCCCAGGGACTCCGCGTCGCTGCCATCGGCAAAGACCAGGGGCAGGACGCCCATGCCTACCAGGTTGGCCCGGTGGATGCGCTCGAAACTGCCCGCCAGCACGGCGCGCACGCCGAGCAGGCGGGTGCCCTTGGCCGCCCAGTCCCGCGAGGAACCGGTGCCGTATCGCTGGCCGGCGATCACCAGCAACGGCGTCTCTTCCTCTCGGTAGCGCATGGCGGCTTCGTAGATGTGCATCTCCCGGCCCGAGGGCGCATGGGTGGTCCATCCGCCTTCCCGGCCCGGCGCCAGCCGGTTGCGCAGGCGGATGTTGGCGAATGTGCCGCGCATCATGACCTCGTGATTGCCGCGCCGGGCGCCGTAGGAATTGAAGTCCCGCCGCTCCACCCCCTGCTCCAGCAGGTAGCGCCCCGCAGGGTCGTCCGGGCGGATGGCCCCTGCCGGGGAGATGTGATCGGTGGTGATGCCGTCGCCAAGCAGGGCCAGCAACCGCGCCCTGCGGATTGCTCCCGGCGCCGCGGGCGGTTGCGCCGACAGCTTCTCGAAAAAGGGCGGACGGCGCACGTAGGTGGAGTCTTCGCGCCAGCGGTAACGGTTGTCCTTGGCGGCTTCCAGGGTCGCCCAGCGTTGGTCGCCCGCGTACAGGTCGCGGTAGCCTTCCCGGAAGGCGGCCGGGTCCACGGTGGCCGCGATGGTGTCCCGGACCTCCGCCTGGCTGGGCCAGATGTCGCGCAGATAGACCGGGCGCCCGTCTTTGCCGCCGCCCAGGGGGTCGTTTTGCAGGTCTATGTCCATGGTGCCGGCCAGGGCGTAGGCGACAACCAGGGGCGGCGAGGCCAGAAAATTCATGCGCACCTGGGGATGTATGCGGCCCTCGAAGTTGCGGTTGCCGGACAGCACGGCGGCTACCGCCAAGTCGCCCTCGGCGATCGCCTGGCTGACGGGCTCGGGCAGGGGGCCGGAGTTGCCGATGCAGGTGGTGCAGCCGAAGCCGACGATGTGGAAGCCCAGCGCCTCCAGGTGCGGGATCAGCTCCGCCCGCTCAAGGTAATTGCGTACCACCATGGAGCCCGGCGCCAGGCTGGTTTTTACCCAGGGCGGGGTCTTCAGGCCGCGTTCGCGCGCCTTGCGGGCCAGTAGCCCGGCGCCGATCATTACCGACGGGTTGGAGGTATTCGTGCAGGAGGTGATGGCGGCGATGGCCACGGCGCCGTCCCGTAGCGTGCCGTTGCGCCCCGCTTGCGCCGCCGCTTTGCCGTTGCCGCTGCCGCCGCCATTGCCGCCGCCTTGGCGCAGGGCGCGCACGGTTTCCCGGCAGGTTTCCCGGACGCGGTGTAGCGGGATGCGGTCTTGCGGTTGGCGCGGTCCGGCCAGGCAAGGCTCCACCGTTTCCATGTCCAGCCGCAAGGTCTCCAGATAGCGGGGCGCGGCGTCTCCGGGCTGGTGCCACAGGCCCTGCTCGCGGGCGTATGCTTCGACCAGCGCCAGCCGTTCCGGGGTGCGTCCAGACAGCCGCAGGTAGTCCAGGGTCTCCCGGTCAATCGGGAACAGGCCGCAGGTGGCCCCGTATTCCGGGGCCATGTTGGCGATGGTGGCGCGGTCTGCCAGCGGCAGGCGCTCCAGTCCCTCGCCGTAGAACTCGACGAATTTGCCCACCACCCCGTGCTGGCGCAGCATCTGGGTAATGGTGAGCACCAGGTCGGTGGCGGTGGCCCCTTCCGCCAGTCTGCCGCTTAGCTCGAAGCCCACCACCTGTGGGATCAGCATGCTCAGCGGCTGGCCCAGCATGGCCGCCTCGGCCTCGATGCCGCCGACGCCCCAGCCCAGCACGCCCAGCCCGTTGATCATGGTGGTGTGCGAGTCGGTGCCGACCAGCGTATCCGGGTAGGCTTGCACGACGCCGTTGCGCGGGTTCTCGAACACGACGCGGGCCAGGTACTCCAGGTTGATCTGGTGCACGATCCCGGTGTTTGGCGGGACCACCTGCAGGTTGTCGAATGCCTGCTGTCCCCAGCGCAGGAAGCCGTACCGTTCCCGGTTGCGCTCGAATTCAATAGCGGTATTGCGTTCCAGTGCGTCGGGGCGGTTGTGGATGTCCACCTGCACGGAGTGATCGATCACGAGCTCCACTGGCGCCAGCGGATTGATCCGGTCCGGGTCCCCGCCCAGGCCGGCCATGGCGTCGCGCATGGCGGCCAGGTCAACGATGGCCGGGACGCCGGTGAAGTCCTGCATCAGCACCCGTGCCGGGTTGAAGGCGATCTCCCGTTGCGGCGGGGCCGTCGGTTGCCATCCGGCCAGCGCCTCGATGTCCTCCGCGCGGACGCTTGCCCCGTCTTCGCGGCGCAGCAGGTTCTCCAGCAGGATCTTCAGAGAATAGGGCAGGCCGGCGATTTCGTAGCGGGCGGCCAGCGCCTGCAGGCGGTAGATCTCGTATTTCCGGTCCCCGACGGCCAGGGAGGAACGGGCATCGAAACTGTTCGGCATGGTATCTCCTTGCGTTTTTCCGGCCTAGCGTTTTCCTGGTTCGGTGCGGTAGCCCCGGTACGGCATGGGCATATTATATGCGATCATTCGCCCGTTCTCGCGGCAGCGTTGAGGGTCCGGCGCATATGGCGCTCGGGAATGGCGTCGGAAGAGGCATGGCCGGGGGCAGGCTTGCGCGCGCAAGCGGGGCGCCTCGCTTCCCCCTCGAGCGCGTAACGGCCGGGCAACCGCCGCCGCCGCAGTCCCGCGGCGCCGCGTTCCGCTAGTCCGAATCCTCGATGATCCCGCCCCCCAGGCAGATCTCGTCCCGGTAAAAGACGACGGACTGGCCGGGCGCCGCTGCCCATTGCGGCGCCTCGAAGACCACCTCGCAGGCATCCCGCGCGCCGCCCGCGGTTGCCGCGATGCGGCAGTCCTGCGCCCGTTGCCGGTAGCGCAACTGCGCCTGGCAGTCGCAGGGCAGGGGCGGGGCCGCCCCTGCGACCCAATGCACCCTGCCAGCGCGGAGGCGGCGGCTGTAGAGCAGGGGGTGTTCCCGCCCCTGCGCCACATAAACGATATTGCGCCCGGTATCTCTGGCGACCACGTACCAAGGCGTTCCCTTGCCGCCGGCGCGCCCCCCGATTCCCAGCCCCCGCCGCTGGCCCGCGGTATAGAACCAGACCCCGTCGTGGCGGCCCAGGACATGGCCCTCCAGGCTGCGTATTTCGCCGGGGCGGTGGGGCAGGTAGCGCCCCAGGAAGGCGCGGAAGTCGCGGGCGCCTACAAAGCAAATGCCGGTGCTGTCTTTCTTGTCGCAGGTGACCAGCCCGGCCTCCGCGGCCAGCCGGCGCACCTGCGGCTTGCGCCAGTCGCCCAGGGGGAACAGCAGGCGCGCCAGCTCTTCCTGCCCCAGCCGGTGCAGGAAGTAGCTCTGGTCCTTGGCGCGGTCCCGCGCCCGCAGCAGCAGGTACTCGTTGCCGTGGCGCCGGATGCGCGCGTAATGGCCGGTGGCCAGCCGCTCGGCGCCCATCTGCTCCAGGGCGTATTGCAGCAGGCGTCGGAACTTGATCTCTTCGTTGCACAGTACGTCGGGATTGGGGGTGCGGCCGTTTCGGTATTCCTCCAGGAACGGGTGCAATACGCATTCCCGGTAGGCGTCGGAGAAGTCCGCGGTGCGGATAGGCAATTCCAGGCTGGCGCAGACGCTGTAGGCATCCTGGGCGTCCAGGTCCGCGTCGCCGCAACCGCGTCCCTGGCCGTCCCGCCAGTTGCGCATGAACACGCATTCGACCCGGAACCCGGCCCGGCGCAGCAGGCAGGCGGTGGCCGAGGAGTCCACCCCTCCAGACAGCGCTGCCGCTACCCGCGTCGTGCGCCCCGGCGCCGGCGCGGCCACCTTGGGAGACGGTGCGAAGGGGACGACGGCCATGTTCAGGAAGCCTTGCCCCAGGGAGCCGTTCCCCGGAGAGCCGCCCCCATGAGGGCACCGCGCCGCGCTGGCGCCCGCCCGCATCCTGGGCCGCCGCGGCGGCGAGACCTCGTTGCCGGGGTCATTGCGAATCCCGTCGCGAAATTTCCGCTCATGGCGCGCATTGTATGCCCGCCGCCGCACCGCGCCCAGCACTGCCCGTGCCGCCTGTGCATATGCGGCGCATCCCGCGCGCCGCCGGGCCGTTACGCAATCGAGGGGAAACGATTCCCACCCCGCCATGGAGGGTAGATTCCTGCC
>JAPPPX010000005.1 GCA_028817305.1 Gammaproteobacteria bacterium | reverse complement strand
AAGGGGGGAGTGATGGGAAAAATGAGGCGAAGGCAGGAATCTACCCTCCATGGCGAGGTGGGAATCTTTTCCCCTCGATTGCGTAACGGCTTGCGATTGCTGCACTGCAGCTTGCATTAGCGTTTCGGTTGCGCTTAGAGTTGCACTCGACTAGAGGGTCAAGGCGAGCCCCTTAATAAGAAAACAGGAATGGAGTTCCCATGACCCCTAATCGGTTCGACTACCATGCCCCTTCCACCGTAGCCCAGGCTCTGGAGCTGCTGGCCGAGCACGACGAGGCGAAGATTCTGGCGGGCGGTCACAGCCTGTTGCCCATGATGAAGCTTCGCTTTGCCGAGCCCGCTCATCTCATTGATATCAACGGCATCGCCGCGCTGAAGGGGATTCGCGAAGAAGGCGACAAAATCCATATCGGCGCGATGACTACGGAAAACGAATTAATCGCCTCGCCGCTGCTGCAACAAAAATGCCCGCTGATACCGGAGGCGGCCCGGTTAATCGGAGACCCGCAGGTACGCAATCGCGGCACCATCGGCGGGGATATCGCCAACGGAGACCCGGCCAACGACCATCCCGCCGTTATGATGGCGCTGGATGCGAACTTTACGATACAGGGCGCCGACGGCGAGCGGGTCGTGCCCGCCACCGACTTCTTTTTGGGAATTTACTCGACCGAACTAGGCGAGCGCGAAATTCTCAAGGAAATTCAGGTTCCCGTTTTGCCCGCGGGCAGCGGTTGCGCCTACAGCAAACTCAAACGCAAGACAGGAGACTATGCCACCGCGGCGACCGCCGTCGTGCTCTCGCTCGACGGCGACACCTGCGCCAGCATCGCGATCGCGCTGACCAATGTCGGGCCGACAGCCCTCAGGGCCAGAGACGCCGAGGCGTTGCTGGCCGGCAAGACCGTTGACGATGCGTTGCTCGGGCAGGCCGCGGAGAAAGCGATGGCAGTATGCGATCCAACCGAGGACCTGCGGGGCGACATCGAATACAAAACTCATATGGCCGGCGAAATGACGCGGCGCGCGATCCGTGCGGCATTGGACCGGGCAAAGGAGGGCGGAGCGTGAAAAAGACGGCAATTTCCTTTCGCTTGAACGGCCAGCAGGTAGATGCGCTGGTGGAGCCTCGTGAATTACTGATCCATGTGTTGCGCGAGCAATTGGCGCAAACCGGCAGTCACATCGGTTGCGAAACGTCGCATTGCGGCGCCTGTACGGTGGACCTGAACGGCGATTCGGTGAAATCCTGTACCGTGCTCGCCGTGCAGGCGAATGGCGGCGAAGTCATGACCGTCGAGGGCTTAACCGACAACGGCGAACTGCACCCGGTGCAGGAGGGCTTTATGCAAGAGCATGGCTTGCAGTGCGGTTTCTGCACCCCGGGCATGTTGATGCGCGCCTACCGTTTTCTCAAAGAACACCCCAACCCCACGGATGAGGAGATCCGTTTCGGCATGGCCGGCAACCTGTGCCGTTGCACCGGGTACCAGAATATCGTCAAGGCCGTGAAATACGCGGCCGACAAACTACAGGCCGCGCAGTGAGGAGTATGATCGCATGAGCACATCCGCCGACAGCATCGAGCGCGAAGAGAAAATCCAGGGTATCGGCTGTTCGCGCAAGCGGAAGGAAGATCCGCGCTTTATTCAGGGCAAAGGCAACTACATAGACGACATCAAAATGCCCGGCATGCTGTTTGCCGGCATCGTGCGCAGCCCTCATGCCCACGCCCGCATCAAGTCCATTAATAAAGACGAGGCGCTGGCGCTGCCAGGCGTGCATGCGGTATTGACCGCGGAGGATCTCAAGCCGCTCAAACTGCACTGGATGCCGACGCTCGCCGGCGACGTGCAGGCGGTGCTGGCCGACGAAAAAGTGCATTTCCAGATGCAGGAAGTGGCGGTGGTGATCGCCGACGACCGCTATATCGCCGCCGATGCGACGGACCGGGTCAAGGTCGAGTACGAGCCGTTGCCGGCGCTGGTCGATCCGCACAAAGCGATGGCCCCGGATGCGCCGGTATTGCGCGAAGACCTGGCGGGCAAAATGGACGGGGCCCATGGCAAGCGCCTGCACGACAACCATATCTTCACCTGGGAGGTCGGCGACAAAGCGGCCGCCGACCAGGCTTTCGAGCAGGCGGCAGTCACCGTCAAGCAGCAAATGTTTTATCCCCGCGTGCATCCCTGCCCGATGGAAACCTGCGGCTGCGTGGCCTCCTTCGACAAGGTCAACGGCACGCTGACGGCATATATCACCTCGCAGGCGGCGCACATCGTGCGCACCGTGGTGTCCATGTTGTCGGGCATTGCCGAAAGCAAAGTGCGGATTATTTCGCCCGACATCGGAGGCGGCTTCGGCAACAAGGTGCCCGTCTATCCGGGCTACGTCACCGCCATCGTGGCGTCTATCGTCCTGGGCCGCCCGGTCAAATGGATCGAGAGCCGCATAGAAAACCTGACCACAACCGGATTCGCCCGCGATTACCACATGACCGGCGAATTGGCCGCCGACAAAGACGGCCGGATCAAGGCCCTGCGGGTCGGCGTCCTCGCCGATCACGGCGCCTTCGACTCCTGTGCCGACCCGTCAAAATTCCCCGCCGGTCTGTTTCACATCTGCACCGGTTCCTACGACATTCCCAATGCCTACGCAAGAGTGGACGGGGTATATACCAACAAGGCGCCGGGGGGCGTGGCTTATCGCTGTTCCTTCCGCGTCACCGAAGCGGTGTACGCGATAGAGCGCATGATGGACGTGCTCGCGCAAAAGCTGAATATGGACAAGGCCGAAATCCGGCTGCGCAACTTCGTCAAACCGGAACAGTTCCCCTATACGACGGCGCTGGGGGCCAACCTCGACAGCGGCGACTACCACAGCGCGCTGAACAAGGTGCTTGCTGCCGTGGATTACAAAGCCTTGCGCAAAGAGCAGGAGGCAAAAAGGGCGCAGGGGGAACTCATGGGTATCGGCATCGTGACCTTTACCGAGATCGTCGGCGCCGGCCCGAATAAATCCTGCGACATCCTCGGCGTCGGAATGTTCGACAGCGCCGAGATCCGCGTACACCCCACGGGCAGCGTGATCGCGCGCATGGGCACGATCAACCAGGGGCAGGGCCATCAAACGACCTATGCGCAGATCATTGCCAGCGAACTCGGGATCTCTTCCGACGACATCCAGATCGAAGAAGGAGACACCGATACGGCCCCCTACGGCCTGGGCACCTACGGTTCCAGAACCACGCCGGTGGGCGCTGCCGCAACCGCCGTGGCCGCTCGCAAGATTAAAGCCAAGGCCGCTAAAATCGCGGCCCACCTGCTTGAGGTCAGCGAGGACGACCTGGAGTGGGACGTGGACCGCTTCAAGGTCAAGGGCGTGCCCGGCCAGGAAAAGAGCATGAAGGAAATCGCCTGGGCCGCGTATAACAACCTTCCGGAAGGCATGAAACCGGGGCTGGAATCGGTGGATTATTACGACCCGCCGGAATTTACATATCCGTTCGGCGCCTACCTGTGCGTAGTGGATATAGACCGGTTTTCCGGCGAGGCGAAGGTGCGCAGATTCTATGCGCTGGACGACTGCGGCACGCGCATCAACCCGATGATTATCGAGGGACAAGTTCATGGCGGTTTAACCGAGGGCTTTGCGGTCGCCATGGGACAGGAACTTTCATTCGACGAGGAAGGGAACATTCAGGGCAACAGCCTGATGGACTACTTCCTGCCGACGACGGTGGAAACGCCGTACTGGGAGACGGACTACACCGTGACGCCGTCTCCGCACCACCCCCTGGGCGCCAAGGGGGTCGCCGAGTCTCCGCACGTAGGAAGTATCCCGACGTTTACCGCGGCGGTAGTGGATGCCTTTGCCCATCTTGGGGTCACGCATATGGACATGCCGCATTCCGCGTTTCGCGTGTGGAAACAATGTCACGAGTTGGGCCTGGACAAGCACAAATAACCCGGCAAACAAACCGGCAAACAAACCGAATCGCGCATCAGCCTATAAGGAGAAAAGACTATGAAAACCCCCAAACCCCGTTTCCAACCCGCGGCCCTGGCCGTTGCCGTGTTCGGCGCTTGCTTCGCTCCGCAGGCAGCGGCCTATGAAGCCGGCGATTGGATCGTGCGCGGCGGCTTTGCCGTGGTAACTCCGGACGTGAGCAATTCCACGTTGCGGTTCGATAACCCCGCGCTTCGCCCACTGGCTTCGGAGAAAGTGGACATAAACGACAACGCGCAGCCGAGCTTGACCGTCACCTACATGTACAACCGCTACCTCGGGGTCGAATTGCTGGCCGCAACGCCCTTTAAACACAGCATTAGAGGCAAGGGCGCTTTAAGCGCCGCTTTAGGAGGCATTCCTCTCCCCAACAACATCGCGACAGTTACGCACCTGCCGCCCACGCTCAGCGTCGTGTACTACCCGCTCCAGGACTTCAGTTTCCAGCCGTATGTAGGCGCGGGCGTGAACTACACCTTCTTCTTCAGCGAGGACTCCAATATAGGCGGCAAAGTGGATGTGGACAGCTCTGTCGGCGTGGCCCTGCAGGGAGGCTTCGACTACCGGCTCAGCGACAGATGGCATGTTAACGCCTCCGTTCGCTGGATTGATATCGAGACCGATGTAACATTTACCGGAACTCGCCTGGGCAGAGTCGAGACCACCGTTGACATTGACCCCATCGTCTATAGCGTGATGCTGGGCTACACCTTCTAAGCGTGGCAAATATCCGCCATTCCCGCGAAACAGTCTGTGCAAAAACCCTATGGGCATCCAGCGAATAAAGCCTACTCCGCCATTCCCATGCCCCCACCTCGCCATTCCCGCGCAGGCGGGAATCCAGCGCAAATACAGCGCGGAACGCGCACATTCGCGCGATGGCGCCGGCAGGCGGCGGCGCGAGTTTATGGCTGTCTGCCGCGCCCTCGCTCCGCCCTGAAGGAGCGCGAAGCGCGCGCTTT
>JAPPPX010000060.1 GCA_028817305.1 Gammaproteobacteria bacterium | reverse complement strand
GGAATGACAGGAAAAAGCAGGAATGGCGGGAGTTTTGTTCACGGCGCCTCTTTCTTGGCTACAAACAGTGCCAATTTTCTTCCCCTCGATTGCGTAACGGCTGGACGCTCCCGCCGTCCGGTTGTCATGCCGGTGCAAATCTGGCATCGTTGCCCGGGTGAGTCGCACCGTAACGGTTTGCGCTGGCGGGGCATTGCCGCCGCCGGAGCGCATTCCGATCCGGGATGCAAAACCTGGGATGCAGAACATGATGCAATCGCAAATCGAATGCGCCAGGCAGGGGCGGCGGCCCGAACGGGCCGCACAGGAGCAGCGCGGGAACGCGGCGCACCCGCCGCTGATCCTGCGCCTGGACATCACCGGCCTGCCGGTCACCTGGGTTCCCTGGCAAACTGCTATCACGCTGTATTGCCGCGACCTGGTCGCCTGGACCGCCGGCGAGCGGACCCTGGCCTTTCACGGCGGCTATTCCCGTTATACGGGCAAGCGCTCGCGCATCGAGATCCACTCGATCATCGCGGTGCGTTGCCGCCGCGCCCGCCGGCAGCTGCGGCGGACGACGCCGCCGCTGACGAACCGGGAGCTGTTCCTGCGCGATGCCCACCTGTGCATGTATTGCGGCAGGGAACATGAGGGCCGGCGGCTTACCCGCGACCACGTGATTCCTTTTTCGCGCGGCGGCAAAGATTGCTGGTCGAACGTGGTCACCGCCTGCCACGGCTGTAACACGCGCAAGGGGGGGCAAACGCCGGAAGAGGCGGGGATGCCGTTGCTGGCAGTGCCCTTCGTGCCTAACTGGGCGGAATATCTGGCGTTGTCCAACCGCCGCATCCTGGCCGACCAGATGGCCTTCCTGAAGGCGCAGTTCCGCGCCCGGCGACGGGGGCTCCTGCGGCAATGAGCGCGGCGGCTGCATGCCCCGGCGCAGAGCCCCGGAAGGCGGCGGCGTTGCCGCGTACCGGCCCGCCGGCCCGCCTGCCGACGCTGGCGCTACCGACGCTGGCAATGCTGGCGCTGGCAATGGGCGGCCCTGCCGCGGCGGCCGACCGCGACGGCAACTTCGCCGTCTGGGGACCGGGCAGCGCCTCCTGCCACCGCTACGCCCAGGACCGCGGCAAAGATGCCTTCAGGCCCTACCAACACTATCTGATGGGCTACCTGAGCTTTTACAACCAGTCATCGGAAGATACCTACAGCGTCACGGCGGAATTGGACCTCCCGGAGGTCATGCGGCAACTGGACGCCCTGTGCGCCGAAGAACCCCTGTACAGTTTTCACGATGCCTTGCGTACACTCACCCAGGAAATGCACGAACGGCGCTGGCGCAAGGCGCCCCGTGCTCAAGGCCGCAGTGCCGGAAACTAAAGCCATGGTCTGCGCGCCGCACATGATTCATTTCGAAAAAACCAGAGAGGGAAAATGCCATGATACATAGCAAACATGACAACTCGCTTGCCAAAACGCTGGTATTCGCTTTGCTCGCCTGCTGTGTCGGCGCCTGCACGATGCCGACCCAGCAGCCGGACGAATTGATAGAAGACACGGCGCGGCAGACATCCAAGGAAGCCCGCCGCGCGACGGAAAAGGCGATCACCGCGCCTCCCCCGGAAATCCACCAGGAAATTCCGCGGCCTGCCCCGCCACCGCCTTCCCCCACGCGGTAATCTTATAGCCGCCCGCGCGAGCGGCTATTGGCGCTGGAAAGGGCGCAGAAAGGGGCGCAGAAAGGGGGGCCGGGGGGTCGGGCGCAGTTTCCGACCCGCAACGCCGCGAAACCCGGCCTGTTGCTCTCGCGCGAGCGGGAAGCCGTCTTTTGCGGCAATGCGGATTCGGGCGGCGCGGCTTCGCTGTCCCGGAAAACTGGATTGCGAAGCTCGTACCCATTGAATCGCGCCGCAAGATTAGGCATGATCCGCCGCTACTGGGCATTTGCAACAACACCACGAAAGGGAGGAATATCATGCACAGCAAATTCGTCAGGACGTCCATATTGGCTTTGTCCGCGCTCTCGGTCGGCGCCTGCGCCCCTGTAGGGCTGGAAAAAACGGCGGAAATCGAAAACATGGCGCGACAGGCCCTCAGCGAGGCACGCGACGCGGCCGAAAAGGCAAACAACGCCCTTTCCGTCGCCTCCGAAGCCTCTTACTCGGCAACCAAGGCCCAGTCCACCGCGGAGTCGGCACTCAATTGCTGCAACGAAAACCGCGACAAGATTGACCGGGCGCTGGAGCGGGTCACCCGCAAGTAGGCAAACCGTCATGTCCCCGGAGCGAGCTCTTCGCTCCGGGGACGCGACTTTATGCGCCTCCGGTCTTGGCTTTCTAGAGTTCCCGGGGGAGACGGGGAGCAGGCAACTGCCCGCAGGCCCGCAAAGGGCGCGGGGCGCATGTGGGGGTGTGCGGCGGATATTCTGCGAATGCCGCGGGGCTCGCTACGTGCCGGCGGCGTCGGCGGACTCTTCGGCACTTCGGATCGCGCCCACGGCAACCGGTATGCCGCTGGAAGCGCGCACGACCTTCTCGATCAGCTGCCAGTCTATCCGGGAGTCGCGTCCCTGCAACAAAGCGAGTATCTGGCGGACAGCCTCCTGGTTCAGGGCATGAGCGCTTAGCCGATCCTCGACCAGCGGCGGATGCACCTCCAGGTAAAGCAGCCGCCCTTGCAGCCCCGCCTTTACCGGCTGGTTGACGATGTTGACGGGGGTGCCCACCGGGGTCAGCGGGAACATTTCGTCTATATCCTCCGGATACATGCGGATACAGCCATGGCTCACGCGCATCCCGATCCCCAGAGGCTTGTTGGTGCCGTGAATCAGGTAGCCGGGCAACGCCAGGCGCAGGGCGTGGGCACCCAGGGGGTTGTCCGGGCCGGGGGGCACTACCCGCGGCAGGGGATCGCCGAGCAGGGCATGTTCGGCGCGAATGGACTCCGGGGGAGTCCAGCTCGGGTTCTCCGCCTTGAGGTTGATCCGCGTGCGGGCATACGGGATCGTCCAGCCCTCGCGCCCCACCCCGACCGGGTACGTGATCACTCGCAGCCGGCCCCCCCGGCGCAACGCGGCAGGATAATAATAAAGCCGCATTTCCGGGATATTCAGCACGATCCCGCGCCGCTCGGCGGCCGGTAAAATATGGTGCAAGGGCAGGAAGATCCTCCTGCCCTCGCCCGGCAGCCAGGCGTCCACATCGGCATTGGCCAGCTGGATCTCGTCGAAGCCCAGACCGTGGCTGCGGGCAATGTCCGGCAAGGTGTCTTCCTTGCGGGCGACGACCGTGTACGGCCTGCCGACCAGCCCGTCGCCGGTCTTCGCCTCGTAGGAAGTCGCCTGCGCCGCCGCGACAAATAGCAGCGACAGCACGGCAGCCGTCCCGCCCCCGCACGCCAGCGCCCGAGGCACGACCGACACCCTAGACGCCCGCCCGCCGCATCCGAAAGTCGCGCCGGTCCAGCAACAGCAGGCTGGGCACCAGCAGCAACAGGAAGATCACGTTCACCGACAGCCCGCCGATGATTACCGCGGCGAGCCCCCGGTAGATCTCCGAGCCGGCGCCCGGCAGCAACGCCAGCGGCAACATGCCGAAAATGCTGGTCAGGGTACTCATCATGATCGGGCGCAGGCGGGTGCGTACCGCCGAAACCACCGCCTCTCTGCGGGGCGCCCCGGCGCGCTCGGCCTCACGCGCCCGATAGACCAGCAAAATAGCGTTGTTCACTACCAGTCCCAGCAACATGATAAAGCCGATCATCGTCAACAGGTCCAGCGGTTGGAAGACAAACAGGTTGGCGAAGCGCAGGGCGGCCACGCCTCCCACCGTCGCCAGCGGCAGGGTGACCAGCACCAGGAGGCTGTATCCGTAAGAACGGAACAGCGCGGTCATCAGGAGATAAAGCACGACGACCGCCAGGATGAAACTGCCGCCGAGTTCCCGCACGGCGACCTGCAGCTTCTCGGCCGTGCCCTGGTATTGGATCTCCGCATCGCCCGGCAACAACGGCCATAAATCCGGCTCGACGCGGGTACGCAATACCTCCAGCACTGTGTCCAGAGACACGCCCGGCGGCGGATTGACGCGCAGGGTGACCGTGCGCCTCTGGTTGCTGCGGCGGATCTCCTCCGCCCCGGCAGTACGCACGACCTGCGCCAGTTCCTTAAGCGGCACGATGCCGCCGCCGGGCGTGGCCAGCGGGATGTCCGCGATCTCGTCGGGGGTGCGCCAGGGCGTGGCGCGCACAATGATGTCCAGGATTTCCTCGCCGGTGAAGTAGTCGCCGGCATCCAGACCGTCGCCCAGGGCGCGCACGATCAAGGCCAATTCGCGGCGGGTCCAGCCGGCCTCCGCCAGGCGCCGTTCGTCCGGCACCAGACGCAACTCCGGCTTGGCCAGGATCAGACCCGGCAGGGGACGAATGTTGACGCCGGGCAACTCTTCCTGAATGCGCCCGAAGGCGCGCGACGCAGCCTGCAGCAGAGGCTCCAGTTCCCGCGCCTGAAAATTGACCTCCACGGAGTTGCCCTCGCGCCCGCCGAACAGCGAAGTCTTCTGGACAAAGGCGAAGGTATCCGGGAAATCGCGAAAAATGCCCCGCATCTCGTTCACCAACTGCGGCAGGCGGGAGGCTTCCCTGGCCACCGCCCCCATAAACACGTCGCCGCCGAAGCCCACGAAGAAATAATGCTTGATCGCCGGTTCGCGCTCTCCTCGCAGGTGGGGCGCCAGACGCGCGGTCAGGCTGCTCCCCATCTCCCGGCGCAGGTGCTCGATGCTCGCCCCGGGGGCGGGCCGCAGGTAGGCAAAGACCAGGTTCCGGCTCCCCTCGGGCAGGTAGTCCAGCGACGGACGCAGCCAGGCAGTGCCCAGAATCGGCGCGGCAATCAGGATCGCGACCCACAGCAACCGCCACCGGGGGCGATCCGTCACGAACATGATCCCGGAGGTCATACGGTCCCAGAGGTGGCCGCCGCGAGGGGCGGAGTAGCCGCGGTTGGC
>JAPPPX010000019.1:11708-13203 GCA_028817305.1 Gammaproteobacteria bacterium | reverse complement strand
TTCCGGCTCCCTCCATGTCATTCCGGCGAAAGCCGGAATCCCGCATAGAAAGCGCACGCCTCGCGCTCCTTTGCAGAAATATCCCTTGAAGGAAGGAGCGGGCCGTCAGGTTCTGCAATGTGCGCGTTCCGCGCTCTATTTGCGCGGGATTCCGGCTTTCGCCGGAATGACAAGAAGGGAGGCCGGAATGACAGAGCGCCGTTTCCCCACTTCCAAAAAAGCGAATGGTTTTTACACAGCCTGTTTCGTACGCATCACTCCAGCAGCCGGCGCTTGGCGGCTTGGCTGCTGCGACTCCCCCTCCAAGGGGGAGCGATGGGAAAAATGCGCCGAATCTACAGCCGTAGAAAAAAGATCAGAAGCGGTAGCTGACCTGGCCGAGCAGGTGGTCCCGGTGGCCGAAGCTGTGCTCCAGCAGCAACCTCCAGTTCCGATAGAGTTCCACCTCGAAACCGAACAGGCCGCTCCAGGCTTCCTCGGGCTCGGTCTCCACATTGAAACTCGCCGGGAGGGAGCCCACGCCAGCCAGTTGCCGCTGTTGGTCCGGCGTGAATCGCCCCACGACTTGCGGGTTACTCAACACGCCAGCCACCCTGGCTGCGGGGAAAGCGACACTGCCCTTCACGGTTTCTTTCAAATCCATGTATGTGCCGCCGATCCACATCGAGGCTTTGACGCCCGCGATCTTCCGGTTGATCCCGACTCGCGGGCTGTAATTGAAAACCACGACATCCGAGTCGTTCAGTTGCAGACCGTTGCGTCCGTCCAAATCGGTATGGCTGTAGTTGATGTCCAAGTTGCCCCAGAATCCTTTGTACTCTCCGGCCAGGATGAAGCCCAGGCCGTACACCGGCCCGTCGTAGTCCACCTCGAAGGGCCCCACATCCACGCCTGCGATTTCTATGGTCCCGACCGTGGTCTCTCCCCGGACTTTGCCGGCGAAGGCGTACAGGTTGAAGAACGGCAGCAACCAGGCATCGAGGTGGATATTCTGATGGCGGATTTCGTTCCTTACGTCGCTGGGCCGGACTTGCCCCAGCGCCCCTTGCAGGGCCGGCCCCAGGGCTTGGATCTGCACGGGATCCAGGCCAGCCAGGATCGGACGCAGATCAAACCCGAAAGACTGGTCCGTAACCTGCATATCCTGCTTCTGCTCGTAATAAATGACGCCTACACCCAGGGGCAGGGGCAATTCCGTATCGCCGGCCAGTTCCTTCTTGTAGGGCAGGAAGGAGGACCAGCGGTCTTCCTCCGCCGAGACCGGGGCAACCGCGGCCAAGAGCCCGACTGCGAAAGTGGCGTGCAAAATGCCGTTCCGGATGCGGTTCATTAAACTCCCCCCCTTTGTGCGCTCGGCACGATTCGAAATATGCGCCGAACGGCGCGCGCAGATTAAACCACAGCCCGCGCCCTCATGCAATCGCGGCGGAGAACGGCAAGGTTCCCATCACTCCCCCCTTGAGGGGGAGTCGCAGCAGCCAAGCCGCCAGGCGCC
>JAPPPX010000019.1:0-11670 GCA_028817305.1 Gammaproteobacteria bacterium | reverse complement strand
GCTGGCGCCCTCGTCTTGCCGACTCCCCCTCAAGGGGGGAGTGATGCGTACGAATCCCCGCCCCGGCCCCTTAGCCGCGCTCTTCCGGCGCCCGGGCGCCGCCCCCGGCTGCAGGGGACAGCGGTTGCACCAGCAGTTGCAGAACGTTTTGCTGTCTTGCCTCGCGAAAGCGCTCCATGCCGATGCGCAACCCTTCCCGCGGGCGCTCCAGGTACGTGCCGAACAGGCGGTCCCAGCAAGAGAGGTTGAAGCCGTAATTGCGGTTATGCTCGGCGGGTCGCGTGGAATGATGCACGCGATGCATATCCGGGGTTACGATCAGCAGGCGCAGCAGGGCATCCAGCCGGCGGGGGAGGGCCACGTTGCCGTGGTTGAACATGGACGTGGCGTTCAGCAGGACCTCAAAGCAGATTACGGCAGCGACGGGCGCCCCCAGGGCCAGCACGGCCGCCGCCTTGAATAGTGCGGACAGCAGGATCTCCAGAGGATGAAAGCGCACGCCCGTGGTGGCGTCCAGGCGGGTATCGCTGTGATGCACCCGGTGCAGCCGCCACAGCCATTCCACCTTGTGAAACAGCACGTGCTGCGCGTAGAGCAGCAGGTCCAGCATCGCCAGCGAGACGACGAAGGCCGCCGCCGCGGGCAGTCCCGCCAGCAGTCCCCAGCCGCGTTCGGCGGCGAACCAGGCGGCCTGCACGGCGCTGGCCAGGGGCAGCAGGCGCACCAGCAGAGTGGCGGCGGCGATCAGCGACAAATTGTGCAGCCGACGCTTCCAGAGGGCTCCCTGCGAACGGTGGCGCGGGGCGCTGGCCTCCCAGCAAAACATAAGGCCCAGGATTGCGACGAACATGCCGCCGCGAAGCGCAAGCTCAGACAGATGCAACGGGTCTTCCGCCGCCATAAGAAGCCTATTGTAGCAGCAAATTCGGGGTACCGGCGGCGGGGCTGCGGGCCTGGATTCGGCCCGGCAACGGAAAATCGCGCCCCGGTGGGTTAGACTCGTAGCGATTCGTTTTGTCAGACCATGGGGGACAACCCCGGGAGGGACGGAATATGCGGAACGGAATTCGTTTTTTCGCGGCGCCTGCCGCGCTCATGATCGCGTTGTCGCTGCCTTTGGACGCCACTGCCCATGGCGGCAAGCGCGGCTTCGGCCCCGGCGGCCCCGCGATGTTATTCGACGAGGCCGATGCCGACCGGGACGGCAAGCTCACCAGGGCCGAATTCGATGCCTGGCGGGCGCAGCATTTTGCCGCCGTTGACCAGGACGGCGACGGCAAACTTACGGGCGAAGAGCTGGTGGCCGCGGCGGACCGGCGCCGGGCGGCGGCGCGGATCAAGCGCCACGACGCGGATGGCGACGGCACGCTCAGCATGGAAGAAATGGCCCCGCGCACCGGGCGGATGTTCTCCCGGCTCGACCGGGACGAGGACGGCGTCGTGACCCGGGACGAACTGTCGCGGCACGGCAAGCACGGCAAGCATGGCAAGCACGGCAAGCGCGGTGACGGGCGGCGTTGCCACCGCTGAGCGGGCGGCGCGGCCGGTCGTATCCGTTGCCGGGCCGGGTGGGGCGCAGTCCGCGTCTGCGACGCGGCGGCCCCTTCGGCCCCTGCGTAGCCGGCGGTAGCGGCGGCAACGGCCCCGCATGCTGAGGGTGCCTCCTTTCGCTGCCTACCCGGAACTCCGCATGCGGCGGTTGCGCCGGGATGGCTATGTCCGCCGCTTGGTGCGGGAGTGCCGGCTGCTCCCGGAAGATCTGATCCAGCCGCTTTTTATACGCGAGGGCGGCGGGCGCGAGGCGATACCGGCCATGCCCGGCGTGGAGCGGATCGGTATAGACGAATTGGCAGCGGAGGCCGCGCGGCTGCTTGCCTTGCGCATCCCGGCAGTGGCGCTGTTCCCGGTCATCGCGCGGGAGAAGAAAGACGCGACGGCAGCGGAGGCATGGAACCCGCGGGGGCTGGTCCCGCGCGCGCTGCGGGTGCTGAAGGAATGCTGCCCCGGCTTGGGAGCGATCACGGATGTGGCCCTGGATCCCTATACCAGCCACGGCCAGGACGGACTGGTCGGCGAACGGGGAGAGGTGCTCAACGACGAAACCGTGGCCGCGCTGGTGCGCCAGGCCCTGTGCCATGCGGACGCCGGCGCGGATATGGTGGCGCCTTCGGACATGATGGACGGCCGCGTAGGCGCGATTCGCCAGGCGCTGGAGCGGCGGGGCCATGCGCATACCTGCATCCTGTCCTACGCGGCCAAGTACGCATCGGGGCTGTACGGGCCGTTTCGCCAGGCGGTCGGTTCGGCCGCCGCCCTGGGGGGGGGCGACAAGCGCGGCTACCAGATGGACCCCGCGAACGGCGCCGAAGCGATGCGCGAGATCGCCCTGGACCTCGGCGAGGGGGCGGATATCGTGCTGGTGAAGCCGGGCCTGCCTTATCTGGACATCGTCCGGCGCGCCAAGGAGCGCTTTGGGGTTCCCGTATTCGTGTATTTGGTCAGCGGCGAATACTCGATGATCCGGGCCGCCGCCGACCGGGGCTGGCTGGACGAAAAGGCGGTCGTGCTCGAGTTGCTGAGTTGTTGCAAGCGGGCAGGTGCGGATGCCGTGTTGAGCTACCATGCCGGGCAGGCGGCGCAATGGCTGCAAGAGGGGGACGGGGCCCCCGCCGCGCGGTGAAGGCGGCGGCGGTCTCGCGCGGCGGCGGCCGGGCTTTACGAGAATTCCCGCACGCCTTCCGGGGCGGCGACCAGGAGCAAGTCGGCGCTGCGGCGCGCGAAGATCCCGTTGCCGACCACGCCCGGGATGCGATCCAATTCGCTCTCCAGGGCCCGCGGGTCGGACAGGGACAGGCCGCGCGCGTCCAGAATATGGTTGCCGTTGTCCGTGACGCAGTTCCGCCGCCATACCGGCGTGCCGCCCATGGCCGTCAGCGCCCTCGCTACGGCGCTGCGCGCCATGGGGAGCACCTCTACCGGCAGCGGGAAGCGGCCCAGCACCTCGACCAGCTTGGTATCGTCCACGATGCAGATAAATCGCTCGCTGACCGACGCCAGCACCTTTTCCCGGGTCAGCGCGCCGCCGCCGCCCTTGATCAGGCAGCGGTGCCTGGTGGCTTCGTCCGCCCCGTCCACATACACGGGCAACGGGCCCGCGCTGTTGGGATCGAGGACGGGGATGCCGTGCTCGCGCAGCGCCCGCTCGCTTTCCAGCGAGGCCGCGACGGCCCCCTCCAGCCAGCCCTTGCGGGTTGCGAGGCATTCGATAAAGCAGCGCACGGTGCTGCCGCTGCCCACTCCGATCACCTCGTGTCCGGCGACCCGTTCCAGCGCCGCCTGGGCGCTTTTCCGCTTGTGTTCCTGCTGGTCCACCTCTGCCCCGGGTCCAGACGCCGCGCCCTCGCGCCGGATCATAGCATGGCGGCGGCGCCTGCCCGGCACCGGCGGCGGTGAGCCGCCCCTTGCCGGGATGACCGCGCGGCAATCCGCCGGCAGCCGCGAGGCGGCGGCGCCGATGCTGAACGAGTACGAAACCCGCATCCGGGAGGCGTGCCGGCGGGTGTACGAACTTGCCCGCCGCACCTCCCTGGATCATGCCCCGTCGCTGTCCCGGCGCCACGGCAACTGCATTCGCCTCAAGCGCGAGGACCAGCAGCCGGTGTTTTCCTACAAGTTGCGGGGCGCCTACAACCTGATGGCGTCGTTGCCGGCGGCGGCCAGGGAGGGCGGCGTGGTCGCGGCCTCCGCCGGCAACCACGCGCAGGGGGTGGCGCTCGCCGCCCGCAGGCTGAAGTTGCGGGCGGTCATCGTCATGCCCCGGACCACGCCCGATATTAAGGTGCGGGCGGTTCGCAACCTGCAGGCCAAGGTCATCTTGCGGGGCAATACCTACGACGAGGCCCGGGAATACGGCGCGCAAATGGCGTCGGCCGAGGGCCTGGCTTGGATCCCGCCCTACGACCACCCCCTGGTTATCGCAGGCCAGGGCACGGTGGGCGCGGAGATCCTGGAGCAGCATCCGGGCCGCTTGCGCATGGTCTTCGTGCCGGTGGGCGGCGGCGGGCTGATCGGCGGGATCGCGGCCTGGTTGAAGCAACGGGAGCCCGGGATTCGCATTATCGGGGTCGAGCCGGACGAGGCCCCCTGCATGTACGAGGCCCTGCGCGCCGGCCGGCGCGTCAGGCTGGAGAAGATTGGCATTTTCGCCGACGGCGCGGCCGTCTCGCAGGTGGGCGCGGAGCCGTTTCGGCTCGCCCGGGAGTTGGTGGACGAAGTGCTGCTGGCCAACACCGACGAGATCTGCGCGGCGGTGAAGGACATCTTCGAGGATACCCGTTGCGTTCCCGAGCCCGCGGGCGCCCTGGCGCTGGCGGGGCTAAAGCAATTCGTGGCCCGCGAAGGGATCAGGGGACAGGAGTTGGTGGCGGTCCTCAGCGGCGCCAACGTGAATTTCGACCGCCTGCGCCACATCGCCGAATTGGCCGCGCTGGGAGAACACCAGGAAGCCTTGTTCGCCGTCACCATCCCGGAGCGGCCGGGCAGTTTTCGCGCTTTCTGCCGCGCTCTGGGCGCCCGCCAGATCACCGAGTTCAATTACCGCTATGCGCACAGCCGCCAGGCGCACGTGTTTGTCGGCGTCCAGCTGAAGCAGGGCGTGAAAGAGAAGCAAGCGCTGCAGCGCAAGCTGGAGAGGAAAAAATACCCGGTGATCGATCTGAGCGAAAACGAACTCGCGAAGATGCACATCCGCTACACGATCGGGGGCCATGCCCCGCATGCGCAAAATGAATTGCTTTATCGCTTCGAGTTTCCCGAGCGCACCGGCGCTTTGCTGAACTTCCTGACCCGGATGGTGGGGCGCTGGAATATCAGCCTGTTTCACTACCGCAACCACGGCGCCGCCTATGGCCGCGTGATGGTGGGTCTGCAAGTGCCGCCGGCGGAGCGGAAGGACTTTCAGGACTTTGTGCGCCGTTTGCGGATTAAATATTGGGAGGAAACGGACAACCCCGCGTACAGCCTGTTTCTGGGCTGAGGGCCCCGCGGCGGCGGCGCCGCCCGGGCGCCCGCGCTATCGGGCATGGAGGGTTATGGAGGGGGCATGGAGGAGGTTAAAGGGGGCATCTCCGCCGTGCCGTTGCCAGACAGTTCACTTGAACCAAGCGGTCCAAGTGGGAGCAGCGGGTAGCGTATCAGGTTCGCCGCCGCGGAACGGCGGTTACGCGCAACAACGCTACGGTTTAGCTCCCGAATAAAAGCTCTAGGCTCAAGCTTTTCCTGCCTTGCATCTCGTACACCGCAGAGAATACCCCGCAACCCTTAATGGGCGGCGCCGTCCTCCAAAAAACCGTCCAGCTTCGCCCGGATACGCCGCAGGCTGTTCTCCACGGCGCAAGTATAACTCTCTTTTTCCTTCTTGTATGCAAGCATTTCGTGAACCAGGTGCAGGGCCGTCATGATCGCGAGCCGCTCCCCGCCCATAACGGTGCCTCCCTCCCGAAACTGCTTCAATTTGTCGTTCAGGAGTTCCGCCGCCCGGCACAGATCCTCCCGTTCCTCTTCCTGGCAGGCCAGGAGGTACTCCCGCTCCAGTATGGTGACGCTGACCTGCGACTTGCCGCTCACGGCGTGTGTTCCATGGAGCGAAGCCGCGCGATGATGGATTCTATGCGCGCCCGCGCCTGATCCGTTTTCGCTACCAGGGCCGCGCGCTCCGCCACCAGGTTCTTTTGCTGGCTGCGGAGGGCGCTGTTCTCGGTCTTGAGTTGTTCGATCTTGCCGATCAACGTATCTACCTGGCGCTCCAGGGTGGCCAGGTCCAAGCTTTTCTCCGTCGGCTCGTTCATCGCTCTCGTTATATGATGCCCCCCGGGATGTTCGGGAAATGCCGTCGGTTATGCACGGTCGTCGGTGCAGTACGCCTCGCCTTCGCCCGGCGAAGTATAGCACAGAGACCGGGAGGGGCGGCAACTGCCGCGCCGCCGGGTTTGCCGGGGCGGCGACAGCCGGGAAAATCGGGCGGCCGCGCTGTTTTTTCGGGCACGGCAAACAGCGGGACCGCCAGCCGCATGCGCCTCTCCTCCCCTGCTCGAGGGGCCGGGAAAACCTCCTGTACGGGTGCCTTGTGCAGCGCTTGAATCAGAGTATCCTTACCGGATGATTCTCAAAGAATACGGCAATCGCCGGCGAAAACTCATGGACATGATGCAAGAGGGCAGCATCGTCCTGTTGCCCTCTTCCTGCGAGCAAATACGCAACCGGGATGTGCACTATCCGTATCGGCCGAGCAGCGATTTTTTCTACCTGAGCGGTTTCGTCGAGCCGGAGGCGCTCCTGGTGTTGATCCCGGGCCGTCCCCAGGGCGAGTACATATTGTTTTGTCGGGGGCAGGACCCCCAGCGGGAAATATGGGACGGCCCGCGGGCCAGCGTGCACGCGGCCCGGGAATACTACGGCGCGGACGAGTCCTACCCCATCGAGAAGGCGGACGCCATCCTGCCTGGCCTGATAGAAAATCGGGAACGACTCTTCTACAACATGGGAGAAGACGAAAGCTTCGACCGGCGCGTATTGAAATGGCTGAACGAAGTGCGGGCGCGGGGCCGTACCGGCGTCAGTGCGCCGGCGGAATTGATCAGCCTCAGTTACCTGCTGTACGAGATGCGCCTGTACAAGAGCAAACACGAGATCCGCAAGATGCGGCGTGCCGCCCGCATCTCCGCGGCCGCCCATATCCGCGCGATGCGCGCCTGTCGCCCGGGGTTGATGGAGTACCACCTGGAGGCGGAGATCATGCACGAATTTCTCCGCAACGGCGCGCGGGCGCCCGCGTATCCCCTCATCATAGGCTGCGGCGGCAACGGCTGCGTACTGCACTACACGGCGAATACGGGCCCCCTGGTTGACGGCCAGCTGGTCCTTATGGACGTGGGCGCGGAGTACGATTACTACGCCAGCGACATCACGCGCACTTTTCCCGTGAACGGCCGCTTTACCGGCGAGCAGCGGGCCATCTACGAGACCGTGTTGGCCGCCCAGGAGGCCGCCATAAAGGAAGCGCGGCCCGGCAAGCATTGGAACGACATGCACGAGGCGGCGGTGCGGGTGCTGACGGAGGGCCTGGTCGAGCATGGCATCCTCCGGGGCGATGCGGCCGAATTGGTGGAGCAAAAGGCTTACCTCCCCTTCTACATGCACCGCACCGGCCATTGGCTGGGCATGGACGTGCACGACGTGGGCGAATACCGCCTGGAGGGCGCCTGGCGGACCTTGGAACCCGGGATGGCCATGACCGTCGAACCCGGCCTGTACTTTCGCGAGGGGCAAAAGGGCCTGGACCCGCGTTGGTGGAACATCGGCGTCCGCATCGAGGACGACATCCTGGTTACCCGCGGGGCCCCCGAGAACCTGAGCGCGGCCGCCCCCAAATCCGTGGCGGAGATCGAAGGGCTCATGGCGGAACGCGCCCCGTGAGACCGGAATACGATGTGGCGATCGTCGGCGGGGGGCTGGCCGGCGCCGGCGCGGCCTGCGCGCTGGCCGATTCTCCTCTGCGCATCCTGCTCCTGGAGTCCTCCGCGGAGCGGCCGGCGGCAGAGGAGACACGCGGCCTGGCGCTGTCGCTGGCCTCGCAACGCATCTTCGAGGCCTGGGGCCTGTGGGGAGAAATGGCCGCCGCCGCCGCCCCCATCCGCCGCGTCCACGTCTCGGAGTACGGGCGCTTTGGCGCCGTGCGCCTGTCGGCAGGCGATATCGGAGCGGCCGCCCTGGGCTACGTGCTGGACGCGAATCTCCTGCTGAAACGGATGTGGCGGCGCCTGGAGGGAGGCCGGGCCGTCGAGATCTTGCGCCCGGCCCGGCTCGTTCGCGTGGATTCCGCCGCCGGGGGGCTGGCGCTGGCGGTTCGTTGCGGGGAACGGAGTTTGCAGCTGCGCGCCCGTCTCCTGGTCGCTGCCGACGGCAGCCATTCGCAGACCTGCCGGCTGGCCGGCATCCCGTGGCGGGTTCGCGACTACGGGCAAACGGCCATCGTCTCCGAGATCGCCACCTGGCGCCCCCACCGGGGCAGCGCCTACGAGCGATTCACCGCGGAAGGGCCCCTGGCCGTGCTGCCGCTGGCCTCCGGGAAATGCAAATTGGTGCATACCGTCGCCGCGCGCCGGCGGCAGGAAATCCTGGACCTTTCCGACCGCGACTACCGGGAGTTGGCGGGCCGGCTGCTGGGATGGCGCCTGGGGCCCGTGCGCGCGGCGGGGCCGCGCAAGGCGTACCCGCTGTACCGGCGCAGCGTTTTGCGCCAGACCGGGGAGCGGCTGTTGATCCTGGGCGACGCCGCCTATGCCTTGCACCCCAATGTTGCCCAGGGTTTCAATCTCTGCCTGCGCGACGCGCAGGCCCTGGGCGAATTGCTGGCCCGCTGTCCGAACGACGACCCCGGTTCGCCGTTCCTGTTGCGCCGCTACTGCGACCTGCGCCGCCGCGACCGGCGGCGGGCGCAACGCCTGAGCGACGGCATTGCCGGCTTGTTTTATACCCGCCGGCGGTTCCCGGCCGTCGCGCGGCGCCTGGCCATGCTGCTGCTGGAGTTGGCGCCGCCGTTGCGGCGGGGGCTGATAACGCGCGCGTCCGGGTTGGCGGGCGGACAGCCCCTGGCGGTATGGGAGCGCGGCCGCTAGCCGGGGGCAGGCGCATGCAGGCGCGGACAGCGGCGGCGATTATCGTGGGCGAGGGGCTTGTAGGCGCGACCGCGGCCGCCCTGCTGAGCGACGGGGAAGGGGGCGCGGTGCATTTGGTTCGGGGCGGCAAGACGCGCCCTGCCGGCGGGCCGCCGGCGGTCCTGGCCCTGACCCCGGCCTCCAAAAGGATCCTGGCGCGCGCCGGGGTTTGGCAAAAACTGCCGCCGGCGGCGGTAGGCGGATTCCGCGAGATCCGCGTTTGGGACGGGCTCGGCAACGGCTGCATTCGTTTCGACGGTACGGAGCTGGGCGAGTCGGCCCTGGGCTATATCGTCGAGTTGCCCGCCTTGCGGAAGGCGTGGCGCGCGCTACTGGCGGCGCGCGAGCGGCTGAGTCTTCACGACGGACCGGTGCGCGCCATCGTCTCCGGGGCGGGACTCGTGGAGGTGGAATGCGAAGGCGGCGCCAAGCTGCGGGCGCCGCTCCTGGTCGCCGCCGATGGGGCCGATTCGCCGGTGCGGCGGCTGGCCGGAATGAGCTGCGTAGAGAGAGACTACCGGCAGGCTTCCCTGGTTTGCATCGTGCGCAGCGAGCGGGCGCACGACGAAACGGCGCGGCAGTTTTTCCTGCCGGACGGCCCGCTGGCCCTGCTCCCGATGCGCGAGCCGCAACGTTGCGCCCTGGTGTGGTCCGCGGGCGCCGCCAGGGCCCGCGACTTGCTGCGCCTGTCCGCCGGCGATTTTCGCCGCGAGTTGGAGTCGGCCTGCGGCCGCATCCTGGGGCGCTTCCGACACAGCGGCGCCCGGCGCCTGTACCCTTTGCGGCGCCTGCACGCGCCGCGCTATTGCCGTCCCCGGATCGCCCTGGTCGGCGACGCCGCCCACCTGCTGCACCCGATGGCCGGCCTGGGGGCGAACCTCGGGTTGCTGGATGCGGCGTGCCTGAGCGAGCGGGTCGAACATGCCCGGCGCCGGTCCCGGGACGTCGGTTCGGAGCGGGTGCTGCGCCAGTACGAGCGCCGGCGCCGGCTGGAAAACCGGCTGGTCATGCATACGCTGGACCTGCTGAAGCTTTGTTTCGAGAGCCGCGCGCCGCCGCTGCCCTGGCTGCGCAACGCGGGCATGGTGCTGGCCGACGCCGCGACGCCCTGCAAGCGGTGGCTGATGCGCTTCGCCATGGGCGGGCGCGTAGAGCTGCCTGGCGCGGAGGGGCCGGCCGCCGCCGGCCGGGGGGAGTGGGGCCGGGTATGACCGCGCCCTGGGAAAAACCCGGCTCCAACTTTATCGTCAAAGCCATCGAAGGCGACCTGCAGCGGGCGGACGGGGCCGGGCGGGTGGCGACCCGTTTTCCCCCGGAGCCTAACGGATATCTGCACATCGGCCACGCCAAGGCGATCTGCCTGAATTTCGGGATTGCCGAAAAATACCGGGGCGTCTGCCACTTGCGTTTCGACGACACCAACCCGGAAAAGGAAAGCCGCGCCTATGTCGAGAGCATCATCGAAGACGTGCGCTGGCTGGGATTCGACTGGGGCGGGCATCTCTACTATGCGTCCGATTATTTCGAACGGCTGTACGAATACGCCCTGCGGTTGATCGAAGACGGCAAGGCGTATGTGGACAGCCTGAGCCCGGAACAGATCCGCGACTATCGCGGCACCCTCGTCAAGCCGGGCAGGGACAGCCCCTACCGGGACCGCCCCGTGCGCGAGAACCTCGCCCTTTTCGAGGCAATGCGGGCCGGGCGGCACGCGGAAGGCGCGCACGTATTGCGGGCGCGGATTGATATGGGCGCCTCCAATCTGAACATGCGCGACCCCGCCATTTACCGGATTCGCAAACGGCCCCACTACCGCACCGGCAACCGCTGGCACATCTACCCCATGTACGATTACACGCAGTGCCTGTCCGACGCCATAGAAGGCGTGACGCACTCCCTGTGCACCCTGGAGTTCGAGGACCACCGTCCTCTGTACGACTGGTTTCTGCGGCAGTTGCCGGTACCGTGCCGGCCGCGGCAGATCGAATTCTCCCGCCTCAACCTGAGCTACAGCGTCACCAGCAAGCGCCTGCTCGGCCAGTTGGTGGCCGCCGGTCATGTCGCCGGCTGGGACGACCCGCGCCTGCCCACTCTGCGCGGGATGCGCCGGCGGGGATATCCGGCGGCGGCGGTCCGCAATTTCTGCTCTTGCATCGGGCTGACGAAAAAAGACGCCTTGATCGAGCTGGCGGCGCTGGAAACTTGCGTGCGCGACGAACTCAACCGAACCGTCCCCCGGGCGCTGGCCGTGCTGCGCCCCCTGCGCGTAGTGATCGAGAATTATCCCGAGGGGCAAACCGAGGAATTGGAGGCCCCGAACCATGCCGACGATGCATCGCTGGGCAGCCGCCGGCTGCCGTTTTGCCGGGAGCTGTACATCGAAAGGGACGACTTTCGGGAAGACCCGCCGGCGGGCTTTCGCCGGCTGGCGCCCGGGCGCGAAGTGCGCCTGCGTTTCGCCTACCTCGTGACCTGCCGGGAGGCGGTCCGGGAACCTGTCAGCGGAGAAGTCGTCGAACTGCGGTGCCGCTACGACCCCGCCAGCAGGGGGGGCAACGCCCCGGACGGGCGCAAGGTGAAAGGCACCCTGCATTGGGTATCCGCCCGGCACGCGGTGCGGGCCGAGGTGCGCCTGTACGAACGGCTATTCGACGACCCCAACCCGGCGGCGCTGGGCGATGCGTGGTTGCGGTCGCTGGCCCCGCGCTCGCTGGAGACGGTGCGGGCCTGGCTGGAGCCGGGCCTGGCCGCCTGTCGTCCGGGCAGCCGCTATCAGTTCGAGCGGCTGGGGTACTTTTGCGCCGACGCCGCGGACCATGCCCCGCCCGCGCGGCCGGTATTCAACCGCACGCTGCCTTTGCGGGCGCGCCCCCAGTAAGCTTGTTCGAGTAAGGCGGCTAGCCCGGATATTGCACGAGCGCCGGTTTTCCGCCGGAAGTGTCGTTGTCTGGGACGG
>JAPPPX010000174.1 GCA_028817305.1 Gammaproteobacteria bacterium | reverse complement strand
GATTGTTCTGACTTGGCTTTTTGTGTTTTAAAGAACCTGCGGGGAATCCGGCTAAGGACCCCCCGATCGATGGCGAAATTATACCACCGGTGCGGCGAAGGTCAACTATTGCTATTGCGGCGGTCCCCGGCCGTTTTCGCCAACGGGCGCGGTTATGGTTATCCTATGCGCGTCAATATGCGCGCCCGCGCCGCGCCCGGCGCAGGATGGGGGCGCGGATGGGGGCGCGGGATGGCAAAGAAAGGCAGGCGGCGAGGAACGGAGGGGGACAAAGGAAACATGACGGCGCGTAGGGAAACGGTGCGGCGCGAGACCCGCGAGACGCAGATAGAGCTGACACTGGATCTGGATGGCTCGGGAAGCGCGGAGCTGGCTCTGGGCATCCCTTTCCTGGAGCATATGCTGGAGCAGGTAGGGTGCCACGGGATGCTGGATCTGCAGATCCGTGCCAAGGGCGATCTGGCGGTGGACGCGCACCACACGGTGGAGGACGTCGGGATCGTTTTGGGCCAGGCCTTTGCCGCCGCCCTTGGCGACAAGCAGGGGATTCGGCGCTATGGCCATGCCTGCGTGCCTCTGGACGAGGCCCTGTCGCGGGTCGTGCTGGATTGCTCCGGGCGGCCGGGGTTGCACTACTACGCCGATTTCCCCCGCCCCCGCATCGGCACCTTCGATGCGGATCTGATCCGCGAGTTTTTCCAGGGTTTCGTGAACCATGCCCGGGTCACCTTGCACATAGACAACCTGCGCGGGCGCAACGCCCACCATGTCGCCGAGACGATCTTCAAGGCATTCGGCCGCTCCTTGCGGATGGCGGTGGAACCGGATCCGCGCCTGGCCGAGCGATTGCCCTCGACCAAGGGGAAACTTTAGGCGCCGCCGGCTTGCAACGCGTCGCCATCGTCGATCCCGGGACCGGGAACCTGCATTCCCTTGCCCGTGTGTTGCGGCACGTGGCCGGCGACGGGGACCGGGTCGAGGTTACGGACAGCGCCAAACAGCTGCGGGCCGCCGACCGGGTGGTATTCCCCGGCCAGGGCGCCATCGGCAAGTGCCTGTCGCGGTTGCGGGAAAGAGGGCTGTTCGAGGCGCTGGACGAATGTCTGGGGGACCGGCCTTTTCTGGGCATCTGCCTGGGGATGCACGTGCTTATGCAACACAGCGAGGAAGACGGCGGCACCCCGGCGCTGGGGCTGTTGGCCGGGCGCGTGCGGCGTTTCCCTGCCGCCGCCAGGGACGAGGCCGGCCTGGTCTGCAAGGTGCCGCATATGGGTTGGAACCGCGTGGAATTCCGTGCCGAGCACCCGCTGTTGCGCGGCCTGCGCTCGGGGGCATACTTTTACTTCGTGCACAGTTACTACGTGGAGATGGAGGACCAGACGGCGACCCGCGGCGTATCCCGCCACGGGGTCGAATTCACCTCCATGGCGGCGCGCGGGTCTCTGTTCGCCACCCAGTTTCACCCCGAAAAAAGCCAGCGGGACGGGATGACGCTGCTACGGAACTTCCTGGCCTGGGACGGGAGCGATTAGCGGCTCGCGATTAGGCGGCGCATAGCGGATATTCGCGATTCGGCCAGGGGCCTCCCCCTCGCGGGGACTCGCGCGATATCGAGATTTATTCCTCGGGATTGATTCTCCGGCTCCGGTCCCGGTCGGCTTTATCTTGGTCCGGCCGCGAATCCGGGCCCCCGTTGCGGGCCCCCGTTACCGGCGATGTCGCGGCGGTAGTGCATCCCCGGCCAGTGGATGCCCGCCGCCGTCCGGTAGGCCAATTCCCGGGCCCCCGCGATGTCTTCCCCCAGCGCGGCGGCGCACAGTACGCGCCCGCCCGCCGTGACGACCTGACCGTCCTCCCGCTGGCGGGTCCCTGCATGGAATACCTTGGCGCCCTCGGGCAGCGCCGTCTCCAGGCCGCGGATGGGTTCCTCCGCCGCGCTTCGTTCGGGATAGCCGGCGGATGCCAGCACGACGCCGACGGCGGCCCGCGGTTCCCAGTCCGGCGCGTGGCCGTGCAGGCGGCCGGCGAGCGCATCAAGGCACAGCGCGACCAGGTCGCTGCGCAGGCGCAGCAGGATCGCTTGCGCCTCCGGGTCTCCCAGCCGGCAATTGAACTCCAGCAAGCGTGGGCTGCCGTCGCGGGGAATCATCAGGCCGGCATAGAGGAACCCCAGGTAACGGCGGCCCTCGCCGGCCATGCCGCGCACTGTCGGCAGAACGATCTCCTCCAGAACCCGGCGTTCCAGCGCCGCGTCCGAGTCGGGCGCCGGAGAACAGGCGCCCATGCCGCCGGTGTTCGGTCCCCGGTCGCCGTCGTCGCGGGTCTTGTGGTCGCGGGAAGTGGCCAGGGGCAGCACGTGTTCCCCGTCGGTCACGGCCATGAAACTGAGCTCCGTGCCCGGCAGGTATTCTTCCACCACGATGCGCCTGCCGGCTTCCCCGTGCCGGCGGCCGTGGAGCATGTCCGCGGCGGCGGTGACGGCCTGTTCCCGCTCCCGGGCCACCACGACCCCCTTGCCGGCAGCCAGGCCGTCCGCCTTGATCACCACGGGCAGGGGCGCCTGCCGCAGGTGGCGGGCCGCCGCTTCCGGCTCCTGGAAGCAGCGGTACGCCGCGGTGGGGATGCCATGGCGCCGGCAGAAATCTTTGGCGAAGATCTTGGAACTCTCCAGCGCGGCGGCGGCGCGGCGGGGCCCGAAGCAGGCCAGCCCCTGCGCCTCGAAGGCATCGGCAATGCCTGCCGCCAAAGGCGCCTCGGGACCGACCAGCGTCAGGTCTATGCTCTCGTCGCGGGCGAATTTCAGCAGCGCGTCCGGGCGGTCGGCGGCCAGGGGCGCGTTTTCCACTCTCGGTTCCGCCTCCGTGCCGGCATTGCCCGGCGCTACGAATACCCGTTGCACCCGCTCCGAGCGGGCGGCTTGCCACGCCAGGGCGTGCTCCCTGCCTCCGCCGCCGACGACCAGGATGCGCAAGGGGCGCAACTCAGTGGCTCAGATGTCGCATGCCGGTAAAGATCATCGCCATGTCGCGTGCGTCGGCGGCGGCGGCGACCTCGTCGTCGCGCCGAGAGCCGCCGGGCTGGATCACGGCCCGGATCCCTGCCGCGGCGGCTTCTTCCACCCCGTCGGGGAAGGGGAAAAAGGCGTCGGAGGCCATGACGGCGCCCTGCAGCTTCAGCCCCGCGGCACTGGCCTTGCTCACGGCCAAGCGGACGCTGTCTATGCGGCTCATTTGGCCCGCGCCTATGCCCAGCGTCCGGCCGTCGCGGGCCATGACGATGGCATTGGACTTGACGTGGCGCACCACGCGCCAGGCGAACAGCAGGTCTTGCAACTCGTGTTCGTCCGGCCGCCGCTTGCTCGCGGTCTGCCAGCCTTTCCGCGTGGCCAGGATGCAGTCGGCGTCTTGCACCAGCAGGCCGCCGCCGACCCGCCGCAATTCAAGCTGCGGCGCGTCGGCATCCGATCGCTGCATGGCCAGGACGCGAACGTTTTCCTTGTCCCGGAGGACGCCGAGGGCGTCCTGGCCGACGCTGGGGGCTGCGATCACCTCCACGAACTGGCGCTCCAGGATGGCCCGCGCCGTGGCCTGGTCCAGGTGGCGGCTGCAAGCGATAACCCCGCCAAAGGCGGCCACGGGGTCGGTCTCGTAAGCCAGGCGGTACGCCTCGGCAAGCTGCGGGGCCACGGCCATGCCGCATGGGTTGGCATGCTTGACGATGGCGCAGGCCGGCTCGGTAAAGCGGTTGACGCACTGCCACGCCGCATCGCTGTCCATGATGTTGTTGTAGGAAAGTTGCTTGCCTTGCAGTTGTTCGGCGCCCGCCACCGTGCCCGCAACGGGGCGTTCGCTGCCGTAGAGAGCCGCCGCCTGGTGCGGATTTTCGCCGTAGCGCAGGTCGGCCAGCTTGGCGAACTGCAAGGTGAGATAGCGGGGGAAGGCATGGTGGCGGCCCTCTTCGCCCAGGCTGCTCAGGTAATTCGCGATCGCCCCGTCGTAGCGAGCGGTGCGGGCGAATGCCTTTTGCGCCAGGGACAGGCGCAGATCGGCGCCGGTGCGGCCGCCATCGCGCTGCATCGCCTCGAGGATCGGACGGTAGTCGCCGGGGTCGGAGGCCACGGTCACGAAGTCGTGGTTCTTTGCCGCCGCCCGCAACATGCAGACCCCGCCCACGTCTATGGCCTCCAGGGCGTCTTCCCGGCGGCGCTCGGGGTTGCCGGCCACCTCTTCGAAGGGATACAGATTGACCGCTACCAGATCGATGGGCGCGATGCCATGCGCCGCCATTTGTTCGTCGTCCCTGCCGCGCCGCGCCAGAAGGCCGCCGTGAATGCGAGGGTGCAGCGTCTTTACGCGCCCGTCCATGATCTCCGGAAAGCCGGTGTAGTCCGATACCTCCGTCGCCTCGAGCCCGTTTTCGGCCAGCATCCGGGCCGTTCCGCCGGTGGAGAGCAGCGTGACCCCCAGCGCCCGCAGGCCGCGGCAAAATTCCACCACGCCGGTTTTGTCCCAAACGCTGATCAGGGCGCGCTTTACCGGAGAATTCGCGCAGCGATTTTCGGCAGTTGCGTCCAATGCTTGCTCGTCCAATGCTTGCTCAGGGGCGTTCGGTTCGCGCGGGGTTCCCGTGCCGGTGCCGGGCCCGCCTCTTGCGGCGGGCTAGTCGGCGCGCAACAGGCCGTATTTTTTCAGCTTCTTCCTCAGGGTGGCGCGGTTGATGCCCAGCGCCAGGGAGGCGCGGCTCAGATTGCCGGCGCTGCGTTTCATGACCACGTCCAGCAACGGCCGCTCCATCTGCGACATCGCCAACCGATAGAGGTCGTGTGCGGGACAACCGTCGAGGTTGTCGAAGTAAGTCTCCAGGGAATGGCGTACCTGCTCGCTCAGGCGCCCGCCGTTATCCATCGGCGCGGGCGCCCGCCCACCCTTGCGCGCATCGCCCTTTGTGCGCGGGGCCCGTGATCGCTTCCGTTCCGGGGGGATACCGATTCCCTTAGTCATTCCTGCCACGCCGACCTTCCCAACCGCCGCGAAACGCGGCGCCACCGCCGGCAGGTGCCGGCGCTTTCTGGAGATCGCGCGCCCCGAAAACCGGGCGGCGCGAACCGGATCGAATATTTTGTGCCCCGTGAGCGTCCGATTCCCCGGTACATCTTGCGGGTTTTGGCGTGCGCGGATCGTGATACCGCTTCCCGCATCTCCCGGCAGTCCCCAAATTCTTCCCCATCCGTGGGAGGCGGGCACTGTATCATTACCGGGCGAAGAAAACCAGATTGCGCGGGTAAGCGAAGCCGATCTCGAAACTCCGCACCGGGGCGGCGGGCCCTGCCAGCTCCAGCACGACGTGTACCGGCGTCATGGGCGGCATCCCGGCAAGCTCCGCCTGCGCCCTGCCCAGGTATTCGCGGGGGGCGAATTCGCGGTAGGCGATCGCCTGTTCTTCTTCCCCGTGGAGCAGGAACTGAAAGTTCGGGTAGGGGATCCGCCTGGAGGATCGGTTGACGATGGCCAGATTGGCCAGGAGGGCGCCTTCGTAGAAGGGGTGGAAACGGATATCGCGGTGCAACACTTTCACGGGCTGCAACGCCCCCTGTCGCAGCGCCAGGCAGCCGCTCCAGTCGCAGAAGCGCTGCGCCCACGGCAGCAGAATCGGGTAGCGGGTCAGCAGTTCGTTGCGGTAATGCCAACCCGTCTGTAGCGCCAGCAGCGATGCCAGCAGCAATGCCCCGACAAGCCAGAACGGACGGCCCCGTTCCTCCGATTCCTGCTCCAGGATCTCGGCCAGCGCTTCCTGGTATTCGGGCGTTTCGTAGGCAGGAGACGGGTCGTCGTGCAGCTGCGCCAGGGCATTGAAGCGGTGGCGGCACAGGCCGCAGCGGACCTCGCCCCCGGCGGCGGTCAACTGTGCGGCCTGGACCCGGAATTTCTTTTTGCACTGCGGGCAGATCGTGTACATTGCTATGGCTGTTATCAAGGCGGCGGCGCTTTCCCTGGCCGCCGGGCTAGTCTAGTGCAGAACCCATCGCCAGGATAGCGGGTGTGCGGGTGTTCTGTGTCTTTGTGCCGGAGCAGCGCTCGGAGGAGGCCAGGAGGCATCCAAGCGCCAAGCGACCGTCAAGCGACGGTTCGGAATCGCTCCCGGTGCGGACAGGCGTCTCTCAGCGAGATGCGGATGCGCCGGCTATTATGGAGCACCACTGCGCCGATCTCCAACGCGTCAGGAGAAATATCTGCACTATAGGTGCTGTATTTGTGCATTATAAGGCTCTGTATCTGCACTAAAGGCGCTTATTTTCTACTATAAACCCCTCTTAAAATCTGGCCCGATTTCTGCTTGACTATATACACGCCCTGTGGATTTCGCGGCCTGTGATATGGAGTAATACTATGAAACGACTCGTAATTTTCGCTATCTCTCTGCTGCTGCTCAGCGGTCTATTCGGCTGCGGTCAAGAAGAGGACGGAGAAAAGCCCGCTGCAAAAGATGGGCTCAGGGAGATTACCATCGCCCAGTTCGGGCATGTGTTTATATATATGCCTCTCTATGTCGCTATAGAAGGCGGCTTTTTCGAAGAGCAAGGGCTGAAAGTGAACCTGATTAACGGCGGCGGCGATGAAAAGACCTTTGCTGCAGTCGCGAGCGGACAGGCGCAGTTCGGTGTGGCCGACCCGACATTTGCGGCCATTGCCCGGGAAAGGGGGCAACCAGGCATCGTTGTGGGCACGGTAGTATCGGGTGCGCCGTTTTGGGGCGTGGCCAGAAATCGCTCGAAAATAACCGCGCTGCCTCAATTAAAAGATCTGCGCATTGCAACCTATTCAGCCCCTTCCACAAATTATGCCCTGATAAACAAGACCTTGCGAGACAATGCAGAAATCGTCGGGAATGCAAAGGTGGTTCAAGGCGCCTTCGGGGGCCTCCTGGCCATGCTTGAGGCGGACCTCGCAGATATCGCAATGGTGCTTGAACCGACCGTCTCGCTGGCGGTTGCGGCA
Source organism: Gammaproteobacteria bacterium (assembly GCA_028817305.1). Taxonomy (GTDB): domain Bacteria; phylum Pseudomonadota; class Gammaproteobacteria; order Porifericomitales; family Porifericomitaceae; genus Porifericomes; species Porifericomes azotivorans. Next base: position 6,319 of record JAPPPX010000174.1, on the reverse strand, counting down.
GGCGCAGAAGTGGTTTTTTCGTATCCCGAGCATTACGGCAAGTTCTTTTTAACTGGCCTGTACACGCTTGAAGCCACACGCGACTCTGATCCGGAGTTAGTGCAGAAAGCCGTGAATGCACTTGATGCGGCACTTGGATTTTCGCACGAAAATCCGGGGGAGGTGAAGAGGATCGCCCAACGTATGTTCCCAGAGCTAAGCGAAAATATTGTGAGTAACGCCATAGACAGAATGTTGCTCGAGGGCACGATGCCAAGGAGGGCATTGATTGACCCGGAAGGCTGGGAGAAGGCCATCGCTGTTCGGCTCGCAAATGAAGACTTGCAAGACGAAAGCGCTGCCAAGGCGACCGTAGATAATTCTTTTGCGGAACGGGCCCATGGGGAAAACAGCGAGCCAGCCGGGGAAAAATAACGGGCGGGCCTCTCGGGCCTCTATTATAGAGGAGGTCGCAAAAGCACTGATGGCAGCGAAATATCTCCGTGAGAGAGCCGCACTGACAAAACGGCATTATGAGTGTATTGACCGGGCGGTGCGTAGCGATATGCCATTACAGTTCCTGATACTATGGGGAAAAGGCGAGAAGCGTATCGCAGATGGTTCGGAAAGCAGGGCCTGTGACTGGTTGTCTGCATATGCTGGCGGCGTTGTTAAGGCGTGGTCGCCGGGAGTTCTGATAGACATTATTTGCTGCGATACCCATGCCCGCCTGAACGGTTATGGCAAAGAGGAAATCCGTGAATATTTCGAATCGCTCGCCGGTTGCTTCAAGCGGCTTAACGCATCTGTGCGCTTTATGTCCAGGATCTGGAAACGGGGCGGATTGGACCTTGAGAGGATAAAGAATTTGGCATTCAAACATACATTCGATGATTGGTCGCGACTAGCCGGGCCGAAAGTCAATCTGGTTGCCATGGCAGAAAAATGCACCCGCTCCGATCATCCGATAGAAGCGGCCCGATTGTACTGCGCTGCCAGAACCCTTGAGCATAAGATTCTTGAGAAGATGTTCTCGGGACATCTGTTTGTTACCTCTGATCGTCGGGAGTTCCTGCTCCAGCCTGCGTTGCCTATATTGAGAATTACCTCGTGGGGCAAGCGGTCCGTAAAACCATGGCATATAAGAAATATAGCACGGAGCGTTGCATGATGTGCGGCATTGCGGCGGTAGTCCAAAAACCCGGGGGGGCAACGTTTGGCGCCGAGGCCACAGCCGTCCTGGAACGAATGCTCCGAGCGCTTAAACACAGGGGTAATAGGCCTCCCCATTATGCAGTCAATAATTTGGGGGGGCTGGGGTGTTGCCGGCTTTCCATAGTAGATCGCAGTGCGGGTGGAGAACAGCCAATAACCGGCAATGATGGGACGCTGATCGTATTCAACGGGGAGATATACAACTATCGTCAACTCAAGCGCCACCTTATCCAGGGGGGGCATGACTTTACATCGGACTGTGATACGGAAGTGATTCTTGCAGGGTACAAAGAATGGGGAGTGAACGTAGTAGATCATCTCGATGGCATGTACGCTTTCGTTATTGCAGATGAAACCAAGGGGCGGGTTTTTGCGGCGCGGGACCCCGTAGGCATCAAGCCGCTGTACATAGCAGAAGATAGCAAGGCAGTTTACTTCTCGTCGGAATTGAAATCTCTTTTGGTTTCCGGCTGTATGCAGCCGAGGAACATTAATCCGGGATATGCGTGGATAAACGGAAAGCTGGAGCGATATGCGAACATGGCTGTACACCCGCGCAGGGAAGCGGATGAAGATAAGAAGGAAGCACGGAAGATTCTCAGGGAGAAAATCGGAGCATCTGTTCGGGAGAGGATTGCGACGGATTTGCCGGTAGCCGTTTTGTGTAGCGGAGGCATTGACAGTTCTATCGTGCTTTACGAAGCATCGAGAGTTCGACAGGTCACGGCGTTTTGCATTGGCACCGCGCCAGATGATCCAGACCCGCAGTCGTCACAGGCATTATGCCAGGAGTTGGGCGTTGACTATCGTTTTGTGCAGATTGAAGAGCAGGCCCTGTTGGATTCGATAGCGAAAACGGTCGCGGTCATAGAAAGCTTCGAGCCCAACCACATCAGAGGTGGCAGCCTATCGCTTAGGTTGGCGGAGGCAGTCAGCCAGGCCGGTTTTAAGGTGGCGATTTGCGGCGAGGGCGCAGACGAGCTCTTTGCCGGGTATCCGGAGTTCGAAAGCTGCCTAAGCCGGAGTAACGTTGATGCCAGCGTAAGAAAGATGGTTAACATGTTTGTCGCCCAGTTGTACCGGACCCAACTGCAACGGGTGGACCGCACTGGCATGGCATACGCCCTTGAGGTTCGGGTCCCCTTTCTGGATACCGAGGTAGTTTCCTACGCGCTGTCTTTGCCTGGCGCATGGAAGATCTCTCGTGACGCCGGAGGCATACTGCAAACCAAGAAGATACTTCGCGACAGTTACCGCGGATTATTGCCGGACGCAATCGTTGACCGCCCCAAGGTAGTGTTGTCCGAGGGCGCGGGCGTCGGGGATAACAGTGCAAGCGGCCCGTTCTATAAATATGCGCTTGAGAACGCCGGCAGGCATGGCGTAAGCGTTGACGATGAGGCAAAGAAGATGTTTTCGATCAGAAATGCGGAAGAAGAATATTATCTCGGCTTGTTTCTGCAAGTTTTCGGCGCACTGGAGGAAGCGACGGTGCGGCCTCGCGTTAACAGTACCGCATTCCGGAGCGTCTGAAAAATGGCTACAATCGAACTGGATGGAGTGAGCAAGACATTCGAAAACGGCACGACTGTTTTTGAGAATCTTTGCCTGTCTATTGAGGTTGGAAAAACGACCTCGATAGTCGGTTCCAGCGGCTGCGGCAAGACGACGCTGCTAAATCTGCTTGCCGGCCTTGAGCCCGTAACCGGCGGTAGGATCATTGCCGATGAACCGCTTTCGGAAAAGCGTTTTGCCTATCTCTTTCAAGAGGATGCGCTGCTCCCGTGGAGAACCGGCAGGGCCAACGCCTTATTCGGTTTGGAGTGTCATGGTGATGTCGGCGAAAGCCAGCTGCGCGCTGTGGACGACTACCTTGCGCGCTTTGGCGTTGCGGACCAGAGGAAAGCATGGCCGAGTCAAATGTCCGGCGGGCAGCGGCAGCGGATCGCGTTGATACAAAGTTTAGTGTGCAACCCCGATATTTTGATTTTGGATGAGCCGTTCAGCAGTCTGGATTATCAAACGAAACTGAATTTGGAACGAGAATTGATGTTGGAGACCCGGAAGATCAATAGCGGAACTGAAAGAACTGTCGTGCTGGTGACGCACGACATTGAAGAAGCCATATGCCTGGCTGACACGGTGGTAGTGTTGGGCGCGATGCCGTCCGGTGTGGCCGGGGCCTTTAAAGTTGTCTTATCGGAAGACGAAAGAGACCCTGTAAAGTCAAGGTATTCCATTAATATGAGAAATATTTTTCGAGAGGTATGGGGAATGCTTGCGAATAATGAAATTTGATGGGCTGCCAGTGAAACTTGATCTGCTTCGGCGGTTGGCGACGTTTGCTCCCTTAGCTGTTTTTGTCGTCGCGTGGCATCTATATTCGAGCGGTTCCCCTGGCAGGGAATTTTATTTTTCGTCGCCTCTGGCAGTGATTGGGGTTCTAATCGAGGATCTCGGCAACGGTTCTTTGCAGAGACACGCGTCCATCACTTTGTTCGAGGCCCTGGCTGGGTTTATCCTGGGAAACTTCGTCGGCGCTTTGATGGGATTGTCTCTGTGGTATTCCAGTTTCCTTGCAAAGTTGAGCAAGCCATACTTGGTCACGCTAGGCGCGATACCGGTTTTCGCATTGGGGCCGTTGACCATTATCTGGTTCGGTGTTGGCATCTTGGCTAAAGTGGTCTTGGCTTTCCTGGCCACGGTTTTCGTAGCCGCCCTTACTTCCTTCACGGGGGCAGAGCAGGTTAATTCTCTTTATATCAAGCGGGCCAGGGTATATGGCGCCAGTAACTACCGAATATTTCGGAGCATTATTTTGCCGGCCTCTGTCGTATGGGTAATTTCGTCTCTTCGATTAACGATTGGCCTTGCATTGCTGGGCGCGTTTATCGGCGAGTTCATCGCTTCCGATGCAGGGTTGGGGTACATGATTATCAGGGCGAGCGGCCTGTATGATACGCCGCGGGTCTTTGCAGGAGTCCTGGTCATTGCGCTCATTGCCTTGACATTGGATTTGCTGATAGGTAAGTTGGAGCGGTCGTTGTTGAGGTGGAGGCGTTGAGCATGGACGACACTAAATTGGACATAAAATTTTTCAGTTGGCCGTATCAGTGGATCTACTGGCCAGCATACATGGCACTAGCGAAAACCATAAAAGAACAATATCATGATATTGTTGGTGCCCTCTTTTCCCAATGCACATATTCCAGTGATAAAGAAATTTTGGACGCATTAAAAAAACCTACTAATGGTGGGCCTACAATAAAATTGGCTTTGTGTGGACGCCCGACTGGTTGCACCCCAAATGGACAGGAGGGTATGGATACACCTCCGTTTGAGATAGCTACCGTTCTGTGGCGACTGCCGCACTGGCGCATATCATATCGTCAAGAGGAAGGGGGCACCCAAATGATGCGGTTTGCACATGGTCCCGATAGTACAAGTGGAGACTATGTTAGAAAGGAACTCAGAGAATTCGGAGGCAACGCCGTAATCAATCGGCTAGATAAAAATGCAATTGAGAAATTGGTGACAGATATAAAAAACTGGAAAAATACGGAAGTCGCTCACTTTACACCATTTCATAAAATTCATCAAGGATTGGAAAAAGAAGAACTCTACGGCCCAGGCATCGGTAGAGTATCGTCGTTTTCTACTCCAACAAGATCTTTTGATGACACTGATGAGCATATTTTTTTTCGAAAGTTACGAGAACATTTGAGTTTTTTCATCCAAGAAATGTATATAACACGTGGACAGAAAAAAGAAATGGAAAAATTAATAGAAAAATATGAAAAAGATGATCCTGACGACCCATTATCAGTATTAAAGGAACTTAAATTAGAATGTCCTCAGTATCTAACGTCCGAATTAAGGGCTCTGTTTCTTTGTGAGTTTGTTAAGCGAGGGGCATATATTCCATACCATGCATGGAATAAGTTGATTGGTGATGATATACGTAGGGCCTTGATAAGGCGATTAACACAGCTTTCTAAAAGTTCTAGAGTTTTAATAAAGTTGGTTGAGTCTCTAAATCAACCGGATGAAGAAGATTTGAGCAGTGAGCCTAAGTTTATTGGTACAGATAAAATCGGAAATCAGGTTATCCGTCTGGGGTCTGTTAATTTAGATAATGTGAATGAAGCGGCTCGTTATCTATTTAGGAAGACTATAGAAGACCAAGTTATCGACCACGAGCAGTATCCCTATGTCACCCCGGGTATGGACGCTAGAAAAGATGAAAATAATCGCTTTCTGAAACTTACGCGTCAACTTATAGGCCGTCATCAGTGTAAGGAGGGGGGATCGCTACCCAAACAGCGTATGGCACTTAGGCTCATGGGATATCTTTTTGATGCGTTGCAATTAAACGACCGTATAAAGAAGTACGCTGAGGGCTACTTAAACCACGCAAAAAAAGAACACGAAAAAATAAAATCTAAGGAAAAATCCAGAAGAAAATCTAAGGAAAAATCCAGCTAGAAATTTCTTAATGGCGAGTGGATTTTTCGGTTGCCGCCCCCACTTGGCGCAGACTGTGCGCGCTGGCGCAGATGCGTTGCACCACGAAAACTGGCAGGCAACCACAAAATCGGGCAGGCTCCCCCTTGTGGGTGGCCGAAAGGTTACTTCCTGCGGCGTATGAAAGATTCGACGAAGAAAGGCTCCTGCGTAACAGACCGGTCATCAACCTCCTTAACGGTCATCTGCAGATCAGTGTTCGATACCTCATATTCGTACTTGATGCTGCGAGAGGCGTCGATTTTCTGCAGCCTCTGCTCCATGGCGTTCCATACGTCCCGAGGCCACACTAACATCCCCTCTTGGATATCCGCTGGTATCTCACCCCCCCCAACGAAGTGGCGTAAATCCTGAAGGTCTATCCTTTGCTGCTGAATGGCCCCAGATACCAGTTTAAAATTCTGCAGACCCTCCCACCTTTTAATTTGGTGCGTGGCAACTCCCTCCTTGTTGATCGCGTAGATTGCCCCACCCTTGCCCAGGAACCATTTGCAGAATTCCTCGTGTCCCACGCAACGGGCCTGGACCTGCAAATGAGAGTATGTCGGGTGCCGCTCGGGCGCGGGCGGCGGCGCGGCGGCTTCGGGGGCAGCTTCCGGGG
>JAPPPX010000098.1 GCA_028817305.1 Gammaproteobacteria bacterium | reverse complement strand
CGTACAGCAGCAGCGGCCCGAGTACCGCGGCGGCCAGCGCCGCTGCGTCGCCGCCGTGCCTGAAAAAAGGCGCGGGCAGGAGTCTGAACGCGCTAAGCGGAGATCGCAGCCGCTGCGCTATCGCCTGCTTCCCCATGGGCGTCCCGGCAGCTCGGCGCGATGTTAATCTTCGTGGCTCCCCGACGCTCCGGCAACGTTCTCCAGGCTCCCGGCCGGGGCGTGCTTGTCATCCGAATGCAGGCGATACACGTACAGATTCGCCGTCAGAAAGTTGACGACGCCGCCAAGGACAACGCCGCAAACGAGCGCCAACAACCGATAGTCGGAAAAGACGGGGACAAAGGCGGTCAAGACAATGTAAGTACCGTAGCTCACGCCGAATCCGAGCAGGCTGCTGGCTACGAACCCGGCCCATTGGCGCGCGCACGAGCGATGGCTGCGCCCGCTGAAAGACAAATTTCGATTGAGCCACCAGTTCCAGGTGACCGCCGGCCAGAACGATATAAACCGCGCCAGGCGGTGCCCCAGGCCAAGCCATTGCAGGCACAGGTAGCAGACCACATCAACGATAAAACCGCTGGCGCCCACGAAACCGAAGTACAGCATCCGCAACAAGTCCCCGAACCGGTGCAGATACAGGCGGTGCAAATGACGCAGATAGTCGAATCTCTGCCGCCAACCCATCTTGCTGGCGCCCCGGTCCCGGTCTTGAAATTCATAGGGCACCTCTTTGAGCCGCGGCTGCAGGCGCACCATGAGCTCGAGCGCGATTTTGTAGCCGACGGGGCGCAGCGTACTCGGTTCTGGGCCCGGCCCCGGAAGCAGCCGGCGGCGAATCGCGAAGAACCCCGACATGGGATCGGAGCAATTCACGAGCGGCAGCGTCAACACGGTCGCCAGGCGCGAATTCAGAAAGCGCCACAGACCCCACGCGCGCCCGAAGGAGCCGCCGGAAACGTAGCGGCTGCCGATCGCCATGTCGCAGTCGCCATCCAGGGCGGCAAGCAGGTCCGGGATGCGTTCGGGAGGGTGCGACAGGTCGGCATCCATCACGACCACCCGCTCGCAACGGCTGAGCCGGAGCCCCTGCAACACCGCGAGAGACAGGTCCCGGGGCACAGCGCGGCGCACCTCCATGCGCACCGGCAGGCGCCGCGCCAATTCCGCGACGACGGCCTCGCTGCCATCGCCCGAGTCGTCGTCAATCAGCAGCAACTCCCACTCGATTCCGCTCCCGGACAGGGCGGTGCGTATTCGTTCGGCCAAGGTCGGGATATTCGCCGCCTCGCGAAAGGTCGGCACGACTATGGATACCTCCCGGGGGCGCGCGCCGCGGGCAGAACCTTGCATGGTCACCCGACCGCCGGCCGCCCGGCGCCAGCAGTCCGTTGCGGCGCCCGCGCGCCTTCGGGCATCGCGCGGCTCTCCCGGTTCGCGGCGGCCGGTTCGCGGCGGCGTTGGCGCGCGCCGGCAAGGAACGCAGGAGCGGCGCAATGCCGGCGCCGCCCGGCAGGCAGGGGAGTTCGGGTAACGCCGCCCCCCCTCACGCGGGTTCCCGCAATTCCTGTTCCGCCTCCGTCAGGCTGTTGACGAAGGCCTCGCGGCCGAACAGGCTCTCGGAATATTTCTTGATGCTTCTCCGCGCCAACAGCGGCAGCTTGATCCCGTAATGCGGGAGACGCCACAGCAAGGGGGCCATGCAACAGTCGGCCAAAGTGTATTCGTCGGACATGAAATAAGGCTTCCTGGAGAACACGCCGGCAAGGGCGGCGAGGTGTTCCCGCAGCACCTTGCGCGCATCGGCGGCGGCAATCTCGTTCTCTTCGTTCAGTCTTACCGTCAATTGATAGAGGTCGCGCATGACACGGTACCGCAACTGGCGGTTATGCGCCCTGGCGACGGGGTCCACGGGCATCAAGGGCGGGTAGGGGAAGCGTTCGTCCAGATACTCGGCCATGATCTGGGGCTCGTACAATGCCAGGTCGCGGTCCACCAAAGTGAGGATGCCGTCATATGGGTTGCGTTCCGCCACCGCCTCCGGGATCTCGTTCTCGACCAGGACGATCTCCACTTCCACGTTCTTCTCTTCGAGGACGATGCGCACCATATGGTCTATGGGGTGATCGGGTCTGGAGTAAAGTTTCATCGTGGACATGTACGTTACCGGATAAGGCGACGGCGCGCAGGCAAAATGCCCCGGCGGCGGCAAGGCTCCATGCCGACGTGCGGAACTATTTTATGTCGCGCCAATATTCTCTTTTCAGCAGGTAGGTAACGATAACCAGGAGCAAGAGGTAGAAACTGACCCAGGCGCCGACGCGGCGGCGGCTTTGCTGGATCGGTTCCGAAAGGTACACCAGAAAGTTCACCAGGTCTGCCGCCAGCTCCTTGTATTCCCGCTCGTCCAGGGTGCCGGGCCGCACCAGTTCCAGCCGTTCGATGACCTGCCGCTCCTTGCCCTGCGCGTCCAACACCTTCCGGTAAACGGGCTGTTGCGCCCCCTGCAGCTCCCATAGCACGTGCGGCATGGCAGTATCCCGGAACACCAGGTTGTTGGTGCCGAAAGGGCGGCCGGGGTCTTCGTAGAAGGTCAGCAGATACGTGTACAGCCAATCCGCCCCGCGCGAGCGCGCGACCAGGGAAAGGTCGGGGGGCGCGACCCCGAAGTACTGGGTGCCGGCCGCCTCGCTCATGGCGTTAGCCATGGTGTCTCCCGGGTTGTCGGTGCCGAACATAAAGTTCTCCCGCAGCGCCTGCTCCGGTATTCGCAAATCCCGGGCCAGCCTCTGATAGCGCATGTAGGCGGCGGCGTGGCAACCGGCGCAATAATTGACGAATACGTGCGCGCCTCTTTGCAACGAGCGGATATCGGACAGGGAGACGCTGGCCTCCATGAGGTTCCGATCCGCGGATGCCGCCAGGACTCCCCCCGGGAAAGCGAGCAGCAAAAGAGCCGGAAGCGACGCAACGCTCCGGAGGCGCCTCGCCGGCTTCATCGGCAGACCACCCGCTCCGGGGGGTTCCGCACCGGGTCCCACTTGCTGTAGAAGGGCATCAGAAAAAAGAACAGGAAGTAAATGACCGTGAAGAACCGGGACATAATGGTGTAGAGCGGCGTGACGGGCTGTATGCCCAGCCAGCCGAGGAACAGGAAGCTAACCACAAAACAGGCCAGTGCCGCGCGAAACATCCAGCCCCGGTAGCGTATGGAACGGACCGGGCTGCGGTCCAGCCACGGCAACAGGAACAACAAAAAGACGGCGACGCCCATGGCCACTACGCCGAAGAGCTTGTCCGGCACGGCGCGCAGGATGGAGTAGAAGGGCGTGAAGTACCATACCGGGGCGATGTGCTCGGGCGTCTTGAGCGGGTTGGCCGGCTCGAAGTTGGCGGGTTCCAGGAAATACCCCCCCATCTCCGGGGCGAAAAACAGCACCAACGAGAACAGCAACAGGAACACGGAGGCCCCGAAGATGTCTTTCACCGTGTAGTAAGGGTGGAAGGGGATGCCGTCGAGGGGGACTCCGTCCTGCCCCTTTTTGTCCTTGATCTCGATCCCGTCGGGGTTGTTGGAACCGGTCTCGTGCAGCGCCAGGATGTGCAGGCCCACGATCGCCAGCAGCATCAGGGGAATGGCGATCACGTGCAGCGAGAAGAAACGGTTCAGGGTGACATCGGAAACCTCGAAGTCGCCGCGAATCCACAGTGCCAGGTCGTCGCCGATCACCGGCACCGCGCTGAACAGCGAGATGATGACCTGCGCCCCCCAGTAGGACATCTGGCCCCAGGGGAGCAGGTAGCCGAAGAACGCCTCGGCCATCAGCAGAAGGTATGCGAACATCCCCAGGATCCAGGTCAACTCGCGCGGCGACTTGTAGGAGCCGTACAGGAGCGCGCGGAACATATGCAGATAAACGACGATGAAGAAAGCCGAGGCGCCGGTGGAGTGGAGGTAGCGAACCAGCCATCCCCAGGAGACGTCGCGCATGATGTATTCCACCGAGGCGAAGGCCAGGTCGGCGGCGGGCTTGTAGTTCATGGTCAGCCAGATCCCGGTGACCAACTGCATTACCAGCACCAGAAGCGACAGCGCGCCAAAGAAGTACCAGAAATTGAAGTTCTTCGGGGCGTAGTAGCGGGCGAGGTGCTCGTTCCACAGGCGGCTCAGAGGGAAGCGGAGATCGATCCACTTCAGCGCATGGGAGAAAAGTCTGTCAGCGCGGAGCATCGTCTTCAGGCCACTTCGGCGTCTTCGCCAATCCGGATGCGAGTGTCGCTCAGGAACCGATAACTGGGCACGACCAGGTTGTTGGGCTGTGCCGGAACTCCCTTGTAAACGCGCCCGGCCAGATCGAAGCGCGAACCATGGCAGGGACAGAGAAAGCCGCCCTTCCAGGGCTCTTCGAAGGAGTGCGGGTCTTCCGGGCGCAGATACACCGGCGAGCAGCCCAGGTGGGTGCAGCGGCCTACGATCACCAGGTATTCAGGGCGCCGCGAACGGTGCGGGTTATGGGCGTATTCCGGCTGATTGTCGTACTCCGAGCCGGGGTCGCTGAGCGCCTCGTCGAGACTGCCGAGGGCGTCCAGCATCTCCGGGGCGCGGTGCAGCACCCATACTGGCTTGCCGCGCCATTCCACCACACGCAATTCGCCAGGCTGAAGCCCGCCGATATCCACGTCCACCGGGCGGCCGATGACCCGGGTCCTGGCGCTGGGCATCATCATGGAGAGAAAAGGCAATGCGGCCGCCGCGACCCCCGCGCCCCCGAGAACAGTGGCCACTGTGGTCAGAAATCTCCGCCGGTTCCGGTAGAAGTCGTTTTCCGTCTCGTTTTCCGTCGTCATTTCGCGCCCCCTTATTTCGCGCCCTCCGCGCTCCCTGAAACGAAAATGCCATTATAACAGATTGCGCCCCCGGTTCCCGCTCCGCCATTCCCATGCCCCCACCTCGCCATTCCCGCGCAGAGCTTGCCCCTGGCTTGAACAGGGGCGGGAATCCAGCGCAAATAGAGCGCGG
>JAPPPX010000100.1 GCA_028817305.1 Gammaproteobacteria bacterium | reverse complement strand
TGCGTAACGGCTTGATGGCGGCGGGCGGTTCTACTTGCCGGGGTTCTCTTCGCTCTCCCGCGCCTCCGGCAGGGAGTCCAGCAATTCGTTCACCCGCCGGGCGTCTTCCAGAGGGCGGTCGTAGGCGAAATACAGCCTCGGCACGCCGCGCAAGGCCAGCGCGCCGCTAAGCAACCGGCGATAATGCGCAGCTTGGCCGTTTAATTCTTCGACCAACCGTTCACGCTGCGAAGGCTCGTCAACCAAACAGGAAATATAGACCCTGGCGGTCGCCAGATCGGCGCTGACCGTCACGGCGGAGACCGTTAGCAACGCCCGCGGCGATATGGGTTCCCTTTGCAGGAGGAGGGCCAACTGCCGCTTCACCAAGGCTGCAACCCTCCGGTGGCGGCCGTATTCCGCGGGCATGGAATCAGGAGGCGGCGCGCTCCTGTACGACCCGTTCGAAGGACTCGATTCGATCGCCAACACGGATATCTTTGTATGCCTTGAGGCCGATGCCGCACTCGACGCCGGACTTGACCTCGGCCACGTCTTCCTTGAAGCGCCGCAACGACTCCAAGCTGGCTTCGAACAGGACGACATCGTCCCGCAATACCCGTATCGAGCTGCCCCGCCGCACCACCCCGCTAAGCACCAGACAACCGGCCGCCTGACCGAACCCGGAAGAACGAAACACCTCGCGCACCTCGGCGACTCCCAAGACATTATCGCGCGTCTCCGGCTCCTTCATGCCGGCCAAAATCTTCTGCACATCCTCGAGCATCTCGTATATAACGCTGTAGTAGCGCAGTTCCAAACCTTCTTCCCGGATCATCTTGCGGGCGGCGCTGTCGGCCCGAATATTGAACCCGAACAGCAGGCCGCCGCAGGTCCGGGCCAGGTTCACGTCAGACTCCGTAATCCCGCCCACGCCGCTGCCCACGACGGCGACCTTGGCCTCCTCGGTAGAGCATTTCTCCAAGGCGTCCACCAAGACCTCGGCAGTGCCCTGCATATCGGCCTTGAGCACGATGCGCAGTTCGTCCGGGCTGCCGCCCTCGATCCGCGAGAACATGTCCTCCGTACGGTTGCGCGACCGCGCCTCCAGCCCCCGCTCCCGCGACTGGCTTTTGCGGCGGGCGGCAAGTTCCCGGGCTTTACGCTCGTCCGGCGCCGCGATCATGCGCTCGCCGACGCCAGGCAAACCGGAAAAGCCCAGCACGGTAGCCGGAGTGGCAGGCCCGGCCGACTCGATTTCCCGGCTCCGTTCGTCAAGCAGAGAGCGCACCCGCCCATGCTCGGAGCCGCTCAACAGATAGTCGCCCTTGCGCAGTTCTCCCTCCTGCACCAGCAACGTGGCGACCGGCCCGCGGGTACGGTCCATGTAAGACTCGATGATCGTCCCGGAAGCGGGCCCCTTCTCCACGGCCCGCAACTCCAGCAGCTCGGCTTGCAGATCCAGGGCCCGCAGCAATTTGTCCACTCCCTCGCCAGTGCTGGCGGACACGTTCACGCATATGGTGTCGCCGCCCCATTCCTCGGAGATAACCTGCTCCTTGGCAAGCTCCTGCCGCACCCGCTCCGGGTCCGCGTCTTTGCGGTCAATCTTGTTGACGGCCACCACCAGCGGCACCGAAGCGGCGCGGGCATGCTGGATCGCTTCGCGCGTTTGCGGCATAACCCCGTCGTCCGCCGCCACTACCAGCACGGCGATATCGGTGATCTGAGTGCCCCGCGCCCGCATAGCGGTAAAGGCTTCGTGCCCGGGCGTATCAAGGAAAGTGATTCTGCCGCCGTCCTCCAACCGCACGCTGTAGGCGCCGATATGTTGCGTGATTCCCCCTTTCTCGCTCGCCGCCGTGGCGGCGCTGCGAATGCGGTCGAGCAGCGAGGTCTTGCCGTGATCGACATGGCCCATGACCGTAACGACAGGCGCCCGCGGACAGGGCTCGCCAGCCTGCGGCTGTACCTGCAGGATTTCCTCCTCCAGCGAATTTTCCTTGACCAATTTCGGCTTGTGACCCATTTCCTCGACAACCACGGCCGCGGTCGCCTGATCTATGGACTGATTGATCGTAACCATGGTGCCCAGGTTCATCAGCATTTTGATCACTTCCGGGACCTTGACCGCCATCCGCAAGGCCAGGTCGCTTACCGCAATACTGTCGGGGATCTCCACCTCGCGCACCACCGGGACACTGGGGCGCTGGAAGGTGTGTTGCTGCTCGGCCTGGGGGGCCACGGTCTTAAGCCACGGCTTCTTGCGGCGGCGCCCGGCCTTTTCCACGGAGATATGCAGTTCCTTGGCCTTGTCTTTGCTCTTCCCCTTCCCCGGCGCCGACGCGGCGACCTTGCGCGTTGTAGCGGCAGGAGCGGCAGGCGCCGGCGGCGGCGCGGTCCCGGCGGCAGCCCCCGCGGGCGGGGTTGCCTCGGGCGGCACTTCAGACACAGGCGCAACCTCGGGCGCCGCCTCCGTCGCCGCCTCCGGCGCGGCGGCGGGCATCTCCTCCGCTACCGCGCGGGTGGCGGCGGCGGCGGGCGCCTCCTCCGGGGGCGCCGGCGGAGATGCCGGCGGCGGCGAGACGACGGGCTGCTCCGGGATCGGAGACGCCGGCAAACCGCTTTCGGGCGCCAAAGCCTCCTCTTCCTGCCCCTTGTGCAGGCTGCCGCGCTTGGCGTAAGTGCGACTCTTGCGAAACTCCACGCTCACGGCGCGCAGACGCGCCCGCAGGCGGCCCTGGGCGCCGCCCGCGGGCACCTTGAGTTCGGAGAACTGCCGGCGGCGCAACGTAATGCGGCTCGGTTCCACCTCCGTATCTTCGTTGCCGCGGCGGTGGCGCAAATGCAGCAATAGTTGCGCCTTCTCTTCCGCCGTCAGCGTCCGGCCTTCTTCCGGCGCGAAGTCCACCCCGGCCATCGCCAATTCCCGCCGCAAGCGATCCAGGGGCAATCCGATCCGTTCGGCAAAGTCCTGTATGCTTTGCTCAAGCATTGCAGACCTGCTCCTGGTCTGGCGCTTCCTCGCTGGAACCCCCCCGCGCCGTCATAATCAAACGCCCGGCGCGTTCCTCGCCCATACGCTCGAGTTCGATCAGTTCGTCCACCGACTGATCCGCAAGGTCCTGCATCGTCACTACGCCCTGGCTGGCCAGCCGGTAGGCCAAGTCGCGGTCCATGCCCTCCATGGCGAGCAGGTCCGCACCCGGTTTCACGTCCATCAGGCGCACTTCCTCGGCAATGGCGCGAGTCAGCAGCCAACTCTTCGCCCGGCCGCGCAATTCCCGCACCAAGGCTTCGTCGAACTCCTCGATCTCCAGGATCTCCCGCTCCGGCACGTAGGCGATCTCCTCGATCTGCGAGAAGCCTTCCTGCACCAGGATGCTCGCCACCTCTTCGCCCACTTCCAGCTGCTCGTGGAACTCGCGCTGCAGACGGCCCGTATCCTCTTCGTTCTTCTCCTTGGCTTCTTCCAAAGACATCACGTTCAAGGTCCAAGCGGTCAGTTCGCTGGCCAGTTTCACATTCTGCCCGTTACGCCCGATCGCCTGCGAAAGATTCTCTTCCTCCACAATGAGGGACATCGTCCGAGCGTCCTCGTCCACCAGTACGGAAACGATATCGGCCGGCACCATGGCATTGAGCACGTACTGCGCGGGATTCTCGTCCCACTGCACGATATCCACCCGCTCGCCAGCCAGCTCGTTGGACACGGACTGCACGCGCGAGCCTCTCATCCCGACACAGGCGCCGATGGGGTCTATGCGCGGCTCGCGCGTCCGCACCGCAATCCGCGCGCGCGCGCCGGGGGCACGGACTCCGGACACGATTTCGATCAGGCCCTCGCCGATCTCCGGCACCTCGAGCCGAAATAATTCCAGCAGCAGTTCCGTGGCGGTGCGGCTCAGCACCAACTGGGGGCCCCGAGGCTCGGAGCGCACTTCGCAAAGGTAGCAGCGCAGACGGTCGTGCGGACGCACGCTCTCCCGCGGGATCAGGTCGCTGCGCGGGATAAAGCCCTCGGCGCCGTCCATGAGGCCGACCACAACCCCGCTACGCTCTACGCTCTTGACGACGCCGTTGATCATCTCGCCCACCCGCCCCTGATACAGTTCGAATATCCGCGCCCGCTCGGCCTCGCGCACCTTCTGGATAATGACCTGGCGCGCGTACTGCGCGGAGATGCGGCCATGTTCCACTACCGGCACCGGCTCCTCCAGGTATTCTCCGACCTCGGCATCCGCCTTCCGCTCGCGCGCCTCGCTCAAGCGGATCTGACGGTCCGGGAACTCCAGCGCCCCGTCATCCTCCGCGGGGCTGTCCGCGGCGGCCTCCCCGCCGTCGTCCGCGACGACCTCCCAGCGACGAAATGCCTCGTACTCGCAGGTGGCGCGGTCCATCGCCACCCGCACGTCCACATCCTTGCGCCGTAATTTCTTGATCGCGCTGGCCAAGGCCGCCTCCACCGCCTGGAAAATGATCTCCTCGCTAACGCCCTTCTCGTTGGAGACCGACTCGATCACCCGCAACAGATCGGCTGGGTCCATTTTCATCGCGCCGCGCTCCACTCAGGCACCAGCCGCGCCCGTTCGATCAGCGCCTCGGGAATCGCGTATTCGCCAGTCTCTGTACGGATACGCAACTGCGCCTCTCCTGCCTCCTCAAGAGCGCCGGTAAATCGGCATCGTCCCGCGATCTTCTCGCGGGTGCGGATCCGCACCTGGCGGCCAACGAAACGGGCGCACTGAGCGATGGTGAAAAGAGGGCGGTCCAACCCGGGAGAGGAAACCTCCAGAGAATAGCGGTTACGGATCGGATCGTTGACGTCCAGAATGCCGCTAATCTGATCCGTCACCCGCTCGCAGTCGTTAATTGTCACGCCGCCATCGCGGCGGTCCACATAGACGCGCAACTTCGTCTCCTCGCCTTGGTTCCATCGTTCCAAGCCGAGCATTTCGTAGCCCATAGCCGTTACCGCCGGTTCCAGCAAAGCCGCTAACTTACGGTCCTGCCTGTACATTCTCTACTACCCATCCCGCGGGGCAAGGATAAAAAAATGGGCCTTCGCGCCCATTCCCCTGCCGCAATCTTCGTCCCAAAACCGGCTTTATTATACTACCGGCAACGGGCTTTTGCCAAGCGCGCCCAAGCGC
>JAPPPX010000153.1 GCA_028817305.1 Gammaproteobacteria bacterium | reverse complement strand
AGCCCGAAGTCGCGCCGGTGGGGGGAGCATCGAAAGCGCCTCCATCGCCCCACCGTCCAGGGCAACCGCAAGGGCCGCCTTCCCCCCACCGCAGCAGCCGGCGCCTGACGGCTTGGCTGCTGCGACTCCCCCTCAAGGGGGGAGTGATGGGAAAAATGAGGCGGGGGCAGGAATCTACCCTCCATGGCGGGGTGGGAATCTTTTCCCCTCGATTGCGTAACGGCTGGAGGGAACCACCCATTATGAGGCGAAAGTCAGGCCGCCTTCGCCAAACGACGCCCGAAGCGCGCAATCCCATTCCATGGAGCCCGGGAGGTCTCGCCTATACCTCTGGGCGGCAACGGCAACAGGCTTGCCGAAACTCCTACAGCCGCCATTCCCACCGCAAGGCAGCGCCGCCGCAATGGTCCCAACCCCCTGCCACAGGGTGTCGCCCCCGCCTCATTCGATGGCCTTTAGACAACAAGCCGGCTCCAGCGCCCCCCGGAAAAGGCGTCTATTGCCAACAGGCCCAGCCGCGGTAGGATTCGACACAGACTGTGCGCCGACGCCAGGGAACCCTCCTGTTTTTGCGGCGCCGGCTCATATGTATCCGAGGCTGTACAGCCCCCCGTCCAGCATCTTGGCCGCCACGCAATCGAGGGGAAAGCGCCCCGGCCCGCTATTCCCGCGCAAAATGGCCAGCAGCGGGGAGGAGGAATGCCATATGCGCCGGAGCTCGGCAAGACAGGAGATGCGGAAACATATTCTGCTAAAATAGTCGCCTGACATCTTCATCCTTGCGGACGGCAGGCGACGAGAAGAGCAAAGAACCTATGCCTGTATGACAGGCTGGCGCCCGCAGCGGCCGGACACCTGCCGGCCTGCAGGTGCGGATGGCACGGGAACAAGAAGACAACATATGGCCTTACAATTCGAATTTGCCGGCTCCCAGATTGACGGTGCCCGCGATTACCAGGAAGACGCCTTCCTCATCACGCACCTTTCCGACAAGGCCGGCGACGCCAGCGCCCTGGTGGTCGTGGCCGACGGAATGGGCGGCCACGCAGCCGGCAACGTGGCCAGCAACATGGCCGTGCAGGCATTCAACAAGCATGTCAGCGCCAACTACCCGGCCCGCAAGGTCAGCGAAATCCTCCACGAGAGCGTCATGCAGGCGAACTCTTCCATTACCGCGACGATCTCGGAGACCCCGGCCCTGCAAGGCATGGGCTGCACCTTGGTGGCGGCGGTGCTGGAGAAGGCGGGGCTCTGGTGGGCCAGCGTGGGCGACAGCCACCTCTACCTGATCCGTTCTCGGAAACTAGAGAAAAAGAACGCCGATCACAGTTACGGCGGATTCCTGGACCGCATGAAGGCCGAGGGCAAGGAGGTGGAAAAGCAGGCGGGCCTCTCCCGCAACATGCTGATGAGCGCGGTCACTGGCGACGAAATCGTGGAGATTGACTGCCCCAGTTCGCCCCTCCCGATCAAACCGGGCGACCGCATCATGATCTGTAGCGACGGCATGGACACCCTGAGCAAGGGCAAATTGATCCAGTACTCGCAATGGGCCAAAACGCCCAAGGATTGCGCCGAAGCCCTGCTGAAAGGCGTCGAAGAGGCGAAAAAGCCCCGCCAGGACAACACCACGATCGTAGTGGTGGATGTGCTTGAGACCGATGCGAAGCCCAAGCCGGCCCCGGAGCGGACGACGCTGAAGGCGGCGCGCGGCGGACGCACCCCCGCGGAACGGAGCCGCCAAGCCGCAAGGGCCGCCCCGGGGAGTAAGGCGGTAACCGCCATTGCAGCGATCTTTGTCCTGGGGCTGGCCGCCTTTTTCATACTCCCGCGCCTCAACCTGTTGCCGCAGCAAACGCCCGACATATCCCCCTCGTCCCTGGAAGAGCCAGGGAGCACGGACTGGGATGCGGAGACAACCGCGGCGCCAGGGGCCGAGGCGGACGCCCCGGAAGCGACGGCCGCCGCCGAAGAAGAAGCGCCACCCGCGGAGGCGCCGCCCATAGAACTCCGCAGCTTCCGCGACCCGCTGCAGACGGGCCCCCCGGGGCCGCTCATGGTCGCGTTGCCGGGGGGCGCCTTCAAGATGGGAGACTCCGGCTTTTACGGCGACGCCAACGAGAAGCCGCTGCGCGAAATCCAGGTACGGCCCTTTGCCATCGGCAAATTTGAGGTCACTGTGGCCGAATACCAGCGTTTTGCCAAAATCACCGGCAGGAAAGTGCCCGGGGGGACGGCCGGCCAGAACCAGAACCTGCCCGTCTCCGGCATCACCTGGGAAGACGCCTATCTCTATGCCAAGTGGCTGACGGACCAGACCGGCAAACGGTACCGTCTGCCCTCCGAGGCCGAGTGGGAATATGCCGCGAGCGGCGGCAGCGACAACCAATACTGGTGGGGCACCAATATGGAGGCCGGGCGGGTGCACTGTCAATTCGGTTGCCGCTCCCGCTTCGACATCCGCATGCCGATCCGCGTCGGCGGCCTCCCGGCCAACGGCTTCGGCCTGCACGAAACCGTGGGCAACGTCTCCGAATGGATCGAAGACTGCTGGCACCCCAATTACGTAGAGGCGCCGACCAACAGCCGCGTATGGTTGGGAGGCGACTGCAGCTACCGGGTGATCCGCGGCGGCTCTTACGAGAGCCCGGAGAAGGCGGTGCGCACGGCAGCGCGCGACCGCGCCCCGGCGACAACGCGGCAGCAAACCATCGGCTTTCGGATAGCCCGCGATCTGGAAGACGAGTAGCCGGGGACGCAGGGCCGCGAACGAGATGGGAGGCAACGCTGCCGCCGTACCATGCCAAAAGAGCATGAACGCAAGTTCCTGCTGAAGGGAGAAGCCTGGCGCTCCGCAACGACTCGCAACGTGCGGCTGATCCAGGGCTACCTGGCGAATGCCTCCCGTTGCTCGGTACGGGTGCGCATCGCGGGACAAGGCGCCTCGCTGAACCTGAAATCCGCCACCCTTGGGGTCAGCCGGACGGAATTCGAATACCCGATCCCGCTCCCGGACGCCCGCGAAATACTGGACGAACTCTGTATCCGCCCGCTCATAGAAAAGACGCGCTACTATGCGCCCTACCGGGGGCACATCTGGGAGATTGACGTCTTTGCCGGGGAAAACCGCGGGCTGGCCGTCGCCGAGATCGAGTTGGCCGCCCCGGATCTGGACTTCCCGCTACCGCCCTGGGCGGGGCGCGAGGTCTCCGGCGACCCGCGTTACTACAACGTATCCCTGGTCAGCCATCCTTATAAAGACTGGAAGGCCTGAGTGCCTCCCGCTGCCGGCCCGGGCCGGCGCGGTTCGGCCGCCGCGATTCAGACGCGCGCCTCCTCCTTCTCCTCCATGTAGTGATCGGCATGCACTGGCCGCATCGCCGCGTTGCTCAGCAGGGCCAAGAACAGCAGCGCCGCCATCAGGTACATGGTCGTGTTGTACAAGCCGCTGGTCGGGTCCACGGTCCCCGGCGGCGCGATCTCCATCAGGCGGGCGATCGTTACCGTCTTACTCTGGATCAACAGCTCGATCTGGTCCAGACCGGCCCCAAACTTGTCGTAAAAGGCCTGCGGCTCCACCCTCCCCGCCAGTTCATGGATCGCCCTGGACACCGACCTTTCGCGCAATGAGGTGATCGCCAGCGGCCCCAGCACGCCGGCGGTGCTCCAGGCAGTCAGCAGCCGGCCATGGATCCCGCCCACGAAACGGGTGCCGAACACGTCCGCCAGGTAGGCGGGGATCGTGGCGAAACCCCCTCCGTACATGGTGAAGATGATCATGGTGGCGGCATAAAAATACACCAGCCAGAACACAGCGGGGTGTACGCTGACCTGCTGGGCGCAAAAGGGGATCGAGCAATAAAGGAATATGCCGAGGGCGAAAAAGATCCAATACGTATTGCGCCGCCCCAGGTAGTCGGATGCGCTGGCCCAGAAGAAGCGCCCCACCATGTTGAACACGCTGATCATAACCACGTAAGTGGCGGCGAAGGCGCCGTCCACAATATTCGGCAGGGTAGTGCCGAAGATCTCGCGCATCATGGTCTTGGCGACGCCCAGTACGCCGATGCCGGCAGTCACGTTGAAGCACAGCACAATCCACAACTGGTAGAACTGGGGCGTCTTCAGCGCCTGGTCTATATCCACATGCCGGTGCGTGATCATTTTCTTCTCGGCCTGTCCCTGCTCCAGCGGTTTCCAGCCGGCAGGACGCCAACCCTCCGCGGGGATGCGGTAAGAGAAGGCGGCCAGGGTCATAATAAAAAAGTAGATCAGCCCGATCAGCAAGAAGGTCTGGGCCACGCCCACATTGCCGGTACCCACCAGGTACACGCCCTCCGGGCCGGGCACGACCATGCTGGAGACCTCGTTGGCCCCCACGATCGCGACCTCCCGCAATTCGCCTGCGATGCTGGCGAAACGGCGCCCTTCCCGGGTCACCAGTTCGACGGCGTCGGCCGCCCCCAGATATTCGGGGGCGCGATAGAAGGCGCGGATCAAATATTCCTTGAGCGGGGCGCCGATCATCGCCCCGCCGCCGAAACCCATGATCGCCATGCCGGTGGCCATGCCGCGGCGGTCCGGAAACCAGCGGATCAGGGTGCTGACCGGCGATACGTAACCGAGGCCCAGTCCGCACCCGCCGATCACCCCGTAACCCAGGTAAAGCAGCCACAGTTGGTGCGTGAAGATCCCCAGGCTGCCGACCAGGTATCCCCCGCCCCAACAGCAGGCGGCGACAAAGCCGACGGTTCTGGGCCCCACCTTTTCCAGCCACCGCCCGGCAAAGGCCGCCGCCAGACCGAGACAAACGATGGAGACAGTAAATATCCACACGACTTGGCGCAGAGTCCAGTCCTCCGCGGAACTGGAGACCACGCCGAAAACCTTGACCAGCGCAGGGTTATAGATGCTCCAGGCATAAACGGAGCCGATACACAAGTGAATGCCGATAGACGCGGGCGGCACCAGCCAGCGGTTGAAACCGGGACCGGCAACGATGCGTTCCTTGGAAAAAAAATGAGCCAAAACTAGCCTTGTACTCCCCTTCTTCGCCTGTGCGGCGGGCTGGCGTCCATGCCGACCACGGATATCCGCAAAGCGGCGATCATACCGGCAAGCCGGACGATTTGCCAACCGGG
>JAPPPX010000012.1 GCA_028817305.1 Gammaproteobacteria bacterium | reverse complement strand
CGCCCGCTACGCCGCCGCCCGCCGCGCAGGAAGCGGCCGCGCAGGAGCGGGGCGCCCCGGCGGCGCCGGCCGCCGGCACGCCCACGATGGGGCCGGCGGCGCGCGCCCTGGTGGCCGAGCATGGTCTGGACCCTGCCGCCATTCCCGCCACCGGCAAGGCGGGCCGCCTGCTCAAAGAAGACGTGCTAAACCATCTCAAGCGTTCGCCGCCCGGGCAGGCCGCCGCGGCGCCGGCGCAACCCGGGCAACCCGAGGTCGCCGCGCCGTCCTTGCCGGAGGGCGCCGGGGCGCCGCAACCGGCGGCGCCGCAACCGGGACAGCCGTCCCCGGCCGCGCGTCCCGAGCGGCGCGTCCCGATGAGCGCCCTGCGCCGTCGGATCGCCGAGCGGCTGCTGCAATCGCAGCGCGAGAACGCTTCCCTGACCACCTTCAACGAAGTCAATATGCGCCCGGTGATGGAGCTGCGCCGCCGCTACCGGGAAGAATTCGAGCAGCGGCACGGCGTTCGGCTGGGCTACATGTCCTTCTTTGCCAAGGCGGCGGTGGAGGCCCTGCGGCGCTTCCCGGTAGTCAACGCCTCCGTGGCGGACGGCGACATCGTTTACCACGAATACTACGACCTCAGTATCGCGATCAGCGCGCCCCGCGGTCTGGTGACGCCGGTAGTGCGCGCCGCCGACCGGCTGTCGCTGGCCGGGATCGAGAGCGCCATCCGGGAACTGGGCGAAAAGGCCCGCCAGGGAACCCTGGCCATGGAAGAATTGCTCGGCGGCACCTTCACCATCACCAACGGCGGCATATTCGGGTCGCTGGTCTCGACCCCGATCCTGAACCCGCCGCAGAGCGCGATCCTCGGCATGCATAAGATTCAAGAGCGTCCGGTGGCCGAGGACGGCAAGGTCGTTATCCGGCCGATGATGTACCTGGCCCTCTCTTACGACCACCGCATCGTGGACGGCCGGGAGGCCGTGCAATTTCTGGTGGCCGTCAAGGAACTGCTGGAAGATCCGGCGCGGCTGCTGTTGCAGGTCTGAGCGCCGCCAACCGCCGTCATGAACAACTACGACGTGATCGTTCTCGGCGCCGGCCCGGGCGGCTACGTAACCGCCCTGCGTTGCGCCCAACTGGGTCTGAAGACGGTCTGCATAGACAGTTGGCTCACGCCCGAGGGCAAGCCCGGTCTCGGCGGCACCTGTCTCAATGTAGGCTGCATCCCGTCCAAGGCGCTGCTGGATTCCTCGCATCACTACTGGCATGCCTGCCACCTGCTGCAAGAGCACGGCATCGAGGCCGGCGAGCCCAGACTGGACCTGGAGAAGATGATGCAGCGCAAGGAACGGATCGTGCGCGGGCTGAACGGCGGCATTGCCGCGCTGTTTCGCAAGAACGGCGTATCCTGGCTGCAGGGGCACGGACAACTGCTGCCCGGGCGCCAGCTGCAAGTCACCTATATGGGCGACAGGGCCGGCGAACAAGAACGACTCTCGGGCGAACGGATCGTCATTGCCACCGGCTCGATCCCCGCCGCATTGCCGCGGATCGCGATCAACCATGCCAACATCGTGGACTCCAGCGACGCGCTGAGCTTCGCCAAGGCGCCGCCGCGGCTGGGGATTGTCGGCGCCGGCGTGATCGGCCTGGAGCTGGGGAGCGTATGGAACCGCCTGGGCTCGGAGGTGACGGTGCTGGAGGCCCTGCCGCAATTTCTGCCGGCCGCGGACGCGGACATCGCCGCCGTTGCCCGCAAGACCCTGGCCGCCCAGGGGCTACAGATTCGCCTGGGCGCGGCGGTCCAGGGCGTGCAGGACGCCCGCAAGGAGGTGCGGGTGCGGTTCCGGCAGGACGGCGAGGACGCAAGCCTCACGGTGGACAAGTTGATCGTCGCCGTCGGCCGCGTCGCCAACACCCGGGGTTGGGGCGCCCGGGAGGCCGGCCTGCAACTGGACGAACGCGGCTTTGTCCGCACCGACGCCGAAGGGCGCACCAATCTGGAGGGAGTGTATGCCGTCGGCGACGTAGTCGGCGGCCCCATGCTGGCGCACAAGGCATCCGAGGAAGGGACGCGGCTGGCCGAGCGGCTGGCCGGGCGGCCCGCGGCGCCCCTGTCGGTGGATACCGTTCCCTGGGTGATATACACTTGGCCGGAGATCGCCTGGGTAGGGAAGACCGAGCAGGAGTTGCGCGCCGCCGGCCGGGAACTCCGGTGCGGGCGCTTTCCCATGGCGGCCAGCAGCCGGGCGCGCGCCATGGGCGAGACCGACGGACTGGCCAAGATAGTCAGCGATGCCGCTACGGACCGCATCCTGGGCGTACATGTCTTTGCCGCCAATGCCTCCGAATGGTTGGCGGAGGCGGTTACCGCCATAGAATTGCAGGCCAGTGCCGAAGACATCATACATATCGTCCATGCCCACCCCACCCTGGCGGAAGCTCTGCACGAGGCGGCGCTGGCCGCCCGGGGGCGCACCCTGCATGCCTGAACCGCGCCCGCAGCCGCCGCCGTTGCCGCCGTTTCCGTCACGCAGCCTGAAATCGCACGGGAGCCCCTGTAGATGAAAGCAGAAAACGAATCCATCGTCATCGCCGCCGCCGCCCGCACGGCCATCGGCAAGTTTGGCGGCAGCCTGGCCCGCACGCCCGCGCATACCCTGGGCGCCAAGGCGATCGGCGCCGTGCTGGAACGCGCCTCGCTGCCTCCCGAACAGGTGGACGAGGTCATCATGGGCCAGGTGCTCTGTGCCGGCGGCGGCCAGAACCCCGCCCGGCAGGCCGCCATCGCCGCCGGCTTGCCCCAGGCCGTCCCCTGCATGACCGTCAACAAGGTATGCGGCAGCGGCCTGAAGGCCGTTCATCTCGCCGCCCAGGCGGTTCGCTGCGGCGACGCCGGGGCGGTCATTGCCGGCGGCCAGGAGAACATGAGCATGGCCCCGCATGTCCTGGCGGGTTCGCGCGACGGCAAAAAAATGGGCGACTGGAACCTTCGCGACACCATGATCGTGGACGGCCTGTGGGACGCCTTCAACGACTACCACATGGGCGTCACCGCCGAAAACATCGCGGAGCGGCACGGCATCGCCAGGGAAGAGCAGGACGCCTTCGCCGCCGCCAGCCAGCAGAAGACCGAGCGCGCCCTGGAGGCGGAACGGTTTCGCGAGGAGATCGTCGCGCTGGAGCTGCCCCAGCGCAAGGGCGAGGCCGTCGTCTTCGACCGCGACGAATTCCCTCGCTCCGGGGTAAGCCCCGAGCAGCTGGCCGGACTGCGCCCCGCCTTCCGCAAGGACGGCTCGATCACGGCAGGCAACGCCTCCGGCCTGAACGACGGCGCGGCCGCCGTGGCCGTGACGACCGCGGCGCGGGCGCGCGAACTGGGAGTAGAGCCGCTGGCGCGCATCGTTGCCTGCGCCAGCGCCGGCGTGGACCCGGCGGTTATGGGCACCGGGCCGATCCCCGCCACCCGCCTCTGTTTGCGGAAGGCGGGCTGGAAGGCGCAGGATCTGGATCTGGTCGAGGCCAACGAGGCCTTCGCCGCCCAGGCGCTGTGCGTCAACCGGGAGCTGGACCTGGCGCCGGACAAGGTCAACGTCAACGGCGGCGCCATCGCGCTGGGGCATCCCATTGGCGCCTCCGGCTGCCGCGTACTGGTGACGCTGCTCTACGAAATGAAGCGCCGCGGCGCGCGCCGCGGCCTGGCCACCCTGTGCATCGGCGGCGGGCAGGGCATCGCCATGGCGGTGGAGCGCTGACCGTGGAGATCGGGCATGACGGCAAGGTGGCGTTGGTAACCGGCGGCACCGGCGCGCTGGGCACCGCGCTTTGCCGCCAGCTGGCCGACTCCGGCGCCCGGGTGGCCACTTGCTTTCGCAACCAGAGCAAGGCGGACGCCTGGCTGCAGGAGAACGGCGGCAAGGGCTACGACTTCGCCGCGATCCCGGCGGACGTGTCCGACTTCGACTCCTGCCGGCGCCTCGCGGAAGCGGTGCGGCAACGGCTGGGCCCGGCGCAGCTCCTGGTCAACAACGCCGGCATCGCAATGGACGCATCCCTGCGCAAAATGAGCGAAGATCAATGGCGCCGCGTCCTGAGCATCAATCTCGACTCGGTTTTCGCCGTCTCCCGGCAATTTCTGCCGGACATGCTGGAGAGCGGCTTCGGCCGGATCGTCAACATCTCCTCCATCAATGGCCAGCGGGGCCAGCGCGGGCAATGCAACTACTCCGCCGCCAAGGCCGGCATGCACGGCTTCACCATGGCCTTGGCGCGGGAGGTCGCCGGCAAGGGCATCACGGTCAACACCGTCTCGCCCGGCTATCTGGACAGCGAGATGGTCATGCAGGTGCCGGAGAAATTCCGCGAACAAATTCGCCGCGAGATCCCCGTGGGCCGCTTCGGCGCCGTCGAGGAGATCGCCTGCCTGGTGGACTTTCTGGTCTCCGACAAGAGCGGTTTCATCACCGGCGCCAACCTCGCCGCCAACGGCGGCCACCACATCGGCTGAACCGCCGCCGTCCCGAAGCGTCAGGAGCGTCCACACCCGGCATGAGCGAATCGCCCCGCATCATCAAGAAATACCCCAACCGCCGCCTCTACGACACGGGGATCAGCTCCTATATCACGCTGGAAGGCGTGCGCCAGCTGGTGCGGGAAGGCGTGGACTTTCGCATCGAGGAGGCACGGGACGCCAGCAAGGACCTGACCCGCGGCGTCTTGTTGCAGATTATCGCGGAGCAGGAATACCAGGGGCAACCGCTTTTTTCCACCCGGCTGCTGACGCAACTGATCCGCTTCTACGGCGGCTCCATGCAGGGCATTCTGGGAGAATACCTGCAAAAAAGCCTGGACCTGTTCGTGGCGCAGCAACAATATTTTCAGTCGCAGTTCCAGCGCATGATCGCCAGCAACCCCATGGACGCGCTGTCGGTGCTGGCCGAGCGCAACCTCAAACTCTGGCGCGAGATGCAGGAAAGCTTCTTCCAGCAGGCCGGGGCGCACACGCCCCCCCGGCAGGATGACCCGGCGCCCGCGACGGCCCGGGAACAGCCCCGGGGCGAAGGCAACGCCCCCCGCGACCGCTCCTCGTGAGCGCTTGATCGCTCGAGCGTTGCACCGGGCTTGCGCTGGCAAGCCTGGGGCAGGGTTGATACGCTGGGGCGATGACCCTGGCGAAT